>DASYRF010000044.1:0-32200 GCA_036004705.1 Myxococcota bacterium
GACCCGCCGCCGCGGATCTGGCGCGGCGCGTGCCGCGCCTCCACGACGCCGTGCGCAAGCTCGGACTCTTCGCCAGCGTCGACGCCGCGCTGGCGTACGTCACCACCGGAACGTCGCGGCGATGAAGACGCTGCCGTTCGATCGCGCGGAGCCGCGCGCGCTTCGCGTCCCGTCGCCCGAGGCACGGAGCGTCGAGGCGGCCATGGAGCGCGCCACGGGCGACGCGGCGCGCCGGCACGACGTATGGGTGGTGTCATTCCGGACGCTCGACGACGCGCGGGGGCTCCGCCAGCGACTGGACGAGGAGCTGGGCGGCCGAACCATCGCGCTCGTGGCGTTGCTGGACGAGCTGGACGGCAAGCCAGCGGCGCAAGCGCTTGTCCTCGCCGCCCGCGCCACCGCCGACGGGCTCAAGGCCGTGTTCCCCTCCACGGTCGCGCAGGCCGACCTCGACGAAGTCGTCTTCGACCTGCTGGAGCGGCAGCGGGGCCTGCTCATGTACCGGGGCGTGCGCGGACAGCGCAAGGCGGCCGAGGCGGAGGAGGAACGCCTGCGCGGCGTCGAAGACAGCCTGGCACGCGACCTCAAGGCGTCGCTGGCCTCTCTCGCCGGCGCGTCCGCGCCGCTCCGCCCGCTCCAGGAAGCGGCGGCGGAGTTCGAGCGCCTGTACGTCTCGCGTGCGCTCATGGATCTGAAGGGCGACGCGCGCGCCGCGCGGCGCGCGCTTGGCGTGTCGCGCGCCACGTTCTACCGCGCCCTGGAGGCGCACAAGCTGCACCACCTGGTGAAGCGCCACGACCCGTCGGGCGGAGACGAGCGATGACAGGCGTCTGCATTGACGCTGTAGCGGCGGCAAGGCAAAGTGATCTCGCGTCGCCGCGGTCGCGAGACGAAGCGAGGGGGTGTCGGCCTGGCATGAACCGTCGCAGCGCGTCGAGCCTCGCCGTGATGGCGTTCGTGGCCGTCACGCTCGCCAGCGGCGCCGCCTCGGCCGACAAGGGGGCTGGCCTCAAGCTCTACGAGAAGGGCAAGGCGCTCTACGAGGCTGGCGACCTGCGCGGCGCGGCCGCGCGCTTCCACGACGCGTTCGCCGCCGACCCCGAGCCCGCCTATGCGTACAGCGAGGCCACGTGCTATCGAAAACTCGGCGGCGCCGAGAGCGCTCACGCGGCGGACCTCTACGAGCGTTTCCTGAGCCTCGCGCCCGCCACCGACACGGAAGATCGGGCGAAAGCCACCGCGTACGCGGCCGACCTTCGCCTGGCCGTGGGCGTCGACCTGAAGCACAGAGGGGACTGCAAGGGCGCCATCGACGCGCTGACGCGGTCGCTCGAGCACGCACCGGGCAAGGGGGAGCCGTGGGTGCACATCGGCCTCTGCCGGGAGGCGCTCGGCGACCTGGAGGGCGCGCGCGCGGCCTACGGCAAGGCGCTCGCCGCGCCCGATCTGGAGTCCGCCCTGCGCGTGGGGGCGGAGGCCCGCGTCGCCGCCCTCGCCAAGCCGGCCGGATCGCCCGCAACGGGTCCGGCGCTCGCGGCGCCCGCCGAGTCGCGCCCAGTTCGCCCGAGCCCCGTGCCCTGGATCGTCGTGGGCGGAGCGGCCGGCCTCGTCGTCGTCGGCGTGATCATCGCGGTCGTTGTCGTGACCACCGGTGGAAACGCCGGCGTCGACCTCCCGCCGGCGGATCTCGGGCCGGTCACGATCGGAGGCTGGTGATGCGCGCGCGCCTCGCCGCGATCGCCGTCGCCTGCGCGCTCGCCGCGGCGGGTTGCAAGCCCTAGGAGGCCGGCCTCTACGTGACGGTGAGCGGAGCGGTCTTCGACATCGCGACGCTGCACGTGGTCGTCACGGCGCAGAGCTCCGGGCGCGTGGAAGTGACGGACTTCGCGCCGCCACAGGGTCAAGCCACCATCGCGCTGCCCGTCACCTTCACGCTCCTGCTGCAGGCGACGCGCGCGCATGCGCGCGACGGCGCGCTCAGCGGGCCGTTCGAGGTCTGCGTCACCGCGCGCGATGACGCCACCAACGACCTGGCCAGCGGGTGCGACGTCCAGTTGGTCGCCCCTGATGCGTTGACCGACTTTCTCGTCGCCCTTGCTTCGCCTGGCACGGACAGCGGCGTCGACGGCGGCCCGGACGGCGGGACCTGCGGCAACGGCGTGCGCGAGGGTGTCGAGGCCTGCGACGGTGGCGACCTGGGTGGGAACGACTGCGCGTCCATCGGGATGGGCTTCCCGGGCGGCGTGCTGACCTGCAACACGGCCTGCGGCCTCGACACCTCCGAGTGCGCGGATCCCGGCCACCCGGATTTCAACGGGGACGGATATGCGGATCTTGTCGTGGGCGCGTATACCGCGAGCGGAACCGGGCGCGCATACGTCTACTTCGGAGGCCCGGGCGGGCTCTTCGACCCGACGCCCGACGGCACCCTCGCCGGTGAGACAGCCGGCGACTACTTCGGGTATGCCGTGGCGCCGGCGGGCGACGTGAACGGCGACGGCTACGACGACATCGTCGTCGGCGCGGGCTCGAACGACACCGGCGGCACCGACGCCGGTCGCGCATACGTCTACTTGGGAGGCCCGGGCGGGACGTTCGACCCGGCGCCCGATGGCGCGCTCAGCGGAGAAACCGCGGGCGACCAATTCGGACTGTCCGTGGCGTCCGCCGGTGACGTCAACGGGGACGGCTACGACGACTTGGTAGTGGGCGCGCGCTTCAACGACGCGGGCGGCACCGACGCCGGTCGCGCATACGTCTACTTGGGAGGCCCGGGCGGGACGTTCGAGCCGTCGGCGGATAGCACGCTCACCGGCGAGGCGGCCGGTGACGCCTTCGGCAGTTCGGTCGCGCCCGCGGGCGACGTCAACGGAGACGGCTACGATGACTTGGCGGTCGGCGCTTACTTGAACGACGTGGCCGCAGCGGACGCGGGCCGCGCCTACGTGTACCTGGGCAACGCCAGCGCGACGTTCGGCCCGGTCCCCTCCGGTACGCTCACCGGAGAGGTTGCTGGCGACCGCTTTGGGTTCTCGGTGGCCCCGGCCGGTGACGTCAACGGGGACGGCTACGACGACTTGGTGGTGGGCGCCTACTTCAACGACGCTGGCGGAACCAGCGCGGGTCGGGCATACGTGTACTTCGGCGGCCCGGCTGCGACATTCGACTCTGTTCCTGACGGCACGCTCACGGGCCAGGCGCCCACCGACCAGCTTGGTATCTCCGTGGCTCCCGCGGGCGACGTGAACCGCGATGGCTACGACGATGTAGTGGTCGGCGCGTACTTGAACGACGCGGGTGGTACGGACGCGGGTCGCGCGTACGTCTATCTCGGAGGCGCAGGCGCATCGTTCGACCCCACACCCGACGGTACGCTCACCGGAGCAGCGGCCGGCGACAACTTCGGCCGCTCCGTTTCGTCGGCGGGCGATGTCAACGGGGACGGCTACGACGACCTGACGGTCGGCGCTTACTTGAACGACGCGGGCGGACAGGACGCGGGCCGCACCTATCTCTACTTCGGGGGACCGACCGCGGCGTTCGACCCCGTTCCCGACGGCACGCTCACCGGCGAGGCGGCTGGGGATCGCTTCGGCTACTCCGTGGCGTCGGTGGGCGGCATGACTGGACCATCCGGAGTGACGGCCGGAATCCTCTTCTGCAACGCCATCGCCCTGTTCGAGACCCGCGCCCTCACAGCGAGGATCCAGTGACCGACCGTCCCGAGGACAGGCGCGGCGGCGACGCGCCCCCCGCATCCCTCGTCGGCACGTCCATCGGCCCGTACCGCCTCCTCGAGAAGCTCGGCGAGGGCGGCATGGGCGCTGTGTACCTGGCCGAGCACACGGCGATCGGGCGCAAGGCGGTCATCAAGGTGCTGCATCCGCAGTACGCCCAGCGGCCCGAGATCGCCCAGCGGTTCAAGAACGAGGCGCGCGCCGCAAACGAGGTGGATCACGAGGACATCGTCGAGGTCTACGACATCGGCAAGACGGCGGACGGTGCCCCTTACATCGTCATGGAGTACTTGAAGGGGCGCACGCTCCAGGAATTGCTGCGGGACGATGGCGTGCAGCCGGAGCCGATCGTGCGCGCCATCGGGCTACGCCTCGCCCGGGCGCTCGCCGCCGCGCACGCGAAGGGCATCATCCATCGCGACCTGAAGCCGGCCAACGTGTTCCTGACCCCCCAGCCCGGCGTCCCGAACGCCGCGCGTGTGAAGGTGCTCGACTTCGGCATCGCCAAGCTCGTCGAGGCGAGGCTCGAACCGGGCGTCCAGACCCGTACAGAGGCGATGCTCGGCACCCCGAGCTACATGTCCCCCGAGCAGTGCGAGGGCGCCCGAAACGTGGACGCCCGGAGCGACATCTACGCGCTCGGCGTGATGCTCTACGAGCTTCTCGTCGGCCGGCTCCCGTTCGAGGCCGACTCGCTCGGCGGTATGCTGAAGAAACAGATGTTTGCGTCGCCCGATCCGCCGCGCACGCTCGACCCGCGGATCGGCGAAGACATGGAGCGCATCGTCCTCCGCTGCCTCGAGAAGCAGCCAGCGGCGCGCTTCCAGACGATGGACGAGCTCCAGGCGGCGCTCGGCAGCGCCGGAGCGGAGGCTTCGATCCCCTTCGTCGACACCCACAGCGGCACCACGAAGATGCCGCCCATGCCCGCCCCGACCTCGCCGCCCCTCCCGCGCGCCGTCGCCGGTCGCGTCAGTCCCACCACGCTCCGAGCCAGCGCCGCGGAGGTGTCTTCTGGCAGTTCGCCGCCGAAGGGGCCCGGGGGCAGACGCGGGTTGATGCTTGCGCTCCTCGGCGTCCCCGTGTTCGTCGCCGGCGCCGTGGCCGTCTATCTCGTCGGTGATCGCCTCTTCCCTGACGAGCCGGACCGCCGCCCGGTCGCCAAACCCATCGCCTCCGAGGGCGACGAATCGGACGCGCCGCCGGAACGCGACCTCGGCAAGAGGACGCCCCCAAAGCCTTCCACCTCCGCACCCACGCCCGATGGCGTGACCCCGGAGGCCGCCTCCGCCGCCGTTGCCGCCGCTTCCCCGACCGGCGCGCCAACCGCTCGAACCGTCGTCCTCCGTCTGGAATCGGTCCCGAGCCGCGCCGACGTCATCGAGCTTCCGAGCGGCAATCACCTCGGCGAAACCCCGTACGAGATCGAAGTGCCCGTCGGTGCCCCCCGTCCCCACCTTCGTCTGACCTTGCGCGGCTATGCTCCTACCGAGGTCGCCCTCGCCACCGACCGCTCCGACACGACCGTCATGAAGCTCCGAGCCGTCAAGGCATCCCGGCCCCCGCTTCCCGTACCCAAAGTAAAGCCCATCGACTAGCACTCGGTCCCACTCCCCGCCGCCATCCAGTCCTTGGACGTTCGCGCCGCCTATCTCCTGCGCCGATATCCCGCCGCATCGCCCGCCTCTCTCACCCCCCCGGTGCCGCATTGACCTCCGTACTAGCGGTCGCTCTACGAAATCGGCTTGATAGTCGCCCGCCGGCAAGCTACCTACTCCGGCGTTGGGCAGACCAGCGAGGCCTGTGCATGATGCGGGACACGGCGACGAGAGACCCCGCCCGAGCAAGCGCCGGGCACGCGTAGGAGATAGTCTTGTCGCTCGCGAAGAAGGTTCCAGGTGCCGGCGTAGCAAGAAAGAGCCCGAAAGGGACGACGTCCGTGTACCTGTTCATCGACGACTCGAATATCTTTATCCAAGGCCAGCGCACCGCAGCGAGCCGAGACCCGGGCGACGCGACTGCTCGTCGCCGCTTCCGAATCGACTTTGGACGGCTGCTCGAGTGGATAGCAGAGGGGCGGACCGTGAGCGACGTCTACCTGGTGGGTTCCCGGCCGCCCGAGGTAGACTCGTTCTGGAAGGTGCTTCCGCAGAAGGGGATCCGTTCGCACATCTTCGACCGACAAGGCGGCCGAGAGAAGGGCGTCGATCACGACCTCGTGGCTGAGATGGTTGAAGCAAGCATGCGCGAGAAGAAGGAGGCCGCCGTCATCGCGCTCGTCGCCGGCGACGGTGACTACCGGTCGACCCTGGATCGACTGAACAAGAAGGGGTGGGAGCTTGAGGTCTACTTCTGGTCGGCTGGGTGTTCGCCGCTTATCCGCAACACGCCCTGGTACATCAACCTCGATCCCCACTTCAAGGACTTCTGCTACTTCGAAAAGTGAGTCCTGAGGAGCTGAAGTGAAGGCCGACCCCTGGATCCTGAACGACCTACCAGAGTTCCTGGTTGACGACTGGTACGATCTGCAGCTATATTCGGAGTTCGACGCTCAGGTTGCAACGTACTATCACTTGCGCCGGCATTTCCAAAAGGAACGCGCCCGTCGCAGCAGACGATGAATGGCCGCTCTACTCTCTCTTCTTGGTCTACGGTGCCACCTTGCTGCACCTCCCCCTACCCGGAGTCCACCTGTCGCTGAAGGTACTACCCGTGCCTCCAATGCGGTCGCCGTCTCCACCGCACGATGTTGCTTGGACCTTGGTAGCGCCGACGATTGGCAGTCTCCTCAAGGGGCGGGTCGACACGTTGGACATCGCCGTTCCGGCTCTCATGGCTTTGCCTCCGCCGGATCCTCAGCACATTGCCGCCGCAGCCTACTTTCGCTGGCAGGAACGCGGCTCGCCCCCGTCCAGCGAGGGCGCCGTTGGCGACTGGCTGGCGGCGGAGCAGGACCTGCTGTGGGCGCAGGTCCCGCGTACTCAGGACACTCCCGAGACGCCGGCACCCGACAAGTAGACATCGCGCGTCGGCCCTCGACGAGAGCCCGACACGTGCCCGACAGGCCGGGCACGGGCGGCGCAGGCGGACGCCGGACTCTGTCCCCGGACGCCGGACGGCGGCCTGGCCGGTCCACGCCCAGGCCTGTCCGTGGGGTCCAACGACCCCAGCGCCCGGCCGGCCGGCGGGCCACGCGTCCCAGCTCTGGGACGCGCGCCACGGCGCTTCGCGCCCTTACGCACCACCGGTTCCCAGACGTGAGACTGGCGCGGCCCCTGCTTGCCCGGTGGATCGCCCTTCGATGGAGGTCACGCATGCCTCGCTCCCGTCCCGCCGATCCGGCCGCACCCGACCTGACCCCCTGGCTGCCGCTGCTCCGCCGCGTCGCGCGGCTACTGCGCGGTCGGCTGCGCCTCGGCGCTCAGGTCGACGTGGACGACCTCGTGTCGTTCGGGGCGGTCGGCCTGCTGGAGGCGCTCGGGCGCTTCGACCCGGCGCTGGGCTGTCCGCTGGAGACGTGGGTGCGCTGGCGCGTCGTCGGCGCGATGTACGACGGCCTGCGCCGCGCGCGCCTGCTGCGTCGCAAGGGCGGCCCTCCCCTGCTGGAGCTCTACGCCGACACCGGCCTGCCGCTGCCCGCCGCCCGCTACGCCGCGCGGCAGCCGCGCGACGACGACGCCGGCTCCGGACCCCGCTCGCCCGAGGAGTCGCTCGCCGACCCCGCGACCAGCGTCAGCGAGCGCGTCGCCCGCGCGCAGATGCGGCGGCGCCTGCACCGGGCCCTCGGCCGCCTCGCCCCGCGCGAGCGCGCCCTGCTCGAGGCCTTCTACTTCCGCGACACGCGCCTCACCCAGGCCGCCGCCGCCGTGGGCGTCTCGCTGCCGTGGGCCTCGCGCCTGCGCGCGCGCGCCGTCGCCGCGCTCCGCCGCCACCTCGACGAAGACGAGGACAGCAACTGACCTAGAAGCGGACCTCGACGGAGGCAGTGGCAGTGAGAGGCTGGCCAGGCGTGTAGTGGCGGTCCGCCGCCGCCGCGCCGGCGGGGTCGGGGCGGCTCGTGTACCAGAGCTGCGCCTCGTCGTAGGCCGACGCGAGGACGTTCTCCACCGCCAGCAGCGCGCCGAAGGAGCCGCGCTGCAGCGCGAGCGCCGCGTCCACGACCAGCGCGCCGCGCCCGCGCGCGCCGGTGGCCGCATCGATGACGCGCGGCCCCAGGTAGCGCGCGCGCACCATCGCGCCCATGCCGCTGGGGTGCTCCGCCACGGCGCCGAGCCAACCGGTCAGGACCGGCAGGCCGTCGGGCGCTAGCGGCGTCGGGTCGGCGCCGTCAGGGCGCAACCGGCCCCAGGTCGCCGTCACAGCGAGGTCCGCGGACAGCCAGCGGCGGATGCGGTAGCGCGCCACCACGTCGCCGCCGTACCGCTCGCCCGCCGGCGACACCGCCGCCGCCCCCGCCACCGGGTCGTAATACGTCTGCGCGTCCCAGGTCGCGCCGAACGCCGCGGCGAGCACGTCCACCTCTTCGAGCGGGCGCAGGCGCACGCCCGCCTCGCCGGCGAACGTGCGCGCCGGCAGCGCCGCGGGCAGCGTCGTGGCGACGATCGTCGTCACGCGCGGGTCGGGCGCGCGCGTGCCGATGCCGGCGCGTGCGAACACTTCCAACGCGCGGTGGGGCAGCAGGATCAGCCAGGCGTTCGGCGCGGCCAGCCCGAAAGCGGCGGTGCCGCTCGTGGGGCCGCCCGGCACCGTGGTGTTCTCGGCGCGATCCTCGACGTCGTAGAGGAGGTAGGTCGAGCGCAGCGCCACGCCGGCGATGGCCCCCTTCCAGAAATGCAGCTCGCCGCGCGCGTAGGCGGACAGGTCGGACGTGCCGATGCGCCAGCTCCCCGCGGCGTCGCAAGCGCCCGCGCCGGCGCACAGCCGCTCGCGGCGCGTGCTGTGCCAGCGCTCCAGATCGATCGCCGCGAAGCGCGCGTCGATGCCGAGCTCGGCGCGAAAGCGGATCCCCGACACGAGCCGCCCCGCGGTGTAGCCCCGCGCCAGCATCCCGCCGCCGGCGCGGCGGTCGTCGTGCTCCAGCTGATCGCCGAGGCACGCGCCCCCGGCGCAGGCGTCGAAGAGAAAGCCGGTGCGGTCCTCCCACAGCGTGAGGCGCGTGGCGGCGACCCAGGCGGTGATGCCGACGCCCGTGGCGCCCGCCGTGCCAGGCTTGGTGCCGTCGTAGCGCAGCGCGAGCGCGTGCCGGGACGCGGCGCCGCCGTCGCTATCGTCGAACGCGGCGAACCGCGCCGCTTCGCCGGCCGCTCCCGGCAGCCCGTTCTGCGGGACGAGACCAGGCGAGCCCCAGCTCGCCGCATAGCTCGTGGCCGTGGCCGAAAAGCCCCCTGCGCGCGCTCGCGCGAAGAGACTATAGCGGTTGCTACCAGAGTTGTCGGTATAGCCGCCGTCGATGAAGCCCTCGGCGCCTATCAACGCCGAGACGCCCGCCGGGAGGGACGGCTCGACCATCGCCAGCGCGCGCAACATGCCGGCGCCGGTGCTGCGGAAAGGCGGGTAGCTCAAGGACAGCGACGCGATGGAGCGGTCGAGGTGCTCGAGGGTCGTGACGCGCAGCGCGCCGGCGGTCGCGAAGTCGCCGTCGCGCGGGTCGAAGGGGCCGCGATCCAGCTCGACGCGCCCGACGAGCTCCGGCGGCAGGAAGGCGAGGTCCGCGTAGCCGGGGCCCAGCGCGGCGCCCGGCAGGTTCACCGGCACACCGTCCACCGAAACCGCCAGGCTGCCCCCTTCCTCGAGCGGCGCGCCGCGCACCGAGTAGAGCGGCGCGCGCCCCGCGCCCGGGAGGCGCACCAGCACGAGCCCCGGAACCTCGCGCGGCCAATCGGCGGGGTCGGCGGCGAAAAGGCGCCAGCGCATCAGCCCCGGGGAGCCCGGCGCCAGCGGTCCCGGCACGCTCACGCGCCCGTGCGTCGGTACCATGCCGGGCATGGTGGGGCGGTCGTCCCAGGCGGCAGGCGGCGGGGCCGCACCCGCGCTCTCCGGCGGGCCGGCCGGTGCCGTGGCCGGCGCACCGCCGCCCGCCCCAGCGCCGCCCGGGGGGGCCGCGGAGGCCGGGCGCGAGGCCGCGTCGCTCTCGGCCGGATCCCAATCGTCGCGCCCGAGCGCCACGACGGCGTAGCGCGCCTCGCCGGCGGCGGCGTCGAACGTGAAGCGCACCTCCACGCGCCAGCGGCGGGCGGTGCCGGCCGCACGCGCCGGCTCGAAGCGGAGCGCCCGCGCCGCCGTGACGGCGGCGTCGTCCAGCGGATGTCCGGCGGAGCGCAGAACGCGCACCGTCCCGACCGCACCGTCGGGCTCCACGTCGGCGAAGAGCACCACCACGCCGCCGGCCCCGGCGGCGCGCGCCTCCGGCGGATAGGCGACCGTGACCGAGCCCGATTCGCGAGGCGGCGAGAAGTCGTCGTCGGCCGCGCGCGCCGCGCCGGCCGCGACGCAGAGGACCGACAGCGCGGCGCAGACCCGGCGCATGAGCGCGCAATGTACCGGCTGGCCGGCGCGCCGTGCAAGCACGCGCGCCGCGCCGATCGGGGCGGCGCTCCGCGGCGTCTTCACGTCGACCCGGCCGCGCGGGTAAGATTCGCGCGGATGCGACTCAAGGCACTGCTGGTGACGGCGGAGGTGGACCTGTTGCTGACGCTGCGCTCGGAGCTGCAGCGGCGCGGGTTCATGACCCTGGCGGCGCGATCGGCGGACGAGGCGCTCGACCTGCACCAGGGCATCTCGCCGGACGTCGTGCTGCTGGCGGGCGACCTGGACGACGGCCCATCGGGGGTGCTGCGCGGGCGGCTGAGCGCCACGCCGATGCTGCTGCTCGCGCAGCTGCCGCGCAACGCCGCCGAGGTGGCGGCACGTGCGGCCGCGCTGCTGGCGGCCCGCGACGAGCATACGGGCGCGGGGCCCGCACGGACGCCCACCGTGGTCCTGCCGGCCGTGCCGACGCCGCCGCCGGCTCCCGACGCGGCGCGCGTGGACACGGCGGTGACGGACCTCGGCCCCGCGGGCGCACGCGAGCGCGACGACGACGAGACGGCGCTCGCGCCGGAGCTCGAGCACCCGCTGTACCGGACGCTCGTCGCGTCTCCGCGCGGCGAAGGCGGAGGCGACGACGACGACAGCTACGGCGGCGACAACCCGGCGACGCACGCCGAGCTCGAGGCGAGCTTCTTCGACCTGGCGCTCGGACAGAGCGGCGAGCCTTCGCGCACGCGCCCGCCGCGCTCCGCGCCGGCGGCGGGGCGCCCCGCGCGGGTGAGCATCCCGCCGACCGGGCCGCCGGCCGCGGCGCGCGCGACACAGGCGCCGGCCGGCGACGCCGCGGCGGCGCTCCGCACGCCACCACCGCCGCCGCGGGCGATCCTGATGCTGGACGGACACGCGGTGGAGAGCGGCGAGCTGGCACAGGTGGAGTTCGCGCGCCTGCTGTGCGCGATCCACAGCGCGCGCCTGGACGGAACGCTCACGTGCCGGCGAGACCCGACCGAGAAGGCCATCGCCTTCCGCGCAGGCGGCCCGATCTTCGCCACCTCGAACGATCCGTCCGACCGCCTGAGCGACCTGCTGTACCGCGAGGGCCGGCTGACGCGCGCGCAGCGCGAACGCGCCGACGAGGCGCTCGCCCACATGCAGCCGGGGCGGCGCGTGGGCGCGGTGCTGATGGACCTGGGCTTCCTGAAAGAGAGCGAGCTGGTGCCGGCGGTGACGCGCCAGCTGCAGACCATCCTCTACGGGCTCTTCGGTTGGGACGAGGGGACGTTCCGATTCCTGGCGGGGCCGCCCGCGCCGGGCGAGGTCATCACGCTGTCGACGCCGATGGAGCTGCTCGTGCTGGAGGGCGTACGCCGCAAGTATCACCGCGCGCGCCTGCAGGCCTTGCTGCCGCGCACCGCCGTGCTGGTGCACACGCCCGTGCTGGACGGACTGATCAGGGCGCTGGAGACCGGCGACGACGGGCGGCGCTTGCTGCAGGCCGTCGACGGCCGCCGTCCCGTGGGCGTGCTGGCGCCGCCGGGCGCGCGCGAGCTGGACGCGCTGCGCCTGCTGCACTGCGCGGTGCTGCTGGGCGGGGCGACGCTGCTGGCCGACCACGGTCCGACGGCCGCGGCCGCTGGAGCGGCCGACACGGCCGCCGCCGGCGCCGGCGCGGCGGGCGACGCGGGCGAGGGCGCGCCGCGAGAGTCGGGAGGGCGTGCGGGCCCGGGTCCGGGAGGGACGCGCCCGCTTGCGGCGGCACTGCGGTCGCCGCCGCCGCTGCCCGCGCCGGCGCGCGACGACCACATCGACCGCGAACGCCTGCGCGAGAAGTACCGGCAAGTGCGTTCCGCGTCCTACTTCGAGGTGCTGGGCGTCCCGCCCGACGCGACGGAATACGAGGTCCGGCGGGCCTACGAGGCGCTGCGGGCGACGTTCGGGCCCGAGCAGTACGCCCAGCAAGCGCAACGCGCCGCCGACGTGCGCGAGGAGCTGGAGGAGGTCGCCGCCGTGCTGCGCGACGCCTACGAGGTGCTTTCCGACGACGAGCGCCGCGCCGCGTATGCGGACGCCCAGCGCTAGCGCCGCCGGCACGGACTCCGCCGCCCGCGCCCAGCCCGAGCCGAAGGGCCCGCTCCGCCCGCGCGATGCTCCAGGCGGCCGCCCGTGCCCGTTGATTCTGCGCGGCGACACACTAGAATGCAGCGCGGAGGAGGCGAATGGCGATCCGGCCCATCGTGACCTATCCCGACAAGGTCCTCGAGCAGCGCTGCGCTCCCGTCGAGGTCGTCGACGACGAGATCCGCAAGCTCCTCGACGACATGGCGGAGACGATGTACGCGGCGCCAGGGATCGGGCTGGCGGCCATCCAGGTCGGCGTCGCCAAGCGCGTGGTGGTGATCGACATCGAGGACGTCGAGCACTCCACGGGCCCGATGGAGTTCGTCAACCCCGAGATCGTCGAGCGCGAGGGCGAGGTCTGGTTCGAAGAGGGGTGCCTGTCGGTGCCGGGCATCACCGAAGAGGTGCAGCGAGCCGCGCGCGTGACGGTGCGGGCGCTCGACCGCAACGGCAAGCCGTTCGAGCTGAAAGCCGACGGGCTCCTGGCGGTCTGCTGTCAGCACGAGTTCGACCATCTGGAGGGGGTGCTGTTCATCGACCGGATCAGCCGCCTGAAGCGGAAAATGGCGCTGCGCGGCTACGACCCCGCTGCGAAGTATCCGACCCGCGCCCCGGCCATCTGAGGCCGGGCCGCGCCTCGCTGCCGCTTCGCCGGTTCGTGCCATGCGCCTCGCGTTCTTCGGCTCGCCCGAGTTCGCCGTGCCCTCGCTGGAGCGGCTGGCGGCGCGACACGAGGTGCGCGCGGTGATCACGCAGCCCGACCGGCCGGCGGGGCGGGGACGCGCGGCACAGCCGCCCGCCGTGAAGCTGGCTGCCGAGCGGCTGGGGCTGCCGGTGCAGCAGCCGGAGACGGTGAAGACGGCGGCGTTCCGCGACGCGTACGCCGCGCTGCAGGCGGAAGCCGGCGTCGTGGTCGCCTACGGCGAGATCCTCGGGCCGAAGCTGCTGGCGCTGGCACCGCGCGGCTGGTGGAACGTGCACGCTTCCCTGCTGCCGCGCTGGCGCGGGGCCGCGCCCATCCAATGGGCGATCGCCGCCGGCGACACCCGCACCGGCGTCACCATCATGCGCATGACGGCTGGGCTCGACGCAGGGCCGACACTGGCGAGCGCGGGTCTCGACGTGGACGCCGAAACGGACGCCGACGCGCTCGGCGTGCGGCTGGCGGCGCTAGGGGCCGAGCTGGTCGCCGAGGCCATGGACGCCGTCGCCGCCGGCACCGCCGACGCGCGGCTGGCGCCGCAGGACGAGGCGGGCGTGACGCTGGCGCCGCCGCTCAAGAAGGAGGACGGGCGCATCGACTGGAGCGCCGCCGCGCGCCGCGTGCACGATCGCGTGCGGGGCTTCCATTCGTGGCCCGGGGCCTGGACCACGTGGCGCGGGGCCACGCTGAAGATCGTCCGCACGCGGCCCCTCGCGACGACGGGGACGGGAACATCGCCCGGAGGGGCGGCGCCCGGCACGCTGCGGGACACGGAGCCCGGGACGACGCCAGTCACGACGACCGACACGATGCCGGGCACCATGCCGGACACCATGCCGGGCACCATGCCGGGCACCATGATCGTCGCGCCCGGCGGCGAAGGACTGCGCGTGCAGTGCGGCGACGGGCTGCTCGACGTCCTGGTCGTGCAGCGCCCCGGAAAGCAGCCGCTCGGCGGCGCCGACTTCCTGCGCGGCGCGCGCCTCGCCCCGGGCGAGCGGCTTGGCGGCGGGACGGGCCCGACGCCGTGAGCGCCAGCGCCCGAGACGTGGCCGTGCGCACGCTCGGGCGCGTGGAGCGGTCGGGCGCCTACTCGCAGCTCGCCCTGGCCGCCGAGGCGCAGCGCGCGCGGCTCGACGCCAGCGCGCGCGGGTTCGCCACCGAGCTCGTCTACGGAACCCTGGCGTGGCGCGGCCGCCTGGACGCGGCGCTGGCCCGCTTCGCCCGCAAGCCGCTGGCGGCCCTCGAGCCGCACGCACTCGACGCGATGCGCGTCGCCGCCTACCAGCTCCTGTTCCTCGACGACGTGGAGGACGGCATGGCGGTGAGCGCGGCCGTCTCGCAGGTGCGCGCGTCCAGCGGCGCAGCGCTCGGGCGCGTGGCCAACGCCGTGCTCCGCGCGCTGGGGCGCGCACGCGACGGCGGAGCGCTGCAGTTCGAGGGCGCGGGGCCCGAGGCGGAGCTCAGTGCGCCGTCCTGGCTGTGGGACCGGTGGCGCGCGCGCTGGGGCGAGGCGCGCGCGCGCGCGGAGCTGGCCTCCGCCGTCGAGCGACCCCCGCTGCACGTGCGCGCCAATACGCTGCGCGCCGCCCCCGCCGAAGTCGCCGAGGAGCTGCGCACCGCCGGGGCGGAGGTCGCGCCGCTGCGCGCGCCCGAGGGGCTGCGCGTGCGCGCGCTGCCCGCACCGTTCGTCCAGCCGAGCTTCACTGCCGGCCGCTGGACGGTGCAGGACGAGGCCGCGCAGCTCGTCTCGCGCCTGCTGGCACCGCCGCCGGGGGCCGTCGTGCTCGACGCCTGCGCAGGCGTCGGCGGCAAGGCGCTGCACCTCGCCGCGCTCCTCGACGGGAGCGGCACGCTCTTCGCCGCCGACATCGCCGCGAACAAGCTCGAGGTGCTGGCGCGCGAGGCCACACGCCTGGGCGCCGCAGGCGTGCGCACCGCCGTCGCCGACCTGGCCGTCACGCCCGCCGCCGACCACCCGGCCCTGGCAGGCGCGCGCTTCGACGCCGTGCTCGTCGACGCGCCCTGCACCGGCCTTGGAACCATCCGCCGCCACCCCGAGGTGAAGTGGCGGCGCACGCCCGAGGACGTGGCGCGCGCCCCTGCCTTGCAGTCGGTCCTCCTGGCGTCGGCGGCCACGGCCGTGCGACCCGGCGGCGCGCTCGTCTACGCCGTATGCTCGCCCGAGCCCGAGGAAGGCGCCGAGGTCGTGGCGCGCTTTCTGTCGGCGCACGCGGGTTGGCGACGGGCCCACGCGCGCACCGTGCCTGGGGTAGACTGGGACGGCTTGTGCGACGACGACGGAGCGCTCACGACGTCGCTCGCGACGCACGGCTGCGACGCCTTCTACGCCGCGCGCCTGGTGCGCGGACCGTGACCGGAGGGACATGACCGCGACCGCGCCTGCCCCGACCCCGACCCCCACGCCCACGCCCACGCCCACGATGGATCGCCACCCGGTGCTGATCGCCCCCTCCATCCTGAGCGCCGACTTCGCACGGCTGGGCGAAGAGGTGGAGGCCGTCGACCGCGCGGGCGCGGACCTCATCCACGTCGACGTCATGGACGGGCGCTTCGTGCCGAACATCACCATCGGCCCGCCCGTGGTGAAAGCGCTGCGCCGCACCACGCGCAAGCCGCTCGACGTTCATCTGATGATCGAGGACCCCGACCGCTACCTTGGCGACTTCGCCGCCGCCGGCGCGGACACGCTGTCGGTGCACGCCGAGACCTGCCCGCATCTGCACCGCACGGTGCAGGCAATCCGCGCGTTGGGGAAGAAGGCGTCGGTCGCGCTCAACCCCGCCACGCCTCTCGCCGCCATCGACGTCGTGCTCCCCGACCTGGACATGGTGCTGTTGATGACGGTCAATCCGGGCTTCGGCGGACAGTCGTTCATCGCCGCCGTGCTGCCGAAGGTGACGGCGCTGCGCCAGGCGGCACGCGCGCGCGGGCTCGAGCTGCGCATCGAGGTGGACGGGGGCATCAACCCACAAACGGCACGGCTCGTGGTCGAAGCGGGCGCGGACGTGCTGGTGGCCGGCAACGCCGTCTTCTCGCAGCGTGACTACGGCAAGGCCATCGCCGACCTCCGCGCCGCCGCCGCAGCGTGAGCGCGCACCCACTCTCGATCCGCGGCCTCCCGTGACCTCCGATCCAACACAGACTCCCGGCGCCCCGCCCACTTCCGCGCCGGCGCCCGCTTCCAGCTCCGGTTCCAGCTCCGGTTCCGGTTCCGGTTTCGGTCCCGGTTCCGCTCCTGCATCTGCAGCCGCGGCAACCGACCCGTGGAGGCCGCGGCCGGCGTGGCTCGTGCGCGCCGCCGCCGCCGGCGCGCTCGGCGGCGCGGCCACCGGCCTCGCCGAGGGGTTCTATCTAATGATGCGCGCCCGCTTCGCCGGCTGGCGCGCGCTGGGCCCGGCCCTGGCGCTGGACGTGCTGCTCGGCACGGCGCTCGCCCTCGCCGCCCTCGCCGGCGTCACGCTCCTCCTCGCCGACGCGCGCCTGCGTGCGGCGCTCGCGCGCCTCTGGGCTGACCGCGCCGGGCCGCCGGAGGCCCGCGCCCGCTTCGCCGCCGCCGGCCTTTGCGCCCTCGCCACGGCCGCCGCCGCGCTCGCCGCGGGCATTCCGCTCGTGGTCCTGGTGGCGGGCGTCGTGGCCGATCCCGCAAACGAGCCCTATCTTCAAGTTCCGGCGATGCTGGCCTTGGCGGGGCTGGCCGTGCTGGTCGCCCTGCCCCTCCAGGCGGCGCTGGCCCGGGCGCTCGCACCGCTCGCCCGCCGCCTGCCGCGCGCCGTGCCCTGGCTTCCCGCCGCCGTGGCCGCCGCGGGCGTCGGGGGCGCCGCCGCGTTCGTGCTGCGCAACCCGGCGTGGCGCGCCGCGGTCGACTTTCCGGCGCTCGCCTCTCTCGCCGGCTGCGCCGCCCTGGTCGCCGCCGCCGCGGCGCTGCGCCCGGCGCGCGCGCTCCTCGCCGCCCGCCCCCGCGCCGCCGCCGCCGCCGCCGCCGCCCTCGTCGCCGCCGCCGCGCTCGGGCTCGTGCCGCTGTCGGGGCCGCGCGGGCGCGCCGTGCTCGCCGCGTACGGACTGGCGTCGGCCTTTCCCCTGGCGCTGCTGGAGTCGGCCACCGACCGCGACCGCGACGGCATCAGCCCCTGGTTCGGCGGGATCGACTGCGACGACCACGACCCCGCCGTCCACGCCGGCGCCGTGGACTACCCCGGCGACGGGCGCGACCAGGACTGCGACGGAGCCGACTCGAAGCCGATGGTCGTCGACTTCGGGCCCGAGCGCGCGCCCGGCGTTCCCGCCGCGGCGCGCACCGCGCGCAGCGTGCTGCTCGTCACCATCGATGCCTTGCGCGCCGACCACGTCGGCGCCTACGGCTACGCCGCGCGCGCGACGACTCCGCGCTTCGACGCGTTCGCCCGCACCGCCACCCGCTTCGTACGCGTCTACTCGCCCGGCTCAGCCACCGTGCGCGTCATGCCGGCCATCCTCAGCGGCGTTCATCCACTCGCCATCCGCTGGAAGAAGGCCGGCAAGAGCGTCGAGATGGACACCTCGCACACGACCATCGCCGAGGTGCTGGCGGCGCGCGGCCTGGCCACCGCCTCGGTCGACCTCGCCCAGCCGGCCCCGCGCCCCGGCTTCGAGCAGGGCTTCGCCGACACCTTCCGCAAGGCTTCGGTGCCACTGGAGGTGTACAACGCCGGCAATGCCGCCGCTTCGGCGACGAAGGCCATGGAGTGGCTCGACGCCCTGCCGGCCGACCCCGCCGGCAGCGGAGGCAAGAAGCCCTTCTTCCTCTGGGTGCACTTCATCGATCCGCATCACCCGTACCACCCGCACGCCGAGACCGCCGCTTTCGGCGACGACGACATGGCGCTGTACGACGGCGAGGTCGCCTACGCCGACGCGCAGATGGGCAAGCTGCTCGACCATCTCGACGCGCTCGGCCTCGCCGCCACCACGCTCGTCGTCGTCACCAGCGACCACGGCGAGCAGTTCGGCGAGCACGGCGAGCACTATCACGCCAAGGAGGTCTGGGAAGAGTCGATCCGCGTGCCGCTGGCGGTGCGCCTGCCGGGCGCCGCGCCGCACGCGATTGCCACGCCCGTCACCACGCTGGACGTGGCGTGGACCATCTACGACCTCCTCGGCCTCCCGGCCGGGGCGACGGCGGCCGCGCGCCCGCGCCACGGCATGTCGCTCGCCGGCGCCGTCGTCAACGGCGCCGAGCCCCCGCCGCGGCTGCTGGTGGCGGCGGCCTTCGACCGCCCGCCCGACGCCGTGCGCCGCGTCGCCGCGGTGCGCTGGCCCACCTCGGTGCACGAAGACACCACCACGGGGGCGCGCAGCTGCTTCGACGTGGCGGCCGACCCCGCGCAAAACGTCAACGTGCTCGACAGCCGCCCCGCCTGCGCGGACGTGTTTGCCGAGCTCGCCGCTTGGCGCGTTTCGGTGATGGGCGTGAAGGCGCCGCCGCCCTCACGCTTGACGCGCCCAGTCAGGTCGGCTAGATAGGCCGCGTTTTCGGGGCGTAGCGCAGCTTGGTAGCGCGTTCGGTTCGGGACCGAAAAGTCGGAGGTTCAAATCCTCTCGCCCCGACCATCTCTCTTTCGACGACCGGCCAAGGAGATCGCTTGAAGATCCTGGTTCCCATCAAGCGCGTCATCGACACCGAGGTGCGCGTGAAGGTGCGCTCCGACGGGCGCGGCGTGATCACCGACGGCATGAACTGGGTGGTGAACCCTTTCGACGAGATCGCCGTCGAGGAGTCGCTGCGCATCAAAGAGAAGCAGGGGGGCGACGCGGGCAGCGAGGTGGTCGTCGTGTCGGTCGGCCCGAAGGACGCGGCGCAGCAGATCCGCTCCGCGCTGGCGATGGGCGCCGACCGCGGCGTGCTGGTCGAGGGCGCCGACGAGGACCTCGACGCCGGCGCCGTGGCACAGGTGCTGGCGAAGGTCGTCGAGCGCGAGAAGCCGGACCTCGTCGTGATGGGCAAGCAGGCGCCCGACGGCGATGCGAACCAGGTGGGGCAGATGCTGGCGGAGCTGCTCGGCTGGCCGATGGCGACGTTCGCCTCGAAGGTGGAGCTGCAGGGCGCGCCCGCGAGCGCGGCGCGCGTCACCCGCGAGGTGGACGGCGGGCTGGAGACGATCGAGGTGGATCTGCCCGCGGTCATCACCGCGGACTTGCGCCTCAACGAGCCTCGCTACGCGTCGCTGCCGGGCATCATGAAGGCGAAGAAGAAGAAGATCGACGAGGCCAAGATGGCCGACTTCGGCGTGCAGGCGAAAAGCCGCCAGAAGCTGCTGGCCATGGCGGCGCCGCCCAAGCGCAAGGCGGGGGCGAAGGTGGCGGACGTCGACGATTTGCTCAACAAGCTGCGCAACGAGGCGAAGGTGATCTGATGGGCCACGTCCTCCTGATCGCCGAGCAAGACGGGGGCAAGCTCCGCAACGCCACGCTCAACGGTCTCACGTTCGCGCGCGAGGTCGCGGCGAAGGAGGGCCCCGCCAGCGAAGTGCACGTGCTGGTGATGGGCAAAGGGGTGAGCGCGGCGGTCGAAGCGCTGCGCACCCACGCCGTGGCGAAGGTGCTGGTGGCGGACGACCCCGCGCTGGAGCACTACTTGGGGGTGCCCTACGCGCAGGTGGCGGCGGCGGCGGCCAAGCGCGCCGGCGCTTCGGTCGTGTGCGCGTCCGCTACTGCGGTCGGCAAGGACCTGCTGCCGCGGGTGGCGGCGCGGCTGGCCGCGCCGATGGCGTCGGACGTGGTGGGCGTGCTGGCCACGGGGCGGCAGTACCGGCGCCCGATGTACGCCGGCAACGTGCTCGCGGACATCGAGCTGGAGGGCGAGGTCGTGTGCGTGACGGTGCGCACGGTGGCGTTCGCCGCTGCGGCCCCGGCGGAGGGGGGCGCCGGCGCGGGCGGCCCCGTCGAGAACGTGCCGGTAGAGCTCGACGCCGTGGCGAAGAGAATGCGCTACGTGAGCTTCGCCGCCACCGGCGGCGACCGCCCCGAGCTGACGGAGGCGCGCATCGTCGTATCGGGCGGACGCGGGATGAAGTCGCGCGAGAACTTCACGCAGTACATCGAGCCGCTCGCCGACGCGTTCGGCGCCGCCGTCGGCGCTTCGCGCGCCGCCGTGGACAGCGGCTACGCCCCGAACGACTGGCAGGTCGGCCAGACGGGCAAAGTCGTGGCGCCCGAGCTCTACATCGCCGTCGCCATCAGCGGCGCCATCCAGCACCTCGCCGGGATGAGCGGCTCGAAGGTGATCGTGGCCGTGAACAAGGACCCCGAGGCGCCCATCTTCCAGGTGGCCGACTACGGCCTCGTCGCCGACGCCTTCAAGGCCGTCCCCGAGCTGACCGAAAAAGTGAAGGCATACCGCGCCTCCCAGCACTAGCGGGCGGCGCGCGCCGGGTCGTCGCGCGGAGCAAACGTCACGTGCGGGACGGTCTGCTCGTCCCACAGCACGCGCCGATTCACCGCATCGGCCAGCGCTTCGATCTCCGCTCTGGTGAACGCGTGGGCGAAACCGTAGCTGCTGCCGAACGTGGCGCCGGTGCCGCCGCCGGGAGCGCCGCGCGCGCGCTGCACGAGACGGCCCAGCGCGCGACCGGCCCGCTCGGCGCGTCCGGCCCTGTCGGACTCGCCGTCTTCGGGGCGCAGCCAGAAGCTCGCCAGGATCGGGCCGGCCGGCGCCAGGCGCGCGCATGCCTCCAGGAGGCGCCGCTGCTCGTGCGCGCCCAGCACGTGCATGAGGCTTCCCCATCCCAGCAAGATGGCGTCGTAGCGCCTTGCCGCCAGCACGTCCGCCGCTGCGGCGCCCGCGCCCGCGCCCGCGTCCAACACTGACCGTGAGAGATCCTCGTAGCGCGCGACGACGACGTCGCTGTTCGCGCCCAGCGCCTGGGCGCAGGTGCGCGCGGGACCGGCCGCCGGCTCCAGCGCGTCGACCCGGTAGCCGAGGTCGCAGAGCACGCGCGCTTCTCGACCGGTGCCCGCGGCGCCGACCAGCAGCCGCGCCGGCGGCGGCGGAAGCCGGCGGCCGAACCACGCCCGCTCCCAATCGGACAGCCGCGGCGGCGCCGCCGTGCCGCGGAACCTCGTCCCGTACAGCCGGACGCCGAGATCGGACTGCTCCGGCAAGGTAAGCGCCTCGCCCAGGAAGCCGCCGGCGACGTTCTGGACGGCGAGCTGCAGCCTGGTGAGGAGCGCGTCGGCCCGCGCGTAGAGCACCGTGCCCGCGCGCAGCGCCCCGTAGAGCGCGCCGCTCCCGGCGGGCGACGGGTCGCGGCCATTTCCCTCGCCCTCGCCCATGATCACCTCATCCATGCCAGAGAAACGCCGGCGCGCCAACGCCGGCGCGCCGCCGCGCCGCCGCCGCCCGGCTTGACCGCTGGTTCGGCGTCGGCTACACGCGCCGGGTTGCCCAGCATCCTGGTCCAGCAGCGACGCATCCGCTACCGGGACGGCGGCGCCGGGGCGCCGGCGCCCGACCGCCGGACGCTGCTGTTCCTGCACGGCGCCGGCGGGTCGAGCGCGGGGTGGGCGCGCACCGCGAATCTGCTGACGTCGGCGGGGAACGTCGTCGCCGTCGACCTCCCCGCGCACGGGCGATCGCAGGGCCCACCCCTCGCGGGGATAGACGCCGCGGCCGACTTCGCGCTCGGCCTGCTGGAGGCGCTGGGCATGCGGCGGGCCATCCTCCTGGGCCACTCGATGGGCGGCCTCATCGCGCTGCGGGCCGCGGAGCTTCGGCCGGAACGGGTGGAGGCGCTGGTGCTCGTCGCCACCGCCGCACGCATCCGCGTCGACCCGCTCGTCTACGATGCGCTCGACCGCAGCGCCGACCAGGCGCGCGCGCTGATGACTCGCGCCGCGTTCGCCGCGTCGGCGCCGACGTCGCTGGTCGAGATGGCCATCGCCTCGTGGCCCTACTGCACCGCCGAGGTCGCGCGCGCCGACTTCGCCGCGTGCGACGCCTACGACGCCGGCCCCGCGACGGCGCGCCTGGGGATGCCGGCGCTCGTCGTCACGGCCAGCGAGGACCGGCTCACGCCGCCGGCGCTCGGCGCGCGGCTGGCGGACCTGCTCCCCGGCGCCCGGCTCTGCGAGATCGGCGGCGCCGGACACATGCTGCCGGCGGAGCACCCCGCCGCCCTGGCCCGGGCCATCGGCGACTTCTTGCGCTCGATGCCGTCATGATCCACGTCGCGTTGGGGGGGCTGCGCGTGCAGATCCACCACGGCGACCGCGCCGTCGAAGCAGCCCTTGCGGAGCGCCTCGGCCCGTTCGTGGAGCAGCCGGGAAACGAGACGGCGGCGGCGCCCGCCGATGCCACGCTGGAGTCGCGCATCGTCGGCGACGACGCGTTTCCGGCGGAGGCGACCGCGCTCGAGGTGGCCCGCCGGTCCAGCCTGCCCGGCGGCGGCACGCGCATCGTCCGCGCCGACTTCGCGCTCGACCTCGTGCGCGGCCCGCGCGGCTGGGAAGGCGCGGCCCGCGAGCGCGCGTCGCCGGGGCGTCCGACCGAGAGCTGCCTACGCCTGTTGCTCGCCGCGGCGCTGCTCGACCGCGGCCGGCTGCTCCTGCACGCCGCGGCGACCGCGTTCGGTCCAGGCGACGGCGCTCCCGCGGCCGTCCTCTTCGGCCCTTCGGGCGCCGGCAAGACCACCTTCGCCTACCTCGCGGGCGCGTGCGGGGCCGACGTACTGGGCGACGATCTGATCGTCGTGGGCGGCGGCGACGGCGGTAGCGGCGGCGCGGCGCCGAGCGTCTGGGGCACTCCCTTCTCCGGCGACCGCTACCCGCCCGGCCGCCCGCTGTGCCGCCCGTTGCGCGGACTGTTCGCGCTCGAGCACGCCGCCGCCGGCGACGACGACGCCCTCCGGGAGATCGACCCGGCGGAGGCCGCGCAGCGCCTGCTGCGCTGCGTCGTTTCCTACCGAACGGACGCCGACGCCGCCGGACTGGTGCTGCGCCACGCCGCCTGCTTGATCGCGGCGACGCCGCCCGCGCAGCTCGCGTTCCGTCCGACGGCGGCGGCCGTGTGGCTGGTGCGCACCCGCGTGGGCACTCCCGCGCCGTGAATGAATCGCGCGCGGGCGGCAACCAAATAACCAGCCCTTGGAGCATCCCGCGCTGGGTCGCGCGGTTGCGGAGGTCCGCGGGGATGGGCTACGGTGAGGACACAACGTGTTGCTGGGACGGGAGAGCGCGATGGCAGGCCGGTTTCTGCGAAGCACCGAAGCCGTGTCGCGGCGAATCGCCGGCAAGGTGTTCATCGTGGCGCCCTACGAAGGCCGCGTCACGCTGCTCAACGAGGTAGGCGGACGCGTGTGGGAGCTGCTCGAGGGCCCGAAGAGCGCGGACGAGATCGCACACGAGATCGAAGGCGAGTTCGACGCGCCGGCGGAACGAGGAGACGAGGATGAAAGGATTCCGCTCGACCACGACGCCGTGCTGGCGGACGTGGAGCGTTTCCTGCACACCTTGACTTCGCGCGGCCTCGCCCAGGCGACGGGCGACGCCGCCGACGCGGGCGGCGCGCGGGACGCCGCGGACGCGCGGGGCGCGCCGGACCATCGATGAGCGCCGCGTCCGTGGACCTGGCGGTGGCCGAGGCCGCCGAGCAGCCGCTCGCGCCCGCCGCGAAGACGAAGCGCCCGGGCGCGATCGTCACGCTGCGGCAGCTGGCCCACCGCGCCAAGGTTCCGGTGAACTCGTTCGTCCACCTCACGAGCCGCTGCAACCTTCCCTGCATGCATTGCTACCAGGTGCGCGACGGGACCAACGGCGGGCATCAGGTCGGCTACGGCCCCGACATGGACACCCCCACCGTGATGCGCACGCTCGATCAGCTCGCACAGATGGGGAGCCTGATGGTGACGCTGACCGGCGGAGAGGCGCTGTTGCGGCGCGACTTCGACCGCATCGTCGCCTACGCCCGCCGACTGGGCTTCATCGTACGGCTATTCACCAACGGCGTGCTCGTCGACGACGTCATGGCCGACCGCATCCAGAAGGCCGCGCCGCACGAGGTGCACATCAGCGTCTACGGTGTGACCGCCGAGACGCACGAAACGGTCACCTGCGCCCCCGGCTCCTTCGTCAAGACGAGGCGCGCGGTGGAGATTCTCCGCGCGCGCGGCCTCCCCGTGAAGGTCAAGTGCGTGGTGATGACGGTGAACTTCCACGAGTGGCGGGCGCTGCGCGCGTGGGCCGACTCGCTGGGGTGCACCTACGCGTTCGACGCCACGCTGACGGCGCGCGAGGACGGCGACACCTTCCCCAAGCAGCTACGGATCAGCGACGAGCAGCTACGCGAGATCAACGCCGAGCTGGCCGCCGACGACATCGACCGCCAGGCGCGCTCCTGGTACGACTGGCTGGACCGGTCCGAGGCGGAGCAGACCGAGTTCGCGTCGGAGAGCGTGTGCGGCGCGTGCAGCACGACCGTGGCGATCGTGGGTGACGGACGGGTGCGCTCCTGCCAGCTCATGCACGTCGACGCCGGAAGCGTCACCGAGCAGCCCCTGCCGGAAATCTGGGAAGGCTCGGCCTGGTTCCACAAAGTAAGAAGCGTGACTCTGACGGCTCTGCGCGAGTGTCGGACCTGTCCCGACCTTCCGTTCTGCGAGCGTTGCGGGGCGATGGCGCTACAGGAGGACGGCGACCTGCTGGGGCCGTCGGCGGAGAGCTGCCGCAAGGCCGCGGCGCGGCGCGCCGTCTGGGAGTCGCTTCACCCGGCGAAGGCGAGGGAGCGGCTGACCGTCGGCACCGACGGCCGCATGTCGCGCAGTGAACGGGAGGGAGTGGACCGATGAAACGTTTCCTGTCGATGGGTGGGCAGCTCCTGCTGCTGCTGACGTTGCTCGCGGCCGGCTGTGACTGCCGCAAGTGTCCTGATGCGACGAACCCCGACTGCCCACAGTCCGGATGCACGGTGGCGACCATCAACGTGCTGAGCCCGCTCAGCGGGACGCTGCTCGGCACCGGCGACGACACGACCGCCGGCGGGCTCCTGCCGGGCGCCATCGGCGCCGAGGTGGTCGTCGAAGCGCTTGACGTTGACGGCAACCCCGTGGCGAACACCGACATCGAGCTGCGTACGAACGGCGGCGCGCCCGCAACGGCCACCACCGACGCGAACGGGCTGGCGACGTTCACCGACTTCCCGCTGGAGGCGGACGCCGGGCAGGAGAACGTGGTCAACCTCCTGGCGGCGACGGAGGCCGGCTGCGCCGGAGGCGGCACGGGCAACAGCTCGGTGGTCGTCGACATCGCGCCGCCGCTGTGCGCATTCGTCACGCCCGAAGACAACGCGTCGCTGACCTGCGCGGACGATCAGGACATGATGCCGCTGAACGGGGTGCAGATCCCCGTGACCGTCAGCTCCGACGCGGGCAACAACCGGACTGTCCGGCTGACGATCAACGGCGACACGACCGGCACGATGGTCGGCATGCTGACGGCGGGCAGCGTGACGTTCGTGTCTACGCTCCCGCCGGGCAACGCGATGCCCAGCAGCCTAGTGGCCGAGTGCGTAGACGGCGCCGGCAACGTGGGCACCGGAACCATCAACGTGACCGTCGACTGCCAAGTGCCCACCTGCGTCATCGATTCGCTCGATCCGCTGAGCAGCGACCCGGACATGTGCATCGATCTGGCCGTCCCGGCGGACACGGTGCAAACCGTGAGCTTCACGGTCAACGGGCTGGGAAACCATACGACGACGATCTTCCTGACGAACGCGGACAATCCGGCCGGCGTGGCGATCGGCATGAGCGCCGTGAACGCCGGCAGCGCGGTCGTCGGCGTCAACGCCCCGCCGTTCGTGGACGGCGCCGGGAACACCCTGACCTGCGTCGCGACCGACATCGACACCGGCGATACGACGTTCGGCGTGGTGTTCCCGCTCGCGTGCGTCGACACCGAGACGGCGGACGCCGCGCCCGCGGTCGTGTTCCCGAGCTGCCCCGCCACGCTGGTTGCCACCTCGGACACCGACCCGGGCACGCCGGGCTTCCAGTACGACCTCACGCTCCAGATCTGTTGCGTGAACTGGACCCTGGACGTCCAGTGTCCGGCTGGAACGAGCGTCGGAACGTACGGTCCGCCCCCGGCGGGCCCGGCCGACCCTGCCTGCGTCCTGGTCCCGGTCAACGACGTGACCCTTCTGGTGGACACGTCCTGCGACCTCGTCACCACGTGTCTGGACGACTCCGACATGACGACCGTGACGACCGGTGGCTGCTCGGGATTCTTCGTGAGCTCCATGCCGGTGCTGACGATCGTCGCGCCGAGCCCCGGCGCGCAGGTGGGGACGCCCGATGTGACGTTCACGGTCACCGAGCTGGGCCTTCCCGCCGGCAGCGCGGTCTGCCTGTTCGAAGGCGGCGTGGTGATCCCGGGCTCCACGTCGGCGATGTCGGGCTCAGGACCCATGACGCTGACGGCGACGCTGAGCGAAGGCACCCACACCGTGCAGGCGGACACTTGCACGCCGCTCACCGGCGGTACGACGCCGGGCACGGTGACGTTCGACGTCGACCTCACGCCCCCGCTGCCGCCGACGGGGCTCAGCTGCCTGTATCTGAACAAGCGCACGGGAGAGACCCAGTGCACGTGGACAGTCCCGGCGACGAGCGGGGTCGCGTCCACGCGCCTGCGCTGGGGGAAGGACTCGGCGACGTTCGACTTCGCGACCGTCTTCAGCGGAACGATCGACTTCCCGGCGCCGGGCGGCGGATTGGAAACGGAGATGTTCCTCGGTCCGCGCATCGGCAACGACGTCACCGTGGCCGTCGCCTCCGTCGACGCCGCGGGGAACGTGTCGGCGCCGACTGGGCCGCTCGACCTGGGCCTGCTGCTGCCCGATTCGTTCGTGTTCAGCGAGGGCGCGGATCCGGAAGACCGCTTCGGCGCCTACGTGGCCGGCGTCGGCGACGTGAACTGCGACGGCATCGACGACATCCTGGTGTCCGCCGACGGCTATCCGATGGGAAACTACGATGGCCGCGTGTTCCTTTACTTCGGCGTCTCGGGCATGAACCCCAACGTGGCCTGGGCCGGCGGACCGGACGTCACGATCGACGAGACCGATCCCATGTTCGGCTTCTTGGGGAGCGGTGTCGCCGCGCTCGGCGACGTCAACGGCGACGGTTGTGACGACATCGGGCTCGCGCTGCCCGGCTGGCGGAAGATCCACATCATCCTCGGGAGCCCGTCGCTGCCCACGTCCATGACGACGTCGACGGGCCTGCGCATCGCCGCGCCGGCCTCCTACAGCGGCCTCTACTGGGGCTACGGCGGTTTCGCGCAGTCCTCGATAACGGGTGGCGACGTCGACGGCGACGGGCTGAGCGACCTCATCTTCGGCTCCGACGATTATCCCATCGGGGCGGGCTTCAACGGACGGGTCTTCGTGGTGTTGGGACAGACGGACGCCGATCGCCTGGCCGACCCGCGCTGGGTCGTGGGCGAGCGTTCGTCCGACGACGCGGACGTCATCATCACGGGCGACGCAGCGGGAGACTCGCTGGGGTCCAGCCTCGCCTACCTCGGTCCCGTGGAGCCGGGCTCGGTCGCCGACCCGACCTCCGGGCGCGGCTTCGTCGCCGGGGCGCCCCGCTACGCCAGTAACGGCGGGTCGGACATCGGGTACGCTTCGGTGTTCACGTGGCCGGTCGCGACAGGTAACGCGTCCGCGGTCGAGGTCGCGCGCTTCACGACGAGCACCGCCGACAACTTCGGCTCCTCGGTCGCCGGCGTCGGCGACTTCGATGGCTCCGCGTCCGGCCTCGGCGGCGCGGCGGTGGGGTCCCGCGACGGCATGGTGAACGGCGTGGTGTACGTGTTCCTGAACGGCGGCCTGGGTCTGTTCGACACGGCGTCGGCGGCGGCCGACGCGACGCTCCTGCCGCCCACGGCGGGAGGCCTGACCCACTTCGGGTTCGCCATGGCGGGTGGCTGGATCGTCGCCGGCTCGCGCACCGGCATGCCGGCGAGCTTCGACTCCGACACGCTCCCCGACCTCATCATGGGGGACAACCTTGGCGTGGCGCCGGGACGCGTGCATGGGCTCTACGGATCGAGCGTCCTTCCGTCGAGCGCACCCCCGTACGACTTCGACCTTCCCGGCATCCCCGGATCGCCGGTATTCGATCAAACGCTGGGTATGGTGTACGCGGGCGACGTGAACAACGACACGTATCTGGACATCCTGGTGGGCTATCCCTTCCAGAACGGCGACGTCGGCGCCGCGATCATCTACTACTAGGAGCGACGAGGAGATCAGGAGCGCCACGAAATGAACAGCGACCGACACGATCGAACCGATGCGAGCGGGCGCACCCCCGACGAGGCCGATAAGCCGCCGAAGGCGCGCAAGCCGTACGCGCCCCCCGCCATCGAGAGCGAGGAGTCCTTCGAGAACAAGGCGCTCACCTGTGGCCTGAAGGGCGGTCTCACTTGCATCAACATGGGCGGCACGACGAGTTGACTTCGCCCGATCCCGCCCTCGCGGACTTGCTGGTAGACGCGTTGCGCCGCGGCCGTCCCATCTCCTTCGTGGCGGGCGGCTACAGCATGGTCCCCACGTTGTGGCCGAAGGACGAGCTCACGATCCTGCCTTTCCCGCGCGACGGCGGACCTGTCCCGGGGCAGATCGTGCTGGCGGTGGATGGGGCGCGCTGGTGTGTGCATCGCTGCGTGGGCGTTAGCGCGGACCGCCGCCTCGTAACGCTCTGCGGCGACGGGCTGGGACGGCCGCACGACGTTCCTGCGCAAGCGGTGGTCGGGCGGCTGGCGGCGATACGCCGCCTCGGGCTGCGTCTCGAGCTGGATAGCGGCGCGGGCCGCGCCTACGGCGCCGTGACGCGCGCGCTGCGGCCGCTGGGTCCCGCGCTCGCGCCGCTGGCAAGGCGCGTCGTGCTCACTGCGTCGGCGGCCCGGCGACCCCGACGAGACCTTCGTCCAGAAGCTCGCGTACGGCCAGGGTGAGCTCTGGCTCGGCCAGGCCGTTCCCGCGTGCGGCGTCGCGCAGCGCCGGCAGCGCCGCGGGTCCCTCCTGCAAGTAGGCCAGTAGCCAAGCGGCCGCTTCGCCGAGCGCCACCGATCGATCCCAGGGAGGCTCCAGGATGACGCGGCGCCCGGCGGCGGCGGACTCGAAGTCCACCAGCCGATAGAGCGGGCCGCGGTCGTCAGGCTCGGGGAGCTCGGGGGGCTCGGCCGACGTCGCCATGCAGGCGTGGATGGCGCGGTAGGCAAACGTTCCGTGCTGCTCGCGCTGCAGCAGGCGCGAGATGGCGAAGCTGTCCTCGGCTTCGGGGTGCTCTCGTCCCACCAGCGCGTAGATGAACACCATCTCCTTGGCGGCCTCGGAGAGCGCAACGCGCCGGGCGAGCGCCGCCGCGGACGGAGGACTCGCCGCCCAGCGGTCCAGCAACGCCAACAGCCGCGCGCGGAAGGGCGCCGGGGCGTACTCCGCTTCGACGTGCGCGCGCGCCTGCCGGCCGAACGCCGCTCGCCTCGGCGCGTCGCGCAGAAGGTCCAGGCACGGTTCCACCAGCCCCGCCCAGTCAACCCGGCGCTCGCCCCGCACGAGCCACGTGCGCGCGTAGAACCCCGTCTGGCCGGGACGCACGAGGTCGCGCAGCCCGCCCCAGTGCGACGACAGCACCGGCAGGCCCGCCGCCTGCGCTTCCAGCGGCACCAGCCCGAAGTTCTCCTTGCGGACGAGGCTCAGATGCACGAGAAGGTCGGCGGCGTTGTAGAGCTCGTTGAGCGCCGCAACGCCCTGCGCGCCGACGAAGTGCACGAAGCCGCGCACCGCCAGGCGCTCGGACAACTGCTCGAGATAGGCGCGGTAGGCGGCAGGTCCGTCGCCCGCGACGGCCAGGTGCGCGCGCGCGCCCGCGCGGTGCAGCGCGGCCAGCAGATGCAGGGCGCCGTGCACGTTCTTCTCGTCGTAGACGCGCCCGGCGCTGAGGAGCAGGGGCACGCGCGGCGGCAGGCCGAACCGCGCCCGAAGCCGGTCGCGGTCGGCGCCGAGCGGCACGAAGCAGCTCGTGTCGACGAAAAGCGGCAGCAGCTCGACGCCGCAGAAGGGCGTACCGCCCAGCCGCGCGATCAGGTCCAGGTCCGTGCGAGAGTGCGCCGCGAGCGTGTCGCCGACCCGTAGCTTCGGCACCGAGCGCAGCCAGTGGCCAGGGTCGCCGAGCGCCCCGTGGCACATCAGCAGCCGCGGCGCGCCGGCGTGGGGCTCCGGCGCCAGAACCGCCCACACCTCCAGGTCCGCCTCGGCCGGCGCGACGACCTCGAACGCCGATCGCAACATGCGAGCGATCTGGCCGTTCACCCGTACGACCGAGTCGCCGGTCTCCTCGGAGATCTCGTCAGGCAGGCGCAGCGCCAGGCGCAGCGGTCCGTCTCCCATGCGGGGCCACGCTAGCACGCCGTTCCCGGCGGCCGCTTTGCGCGGGCGGCGAGGGGCGGGTACAATTGCGACGTGGCCATCATTCGCGATCTTTCGCGCAGTCGAGCGGTCAGCGTGGCGCCGGCGCTCCGGCGGATGCAGGAAGCCATGGAGCGCGCCATCAAGGGGAAGCCGGAGGTCGTGCGGCTCTCCATCACCTGCCTGTTGGCACGCGGGCATCTGCTCATAGAAGACGTGCCCGGCGTGGGGAAGACCACGCTGGCCAGGGCGCTGGCCGCGGTCGTGGGAGGCACGTTCCGGCGCATCCAGTTCACCAGCGACCTCCTGCCGTCCGACATCGTCGGCATCAGCGTCTACGCGGCCGACAAGGGCACCTTCCAGTTCAAGCCGGGGCCGCTGTTCGCCAACGTCGTGGTCGCCGACGAGATCAACCGCACCACGCCGAAGACACAGTCCTGTCTTCTGGAGGCGATGAACGAGCGACAGGTGTCGGTCGACGGACAGACGATGCCCGTGCCGGAGCCGTTCATCGTCGTCGCCACCGAGAACCCGCACGAGCACCACGGCACCTACCCGCTGCCCGAATCGCAGCTCGATCGCTTCCTACTGCGCATCCGTGTCGGCTATGCCGCCGCCAGCGTGGAGCGACGCATCATCGCCGGCGAGGACGACCTGGAGTCGCCCGACCGCCTGCCCGCGGTGGTCGACGCCGCCGAGATCCGCCGGCTGCAGGACATGGTGCCGCTGGTCCGCGTCGACGACTCGGTGCTGGAGTACATCATGGGCATCGTCGCCGAGACGCGCCGCTCGCCCTTCCTCGACCTGGGCGTCTCGACGCGAGGCGCCCGCCAGCTTTTCCTGGCGGCACAGGCACGCGCCCTGCTCGACGGGCGCGATTACGTGCTGCCGGACGACGTCAAGACGCTGGCGCTGCCGTCCATCGCCCACCGCGTCGTGCCGGGCACGCAGGCGGACGTGCTCGGGCGCGGCCGCGACGAAGCGGAGCGCGCCATCCGCGACATCGTGGACCGCGTCCCGGTCCCACACTAGGCGCGCCGGACGCGCCGCGCCGCCGCCGCCGCCGCCGCCGCCGCCGTCATGGCCGACGCCGTCCTCCTCCCGCCGCCGTCCACCGCGCCCGACGCGGGCAACGCGCCGCCGCCCGCCGGCCCCGGAGAGCCCATCGCCGCAACGCCGCCGGTCGAGACACCCTGGCGCCGCCTGCTGGCCGCGCTGCGCCCGCCGCGCCGGCTGCGCTTCACGCGCGAGGGCAAGTTCTTCGTCGGCATGACGTTCGCCGTCGGATTCGCCGCCATCAACACCGGCAACAACCTGCTCTACATCATCTTGGGGATGATGCTGTCGCTCATCCTGGTCTCCGGCATCCTCTCCGAGCTCACGTTGCGCGGCGTGCACGTCGCCCGCCGCGTACCGCCGCAGATCTTCGCCGGCCGGCCCTTCCTCATGGGAATCGCCTTGCAGAACACCAAGCGGCGCCTCCCCTCGTTCTCGCTCGAGGTAGAGGACCTGCTCGGCGACCGCCCGCTGGACAAGAAGTGCTACTTCCTGAAGGTGCCGGCGGGAAAGACCCAGGCGACCTCGTACCGCTTCACGTTCGCCCGGCGCGGCGTATACGGGTTCCACGGGTTCACGCTCGCCACC
>DASYRF010000045.1:0-3252 GCA_036004705.1 Myxococcota bacterium
CCGAGTAGCCGAAGTAGTCGCCGGCAGCCTCCCCCGTGAAAATGCCGTCGGCGACTAGATCAATCGTCGCGCCTGGGCCTCCGAGGTAGACGTACGCGCGCCCCGCGTTCGTGCCGCCCGCATCGTTCACGTACGCGCCGACCACCACGTCATCGAAGCCGTCCCCGTTGACGTCGCCTGCGCCGGCAACGGAGTAGCCGAAAGAGTCGCCGGCCGACGCACCAGTGAGGGTGCCGTCGGGCGTGGGCTCGATCGTCGCTCCCGGGCCCCCGAGGTACACATACGCCCGCCCTGCGATCGTCCCCGCCGCGTCGTTCAAGGGTGCACCGACCACGATATCGCCGAAGCCGTCCCCGTTGACGTCGCCCGCGGGTGCGACGGAGTCGCCGAAGCGGTCGTCAGCGGCCTCGCCTGTCAGCGTGGCATCGGGCGCCGGATCGAGCGCCAAGCCGGCGCCGCCCAGGTAGACGCGAGCGCAACCGGCGTCCACGCCTGCCGCGTCGTTTCGTGGGGCGCCGATGAAGATATCGATGAAGCCGTCCCCGTTGACGTCGCCGGCCGACGCCACCGCGAAGCCGAAATAGTCGCCCACTGCGTCGCCATCGAGCGTACCGTCTGGCGCCGGGTCGAACGTGGCGCCCGGGCCGCCGAGGTAGACGTAGGCGCGACCCGCGTCAATCCCGCTCCCGTCGCTGAGGGGTGCGCCGACCACGACATCGTCGAAGCCGTCCCCGTTGACGTCGCCGGCCGACGCGACTGCGTACCCGAAGTCGTCGCCCGCCGCCTCGCCGGTCAGCGTGCCGTCTGGCGCCGGATCGAGCGTCGCACCAGGGCTACCGAAGTAGACGTACGCGCGACCCGTGCCGCTCGCACTCCCCGCTCCAACGATCACATCCGCGTAGCCGTCGCCGTTGAAGTCCGGGTGGCTTCGCTCGCAGGCCGCGGTGTCGAACGCGCACGAAGCGTCGCAAGCAAGTGCGCCGCCAATGAAGCCCATCCCGATAGACGTGCAATCGTTCCCGGCGAGATCCGCACCGTCGCATACCTCGGCTCCCGAGCGCACCCCGTCGCCGCAGCCAGGGCCCGCGTCCGCACCCGCGTCGACGGCGCCGTCGCTGCCCGCGTCGCTGCCGGCGTCGCCTTCGATCGGGCCGAAGTCGATCACGAACTCGGTCACGGCGTCGGGCGCGACGTTCTCGACGGCGCACACGTCGTTCCGTAGCGTGCCCCCCGAGGCGTCGCGCGGCGTGACGCAGACCTCGAACGGCCCGCTGAGCGCGCCGTCGTGCGCGTGCGCGCGCGTGGCCTGCAGCAGGAGGGTGAAGGTGACGGGCAGGGCGATGGTGGCTTGACCCTGTGGCGGCGCGAAGTCCGTCACTTCCGCGCGGCCGGAGCTCTGCGCCGTGACGACCACGTGCAGCGTCGCGATGTCGAAGACCGCTCCGCTCACCGTCACGTAGAGGCCGGCCTCCTTGGGCTTGCAACCCGCCGCGGCGAGCGCGCAGGCGACGGCGATCGCGGCGAGGCGCGCGCGCATCACCAGCCTCCGATCGTGACCGGCCCGAGATCCGCCGGCGGGAGGTCGACGCCGGCGTTTCCACCGGTGGTCACGGCAACGACCGCGATGATCACGCCGACGACGACGAGGCCGGCCGTTCCGCCCACGACGATCCAGGGCACCGGGCTTGGGCGACCTGGGCGCGACTCGGCGGGCCCCGCGAGCGCCGGACTCATGGCGGGCGATCCGGACGGCTCGGCGAGGGCGGCGACGCGGGCTTCCGCCCCCACGCGCAGGGCGGATTCCAGATCGGGCGCGGCGAGCGCTTTGCCGTAGGCCGCGCGCGCGCCCTCCACGTCGCCGAGCGCCTCGCGACAGAGGCCGATGTGCACCCACGGCTCCCCCTTGCCGGGCGCGTGCTCGAGCGACCGCGTCAGCGCGTCGATGGCGCCCTTGCAGTCCCCTCTGTGCTTCAGGTCGACGCCCACGGCCAGGCGAAGGTCGGCCGCGTACGCGGTGGCCTTCGCCCGATCTTCCGTGTCGGTCGCGGGCGCGAGGCTCAGGAAACGCTCGTAGAGGTCCGCCGCGTGAGCGCTCTCGGAGCCGCCGAGTTTTCGATAGCAGGTGGCCTCGCTGTACGCATAGGCGGGCTCCGGGTCGGCGGCGAACGCGTCGTGGAAGCGCGCGGCCGCGCCGCGCAGGTCGCCGGCCTCGTAGAGCGCCTTGCCCTTCTCGTACAGCTTGAGGCCAGCCCCCTTGTCGGCCGACGCGGTGCCGCCTGCCAGCGTGACGACCACGAACGCCGCCACGGCGATGCTCCTCGGGCTGCGACTGCTCATGCCAGGCCGACACCCCCTTGCTTCATCCCGCGACCGCGGCGACGCGAGATCACTTTGCCTTGCCGCCGCTACAGCGTCAATGCAGACGCCTGTCATCGCTCGTCTCCGCCCGACGGGTCGTGCCGCTTCACTAGATGGTGCAGCTTGTGCGCCTCCAGGGCGCGGTAGAAGGTGGCGCGCGACACGCCCAGCGCGCGGCGCGCGGCGCGCGCGTCGCCCTTCAGATCCATGAGCGCACGCGAGACGTAAAGGCGCTCGAACTCCGCCGCCGCTTCCTGGAGCGGCCGGAGCGGCGCGGACGCGCCGGCGAGCGAGGCCAGCGACGCCTTGAGGTCGCGTGCCAGGCTGTCTTCGACGCCGCGCAGGCGCTCCTCCTCCGCCTCGGCCGCCTTACGCTGTCCGCGCACGCCTCGGTACATGAGCAGGCCCCGCTGCCGCTCCAGCAGGTCGAAGACGATTTCGTCGAGGTCGGCCTGCGCGACCGTGGACGGGAACACGGCCTTGAGCCCGTCGGCGGTGGCGCGGGCGGCGAGGGCAAGCGCTTGCGCCGCTGGCTTGCCGTCCAGCTCGTCGAGCAACGCCACGAGCGCGATGGTTCGGCCGCCCAGCTCCTCGTCCAGTCGCTGGCGGAGCGCCCGGGCGTCGTCGAGCGTCCGGAACGACACCACCCATACGTCGTGCCGGCGCGCCGCGTCGCCCGTGGCGCGCTCCATCGCCGCCTCGACGCTCCGTGCCTCGGGCGAGGGGACGCGAAGCGCGCGCGGCTCCGCGCGGTCGAACGGCAGCGTCTTCATCGCCGCGACGTTCCGGTGGTGACGTACGCCAGCGCGGCGTCGACGCTGGCGAAGAGTCCGAGCTTGCGCACGGCGTCGTGGAGGCGCGGCACGCGCCGCGCCAGATCCGCGGCGGCGGGTC
>DASYRF010000046.1:0-33064 GCA_036004705.1 Myxococcota bacterium
CCAGACGTTCTTGGGCAGCACCATCGCCAGCCCCGCTAGCAGCTCCTCCTTGGCGTAGCCCTCCTTCTGGAAGTTCACGCGGTCGGAGTCGAGGAAGACGGCGCACCCGTAGGAGAACTTGGGCGAGAGCCCCGCCTTGAAGGCCACGTCGGCGTACTCGGTGACCGGCACGCCGAACTGATCGGCCATCGCCTGCAGCAGCATTCCGTTGCCGGCGCTGCACTGGTTCGACAGGCGGAAGTTCTTGATGTCCCCGTTCTGCATGAACAGGACCTTGATGTCCTGCCCGCCGATGTCGCAGATGACGTCGACGTCGCCGCAGAAGTGCACCGCGCTCATCATGTGCGCGACGGTCTCGACGATGTTGACGTCGGACTTGACGCTCTCTTGAAGCACGTCGGCGGCATAGCCGGTGGCCCCGAACCCGATGCACTCCCAGTCGGCCCGCTGGTCGGCGAAGTACTGGCGGACCTTCGCCATGATCTGCTTGGTGTCCTCGATGGGGTTTCCCTTCGAGAGCGTGTATTCCTGATGGATCATCTCGCCGGCGTCGTCGACGACGACCGCCTTGGAGGAGGTCGAGCCGCCGTCCATGCCGACGACGAACCGGACCTTCTCGCCGGGGGCGAGCTTCTTGGAGACGAACTTGCGCAGCGTGTACTGCTCCCTGAACTCGGTTAGCTCGCGCTCCTCGCGCGTGAGGGGCGGGCCGGCGGTCTCGGCCAGCCGCTCCTTGCGGCCGAAGTTGATGTAGTGCTTCAGACCTTCGAGCCCCTGGTAGACGCCGACGTCGGCCGCCTCGTGCAGGCCGTACATCACCGCACCGTACGCGGCGTAGTACTGCGCGTTCTCCGGGACGAAGATCAGCTGCTCGATCGGGAGGTCGTGCGGGTACGGGTAGCCGCGGTCGCGCCAGGTCTCGGGGATGCGCAGCCGCCAGCACTGCTGCAGGAAGGGCAGATAGGTGTTGGGGCCGCCCAGCAGCAGCACCTTGTGGCGCAGGGTGTTGCCGCGCGTCAGCACCGACAAGTTCTGCATGACGATGGCGTCGGCCAGCGAGTTCAGGATCTCGTTGGACGGGATGCCGCTCTTGACGAGGTTGACGATGTCCGTCTCGGCGAAGACGCCGCACTTGGCCGCCACGTGGTGCAGCTTGCCGCCGTCGAAGACGATGTCGCGCGTCTCCTTCTCCGGCACGCCCACCTTGATGAAGCACTTGTCGATGGTGGCGCCCGTGCCGCTGGCGCACTTGTCGTTCATGGAGGTGATGGCCTGCCGCTGCCCGGTCTCCTCGTTGACGCGGAAGATGATGATCTTGGCGTCCTGGCCGCCGAGCTCGATCACCGACCCGACGTCGGGGTGCAAGAGCTCCACGGCGAGCGTGACGGCGTTGACCTCCTGCACGAACTTCGCGCCGACGTGGGGCGCCAGCGGCGCGGAGCCGGAGCCGGTGACGAAGACGCGCATCTGCTCCTGCGGCACGCTCGGGAAGGCGTTGCCGATGCGCACGAGGAACTCGAGGCACTTCTCCGGCTGGCGCGTCTCGTGGCGCTGGTAGTCGCTCCAGAGGATACGCTTGGTCTCGGGGTCGACGACCGTCGCCTTGACCGTGGTGGACCCGACGTCGAGGCCGACCGCGAGCGGACCGCGATGCTCCTCCGGCATGGCGCCTCCCTGCGTTGTCATTCATAGACTACATAGTCCACTTATTGCTCAGGCGGGCGGCGGGCCCCCTATCGGAATAAGTAGACGCGTGCGTCTAGGGAATCCGTTTGTCCTCCAACAGAGGGCGCGGGTCAAGTGGAAAACGACGGGCGCCGAATGATATGCGGGCCCCCATGCCGCGACGCCTGACCGCCGACATGCGGGACACGATCCTGCGCGGAGCGCGCGTGGCCTTCGGCCGGCGTGGCTATCACGCCACCAGCATCTCCGAGATCGTCGCCGCGGCGGGCGTGGCGCGAGGCACGTTCTACAAGTACTTCGACTCCAAGCGCGACGCCTTCGCCGCCATCCTGGACGACCTGGTGCTGGTGGTGTGGCAGCAGGTTCGCCCGATCCGGCCGGCGTCGGCGAAGGACGTACGCCGCCAGATCCACGAGAACGTGGAGGCGCTCTGCCGGACGCTCATCGACAACCTGGACCTGGCGCGCATCCTGCTGGCGGAGGCCATCGGCGTCGACCCCGAGTTCGACGAGAAGATCCGTAACTTCTACCACCGGCTCCTGGCGCTGGTGGAGGAGAGCTTGCGTGAGGGCCAGACGCTGCGGCTGGTGCGCGACGCCGACCGCGCGGCCCTGGCGATGTGCCTCGTGGGCGCAGTGAAGGAGATGCTCTTCCAGTACATGCTGGGCACTCGGCGGCTGGACGCGCGGGCGATGGCGCGTGAACTGGAACGGCTGGTGTTCGAGGGTATCTTCGCGGCGTAGCGCTGCCGGCTCTCAGGTGCAGCCTGGATCGCCGCCGCAATCCGTCAAGCCGTCGCAGTCGTTGTCCACGCCGTCGTTGCAGACGAAGTCGTTGCAGCCGCCTCCGCCGTCGACTTCGGCGACGCCGGGGTTCACGAAGAAGTTGCCGTCGTTGCAGTCCACCGCCGGCCCGCAGCCGGGCAGCGGCGAGTAGCCGTCGAAGTCGGCATCCACGAGCGTGCCCATGCACGCGCCCAGCACGCAGCTGTCGGACTGCGTGCATGAGTTGCCGTCGTCGCAAGGGCTTCCGTTCACGGTGAACGGATTGCCGGCGCAGGCGCCCAGCGCGCAGACGTCCCCGCCCGTGCAGACGTTGCCGTCGTCGCACGCCGTGCCGTCCGGTCGCGGCGTGGCCGCGCACCCGCCCGCTCCTTCGACGCAGGCGCCGACGTGGCACGCGTCGTCGAGCGTGCTGCAGTCGGGCGGCAGGCCGCCGCCGCACACCCCCGCCGCGCAAACCTCCCCGGCCGTGCAGGCGACGCCGTCGTTGCACGCCGAGCTGTCGGCGAGCGGGGTCGTCGTGCAGCCTACGGCGGGGTCGCAGCCGTCGTCGGTGCACGAGTTCCCGTCGTCGCAAGCGACGGCCGTCCCGACGCAAGCGCCGCCGCCGTCGCAGGCGTCCGCGCTGGTGCACGCATCGTCGTCGTCGCAGGCCGTGCCGGGGGGCTCGGGAACGGCGTTGCCGCAGACGCCCGACTGGCACGTGCCGTTTCCCAGGCAGCCGCCCGCGGCGAAGCAGGTGTTGCCGTCGATGACGTTCGCGTAGGTGCACGTGTCGCTGTCCTCGCTGCAGGAGTCGGCCGTACAGTCGTTCGCGTCCGAGCAACTGTTCGTGACGCCGGCGCAGATCCCCCCCGTGCACACGTCGCCCACCGTGCAGAACAGGCCGTCGTCGCACGGCGCTCCTTCCGTGCAACCCTCGGGCACCACGCAGAAGCGTTCGCCGCCGGCCGTGGCGCCGCACACGCGGTCGGGCGAACACTGCACGTCGGCGTCGCAACGATACGCGTCCAGCACGTGAAACGCCGCGCACCGGCAGCCCGGTGCAGCGGCGGCAGCCACGACCAGTGCCACGGTCAGGAGCGCGCTAGGGCGTCGGCTCATGGCATCCCCCCGAGGGCCAGGTGCAAAGTCAGCAGCGGTCCGCCCCCGGGCGCCACGCCCAGACCGATCCTGAGCGCGCCCGTGCCTGCCCCTGCCTCGCCGCTGCCCACACCGGCGCTGCGGCTGCCGCTGGTCGCGGCAGCGCCGCCGCCGGCTCGCCGGTCGTGCCAGACCAGCACCACACCCGCGACGAGCGCCGCGCCTCCGAGGCCCGCCAGCACCGCGCCGACGCGCGCCAGGGCGCGGCCGCCCTCGATCTCCCGCTGCACGGCCTCGAAGTCGCCCGGGCTGTCCAGCGGGTGCCGGCGGATGCCGCCGACCGTCACCGCCACGCCAATCCCCGCGGCAGCACCCCCGGCGAGCAGGGCCGCCCCTGCACCGAGCGCGCCGATGGACGCCGCTCCGAGCCCCCCGTGCCCGCCACCGCCCGCCGTCCCACCTAGGCCCGCCGCCCCGCCTGGGCCCCTCGGAGGCGTCGTCCCGGCGCTCGCGACGGCCGCGGCCAGCCCGGCGCTCACGCGGTCGAGCTCGCGGTCGTCGGCCGCGGCGGAGTCTTCGCGGTCCAGCTCCAGCAGCCCGTCCGCACTGAGAAACGTACGCGCCCGCATGAGGACGCGCCCGTCGGCGTAGGTGAGCTTTCCCACCACGACCTTCTGCACTTTGAGGAAGGCGCCGATCTTCACGGCACAAGGACCGTCGACAGCGTCGCAGCCGACGGCGCCCGTCATGTCGCGCAGGGTGAGCGGCGGCTCGACGACCTCGTAGCCCGCCGCGGCGAGCGCGCGCGACACGGCCGCGGTGACCTTCACCGGCGCGAGCTCGTGCTTCTTGGGCAAGCCGAAGCCTTCGAACGCGAACAACGCCACGCGCTCGGCGGCGGCGGCCGTCCTCAGGGCGGCGCCGCCCGGCGAGACGGCAAAAGCGCCCAGCGCCGACGCCAGCACGGCCGCCTCGCGCAAGCGACGCGGCCCTCCCATGCATGCCCTCATCGCGGACACCTTATCGCGCCGCGGGGGCGCGGACAAAAGGCGGACCCCCGCCGGGGACTCGTCGCGCTGGGCGCGGGCTTCGGCCTGCGCTGCCAGGGCCCTAGCCCACGACGCGGTGCACGGACGGGTCTGGTCGGTGAGCTCTAGATCGCGGCGGGGGCGCCCGTGAGGCGGGCGACGATGGTCCTGACCGCGGCCGCATCGAACGGCTTCTCGATGCGCACGTTCTGGACGCCGGCGAGGAAGTCGCGCGCCGCGTCGGTGAAAGCGCCGCCCGTCATGAAGACCATGCGCTCGGCCTGATCCGGCGCGCGCTCGGCCAGGGCCGCGTACAGCTCCATGCCGGTCATGTCGGGCATCATCAGGTCGCAGAAGATGGCGTCGAAACGCCGACCTGCCTCCAGCAAGGACAGCGCCTGTCTGGCCGTCGTCGCCAGCTCCACGTCGTGATCGACGGCCAGCAAGCGCTTGAGGACGCGGCCGATGGGCGCTTCGTCGTCTACGATCAGGACGCGGCCGCGGCGGCGCGGCGCCGCGACGGGCGCCGCCGCGGGCACGGCCTCCGTTGCGGGCGTCGCCTGCGCATCGCTCTGGCCCGCGGGCAACGACACTCGGAACACGGTGCCCTTGCCGGGTGCGCTTTCGACGGCGATGTCGCCGCCCATCGCGACCAGCAGCCGATGACAGATCGACAACCCGAGCCCCGTACCTTCGCCCACCGGCTTGGTGGTGAAGAAGGGATCGAAGATGCGCGGCAACACGCTCGCCGGAATCCCCGCGCCGTCGTCGCGCACCTCCACGACGACCCGCCCGGCCTCGCTGCGCGTTGTCAGGCGAATCTCGTGCGCGTCGGCGTTGCCCACGGGAATGGCGTGCGCGGCGTTGATGAGCAGGTTCACAAAGACCTGCCCCAGCCGTGCGTCGCTACCGGCGACCTCCGGAATCGCCCCGTAGTCCTTGACCAGACGGGCGCGGTGCTGGATCTCGTTGTGCGCCATCCGCTCACACGAATCGAGCACACCGTGCAGGTCCACTCCGCCGGTTGGCTGCTCCTCGGCCCGCGAGAAGAGCTTGAGGTCGCGAACGGTACCGCGGATTCGCCCCGCCGCCTCGCGGGCGTCGCGCAGCAGCGACTGCGCCTCCTCGGCGTCGAGCGCCGCGGCACCGCTCTCGGCCGCGATTCCTGCCAGCAGGTCCAGGTTGGCCATGACGACGGCCAGCGGGTTGTTGATCTCGTGCGCCACGCCCGCGGCGAGGGCCCCCAGCGAGGCCATGCGGTCCGAGAGCTGCAACCGCTCCACGATGCGGCGCCGCTCGGCGCGCGCGTTGGCCTCGCGTACCTCGCGCTCGATGGCCGGCACCAGTCGCGCCAGCCGGTCCTTCAGCACGAAGTCGGCGGCGCCGGCGCGCATGACCTCGACGGCCGTCTCTTCGCCCATGGTCCCCGACACGATCAGGAACGGGACGTCCAGGCCCTTCGCCCGCAGCAGCGCCAGCGCGGCCGGACCGGCGAAGCGCGGCAGCGAGAAGTCCGCCAGGACCAAGTCCCAGGGCCCGCGCTGCAGCGCCGCGTCCATGGCCGGCGCCGTGTCCACGCGCTCGTGCACTGGCTCGTAGCCGCCGCGGCGCAGCGCCTGCAGGACCAGTTGCGCGTCATCCTCGGAATCCTCGACGAGCAACACGCGCAGCGGGCGAGCCATCGGCCTCGGGCAAGTCTAACCCGCACTGCGGCTTCACGACACTAAACGGGCGCTAGCGCGGGCCGGCTACGCAACCGGAATCTCGCGGAGCGACTTCTAGGCCGCCGGAAGCTGCCGCACAAAAGTGATTGCGCAGTCGGCGCCGTGGTCTCGTTCGGCGCGCGCCACGGCGTCCTCCACGCCGGCCGCCGGCACGAACCCCACGTGCTCCGCCAGCGCGGGTACCTCGGCGCCCGCCACGTAGACCCGGCCGGCGTGGCGCAGCCGCTTCAGCGGATGCGTCGCGTAGATTCCGTGCACGCCGTGGAAGCCGAACCCGTGGCGATAGCGGGCCACGTAATCCGGCCGGCGGGCGAACTCGTCCTCGAACCGCCGCGATATCTCCCACGGGTCGCGTGTCACCGGCAGAACGCGCTCCCAGACCTCGCGGTAGGACGGGTGGTGCCGGTCGTCCCATTCGTCGCGGCACGGCGTCGCCAGCACGACCGAGCAGCCCGGCTTGCCCAGCGCTTCGATCACGCCCCCCAGGTAACCCAGCCCGCTCGACAGCAGCGTCAACAGCGGGTTCATCTTCGCGAACATCGCGTAGGGGCTCCAAGCCGGCACGCCGTAAACCACCACGTCCGCGGGCGGCGCGGCGGCGCGGCGCGGCGGGTGCTGCCCCTCCAAGACGTCGAGCGCGGCACGGCGCGTCTCGGGCACGCCGCCCGCGAAGACGTGCGCCGCCTCGAACGGGTTCGCCAGCACCGTCTCGATCTTGAAGATGCGCCGTCCCAGGCGCGCCTCCAGCAACGCCCCCATCTCGTCGAGCACGCGGTGCATGCGGTTGTCCTTCACCGACATCGACATCCCGTCCGGCGTGTGGTGCCAGCGAATGGATCGATGCGTCGACAGCCCCACGCACACCGACTTCCAGCCGCCCATGAACCCGCGCAGGCACTGCGCGTTTACGTAGACGCAGAGGTCGGCCTCGGTGACGAGCCGACTTACTTCGACGTCGAAGCCGCCGGGCGACGTCACGCCCAGATGCAGGAGCCCCTCAGGATCCTCCGCGTCGTGGCAGACGAGACGCCCGGCCGGAGCGAAGCGTCCCACCAGCTCGTCGCCGAGGATGCTCACGAGCTCCTCGATGGTCCACTTGCGATGCAGGGAGTTGGCGCAAACGAGCGTCACACGCTCTTCCGCGACGCCGGCGCTCGCCAGCGCCTCCAGCACCAACGTGATGGCGGTGCGCCGCAAGGGGCCGTACGACGGAACGGTCGGGTCGTCGAAGGCGATGGTCACGCGCGCGCCGGGCCGCACCAGCGCACCCAGCGGCGCGAGCCCCAGCGGCCGCGCCAGCGCCGCGCGCAGCGCCGCCTCCAGGTCGGGGAGAGGCCGCAGACGCGTCCCCCAGCCCGCCGACACGACGCGTGCGCGCGCCGGCAGCCGCACCGCGCGCAGCTCGTCGCCGAACGGCAGGGTCTCCTCGATGGTATCGGCCGGTAGCAGCGTGGGCATGGGTTCCTTCCGGGCGCGTCGCGCGGATGATAGGATATAGACCAAGCCGGGGCACGGCGTCAGGAGGTCGGAGATGAAGGCCCAGGAAGTCCAACGCAGGGGCCTGCGCGGGGTGTGGTGTGCCCTGCGCGGTACGGCGGCGCTGTGCCTCGTCGTCGCGCCCGCGGCGACGCTTTCGGTCGCCGGCTGCCATTGCACCGGGTCCATCGGCCCGGACGGCATGGACGGCGGCGGCCCACCCCCGCCGCCGTGCAACAACGGCACCGACCTCGACGGCGACGGCTATGGCCCTGGCTGCGAGGCCGGCGACGACTGCAACGACGCCGACGCCACCGTCCACCCCGGCGCGACCGAGTACTGCAACGACGTGGACGACGATTGCGACGGCGACACCGACGAAGGGCTCGTCGACTGCTGCAGCGGCGCCCAAAACTGCATCGAGCTCGGCGGCGACCCGTTCCCGGGTCCGTGGGACTCGCCGCCGCCCGACAACGTCGAAGCCGACGGCGTCGGCCTCGACCCCAACGGCGACATCATCCTCAACGGCTCGTCCACCGCGTACGAATATCTCTGGATCGCCAACGAGAACGATTTCGCGCGCGGCACCGTCTCGAAGATCGACACCGTGAACATGGCCGAAGTGGCGCGCTACTACAGCACGACCTGCGACTCGAACCCGTCGACCCCCGGCGTGTGCGACGACATCAACGGCCTTCCCATCCAGATGTCGGACAACCGCCCCTCGCGCACGACCGTCGACTTCGACGGCGACGCCTGGGTGGCGAACCGCGCCTTCGGCGGGCAGGCGTCGTTGACGAAGTTCCTGAACGACCCGATTTATTGCACCGACCGCAACGGCAACGGCGTCATCGACACCTCCAACGACGCGAACGGCAACGGCGTCATCGACACGGGCGACCCCGTGGAGTTCCCCGGCGACGCCGACGAGTGTGTGTCGTTCACCGTGAACTTCGGCGGGATCAACGACGTCGGGCGCTCACTGGCGCTGGCCGCCGGCGGGCTCGACGCCGCGGTCGGCGACCCCTGGGCCTGCACGCACACACGCGCGGCGAACGAGTGCTTCCATTTCGACGGCACCACAGGCGTGCAGCTCGGGTCGGTGACGCTGCCCGCCGGCATCAACCCCTACGGGCTGGCCGTGGACAGCACTGGCGTGGCGTGGGCGGTCGACTTCCCCAACGACCCGGGCGCCGTGACCTACTTCGACACCGCCACGCTCGCCGTGGGCACCATCATTCCGACCGACGCGGCCCTGGTGGCGGCCGCCCCCGCCTGCCCCGGCGGGCAGGCGAACTACGGGCTGGGCATCGACGGCAACGACGACATCTGGTTCGGGGGCTGGTCGTGCGAGAGCGCCTTCCGCTATTCGCCCGACCGCAGCGGCGGCTTCGCCACGCTGGCCGGCGGCACCTGGACGCGCGTGACCCTCACCGGGCGCGGCTACGGGCGCGGCATCGCCGCCGACACGCGCGGCTTCGTCTGGATGGCGCACTCGTCGTCGCCGGGGGCGATCTCGCGCATCCCGATCAGCGTGCCGAGCGGCCTGGTCGACGGGAGCACCTACCCCGTGTACATCCTCACCGGCGCCGGGACGATCGGCGCCGGGGTCGACTTCGCCGAGAACATCTGGGGAATCAACCACGACTCGAACGTGGCGACGCGCCTGCTGGTCGACGCGACCGGCACCGTGCTGAACCCCACGCCCGCGGCCGGCGTCGACGACGTGGCGGTCGGGCTCAACCCCTACAGCTATTCCGACTTCACCGGCTTCGGGCTGCGCAACTTCACCAACCCGCAAGGGACCTACGAGGTGGTGCTGTCGGGGTGCACCGGCGGCCCCACCACCTGGACCTCGGTGACGTGGTCGAGCACCGAGCCGCCGGGCACGACGGTCACGCTGCGGGTGCAGACTGGCGACGACCCGCTGACGATCGACGGGCAGCCCTCGGCGGGCCCGTACGCGACCTCGCCGGCGGACCTGCTGGCCGCGCCGCCCACGCCGCCGTCGCCCAACCCGGCGGACTTCATCCAGGTCATCTTCACGCTCACGACGAGCATCGACGGCGTCACGCCCGTCCTGCACGACTTCCAGGTGGGCTACGCCTGCCCGATCGGCTGAGTCGAGGCACGCCGAAGGCGTCGCCTCCGACTTAGGGAAAGACTAACGTCCTCTGAGTCGAGCCGAGGAACGCGCCGTGGCGACGGCTGACGCTAGGGCTTGGGCAGGGTGCCGAGGCGCAGGGCCTCAGCCGCCACTTCGGCCGGCAGCGCCAGCGCCTTGGCGACCTCGTCGACGATGCGGCGCTCCACCTTGGCGTCCTCGCCGTCGACGGACATGGCGGCGGCCGCGAGCTTCAGCGCTTCTATCTTCACGGCTTCGTCCTTGAGATGCGAGACCGCGTCGCCGGGACCGTCGCCGACGCTGAGGCCGGCGGTGGCGGCTTTGCGCTCTTCGGGCGTCAGGGCAAGGTCGGCGAACACCTTTTCGAGAAAAGCGTGCTCGGCGTCGGTGATCGCGGCGTCGGCGAGAATGACGGCCGCCACCACCCGGGCGCAAGCGATTTTCTCTTCCGTGGTCACGTCCCTAGAGTACTGCGTCGTGCCGCGGTTGGACAAGCCCGCGCCGCGCGGGCTAGCGTGCGCGCCATGCGCGAGGCGACGGCACGCAACGTCTGGGACGGCCGCCAGCAGGCGGCGGCGCGCGGGTCGAACACTCCGGTGCGTGCGGCGGTGGCCGCGCTGGCGGCAGTCGTAGCGCTGGCGACCGCGATCGCAGCAGGGTGCGCGCAGCCGCTGCCGGGCGCGGGCGGCACCGGATCGGGGGGCACCGCGGGCGCGAGCGGAGCCCCGGGTGCGGCCACCGGCCTGGCGGGCGGAACCGCCGGCGAGGCGCCTTTGACGCCGGGCGCGTACGTGATCAGCGGCAAGCTTCCCGCCACGGCGGTGCCCGCGACCGCGGCGCCGGACCCCGAAGTGGTGGGTTACCGCAGCGAGGAGATCACGTTCAGCTCGGGCGCGGGCGCGGACGCCGTCACGCTGGCCGCCACCTTGCTCCTTCCGGTCCACGCGACCGGCAAGCTGGGCGCGGTCGTGCTCGTCGCCGGCAGCGGTCCCACCGACCGCGACTGGAACAACCCGCTGCTCCCGGGGAAGGTGGACACCGGGCGCGTGCTGGCCGAGCACCTTGCCAAGGCCGGCCTCGCCACACTGCGCTACGACAAACGCGGCTCGGGCGGCAGCACGAAGGTCACGGTCGCCAAGTGGGGCGAGTTCGACGCGGACCTGATCGCGGCGCGCGCCTACCTGGCGGCGCGGCCGGAGGTAGACGCGGCGCGCATCGGGGTGCTGGGCCATTCCGAGGGCGCGATGCTGGCGGCGAAGGCCGCGGCGGCGACGCCGCCAGGCACGTTCGCGGCGCTCGCGTACATGGCCGGCCCCGGACGCAGCTTCGGCGTCATCCTGAGCCAGCAGGTCCACGATTCGCTCGCGCGCGACGGCACCGCCGAGCCCGCCATCGCCGCTTCGCTCGCCTATCTGGAGGACGCGCTCGCGAAGATCGTCGCGGGAACGACACCCGTCCCGCCGGGCGGCGCGGTGGCGCCGTTCGTCGGCGAGCTCGTCACTCAGCTCACGGCCCCGGCCAACATCGACTTCGTGCGCGGCTGGCTCAACCACGACCCGGTCGCCACGCTCGTCGCGGTGAAGTGTCCTTTGCTGCTCGGCGTCGGCGACAACGACGCACAGATCGATCCTTCCGACCTCAAGGCGTTGACGAAAGGGCTGGAGGCGGCGGGCCGCAAGGACGCCATCGTGAGGGTCTTCGTGCACACCGACCATGTGTTGAAGGTCCAGCCGAAGATGCCGAAGGAGATGACCACCAAGGACATCGCTCTGTCCTACGGCGAGCCGCGGCTGGTGAGCCTGGAGGTGGTCGACGCGCTGGTCGAGTTCTTCGGGCGGACGCTCGCCCCGCCGAAGTAGCGCGCCTACCAGGTGACGTCGGACAGGGGCGCGCGCCCCACGGTGGCCAGGAGCCCGGTGCGCGTGAGGAACGGCGTCCCCGCGGCGGTGGTGCCGGCGAGCGTCGCCTCCACGGCGAGCGGAGCGCCGCCGGCCAGCCAAGGCGCCAGCCGCAGGTCGAACGTCAGCGCGCGCGTGGCGCCGGCCGCGAGCGCCTGCGCGTCGGCCACCACGCTGAGCGTGGCGTCGTCATAGAAGACTCCGTCGCCACCGACCGCCTCGACGCGCGTTCCGTGCGGAACGGGGATCGTCACGCCCGCGGTCGCGAGATCCGGCTCGCCGGCGGCGAGCACGAGCACGAGGGTCACGCGCACGACGTCGCCGGCGTCCACGAGTCCGTCGTCCGCGACGTCGCCGCCAGGCGCGAAGGCGAGGCCCGCGTAGCCCCCGGCGGCGAACGGCGCGGCGTCGGCCGCGACGGCGAGCAACGCGCTCGTGCGTGCCGCCACCGCCGCCGCCGTGCCGGCGTCCGGAACGGCGCTCGCCCCGACGACGACGCGCGCCGCCGCTCCGGGCGCCGCGCCGGCGGCCGAGCCCGCGAGCACCTCCACGACGGCGGCGCCGGGGGCGAGGTCCGCCGGCGCCGGCACGATCCGCCACGCCGGTTCGAGCGTGATCCCGCCGCCCGGATCCACGGAAGCGTCGACGAGCGTCGCCGCGCGCAGCGTCACTCCGGCGTGGTTTCCCAGCCAGACCACGGCGCGGAAGGGCTGGTCAGGGGCGACGACGGGCGGCAGCACCTCGACGTGTGCGTCCAACCCGGTCAGCGCCGCCGGCCCGGTCCCCAGCGGCTCGACCGCCGTGCCACCGGCACGCCGTACCACCCAGGCGCCTGCGCCGGCGCCCAGCGTCCCGGCGACTTCCCAGCGCACGACCGTTGGCGAGTTGCGCACGAGCGCGTCCATCGTCAACGGCACGAGCACCACCGTCTCCTCGCCCGGGTCGAGGCCGGCGGGACCCCAGTCGGCGCGCAGCGCGCCGGAGCTCACGACCGCGGTCGCGCTGCCGGCGCCGGCCGCGAGCGGCGTACCGGCGGCGACGCCTTCCGCCGGCAACGTGAGAACGGCGGCCGGGTGCAGCGCACCCGCCCCCGGCGCCGCGGCGTTGCGCACCACCAGCCGCAGCTCCACCAGGTCGCCATCGTCGAGCCAACCCGCCGCCGACGGCATGGAGGCGGTGTCGATGAGGCGCATCGAGACAGCCGTGCCCGCCAATGGGTCGAGTGCCTCCGCGGGCGCCGCAACGTAGACAGTCACGGGGAGCGCGGCGGCACCGCCCGCCGCGTCCGCTACGACGAGGGCGACCGGTCCCGAGGCGGCCGCGTCGGCGGTGAAAGTCGGCGGCGAAACGACGCCCGCCAGGCTCGTCGTGCAAGGTGGCATGGCCAAGCAGCCCATGGCGAAATCGGCGGCCGGCGAGAACGTCACGTCCAGCCCCGACACGCCTATCCAATCGTCTCCTTGGGCGCGCGCGCCGAGGCGCACGCCCGCAGGCCCGCCCGCCGGCGCCACGAGCGCGTCCGGAAAGGCCAGCATCGAGGGCGCGATGGCGTCGCCGAGCACCACGCCGGCCCGCACCACCGTGGACCCGTCCGGCGTGTCGAACACCAGCGCGCCCTCCACGAGCGGCGGCGGCGCCGCGGGATCGATCGTCACGTCGAGATGCACGAGCCCGAGATCGCCTTGGCCCAGGTTTCCGAGGTTGCCGGCGTAGACGAGTGGGCCCGCCGATCCGTCTGCGCAGGGCGCCGCGGTGAGGTCGTTCACGCAGCCGCCCGGCAGGTCGTCGTCGCTGGCCGAGGCCAGGTACGCCGCCCCGGCTGGCACCGGCAGCGTGCCGGTGATCGGGCCGGAGCTCACGCCCACGCGCCCCGCGGCGAAGAGCGCTTCGAGGCGGAGCACGTCGCCCGCCGACACCGCACCGTCGCCGTCGGCGTCAGTGACGATCCAGGCGCGGAGCGCGGCGAGGAACGAGCCCACCTGCACCGCGCCCACCGTGCGCGGCTCCACCCAGACGGCGTCGCTGCGCGTCACTCCGGTGTCGCCCAGGCGCGGGCGTGTTGCGCCAGGGTCGTCCTCCGCGGCTGTCAGCCGCAGCCGCTCCGCGCCCGGGAACGACGCGACGCGCGCGCGCGCGACGCCGCCGGCGAAGGCGCCCGGCGCCAGGACCGCGCCTGCGCCGGTCGGGTCGTCGGTCACGCCGGCGCCGAACCAGTACACCTCGGCCGGCGGCACCGCGCCGAGCAGCAGGGGTAGGGTGTTCTGGTACGTGGGATCCAGCACGCCCACGGTGTCGACCGCTTCCAGCGTCAGCTCCACCGAGGTTCCGCGCGGCGCCACGGCGGGGGCCGCCGTCACCCGGAGCCGCCCGGGAAACGGGCCCACCACTTCGAACCCAGCGGGCAACGTGGCTCGCTCGCCGTAGGGCGTCGTGACGGTGACGTCGTAGAACCCCGGGGCGAGCCCGGCGGGAAAGGTCGACGCCAGCGTGCGCTCGTCGGTGCGGCGCGCCGTGACCACCACCGGCGGATCCGTGGCTTCGAGCGTGACGTCGAAGTCGTCGTCGGCGACGACGCCGCCGCAGCCGAACGTGCCGCGCACGAGGAACGCGTCGCCGCGCAAGACCACGTCGGTCGGCGCGAGCGTCGTGCCGGTGCCCGGCTCCACGGCGTCTAAGCGCGGCGGCGGCTGGGGACCGGAGCAGCCCGCGGCGAGCGGCCCGACCAGGGTGCCGGCGACGGCGGCGGCGACGACGACGAAGGCGAGGGCGAGGGCGCCGGCCACGACGTCGCGCGCCGCGGGGCCCGTTCCGGCGGGCGCGCGCACGGGCGTCGGATCTGGCTCCGCGTTCCGCCCTCGGGCGCCGCGAGCGCGATCCGGCGTTCGCGTCATCGCGTCACCGCGGCGACCACCTTTGCTTCGCGCCACGTCCCCGGCCGCGCCGCCCAGAAGTCGCCGTAGGGGGCGAGATCGTAATAGACGGGCGAGGTGATGAGCCCGACGAAGTCGATGTCCGTGCCCTTCCATTTTTGCCGGCGGACGATCTCCACCCGCAACCAGCCGTCGCGCGCCGGTGCCGGCGGCGCGTAGTCGAGCCCCAGGTCAAACGGTCCCGGCACGAGCTCCGTCTCCAGCACCACCGTGCGACGGTCGTAGAGGCGGAGCGTTCCGCCGCGCGCGCTCCAGCCCGCCAGCCGCACGTGCCATGGGTCGGTCGAGGCGTCCGCCTCGAGGGTCTCCCCCGGCAGCACGCCGTCGACGCTGAACGCCACGCGGGCATCGTCGCTGAGATAAGTACGCCCGGCGCGCGCCGACTCGGTGATGGAGGCCGCGTCGAGCGCGGGCGAAATCACCACGGTGAAGGGCGACCCTACTTGCGACCCGTGGTGCGCGTCGGAGCAGGCCAGGATCGACGGCCGCAGTCCCCGCTCCAGCATCTCCTCCCAGCCGGCGATGAGGCGCCGCGTCTGGTGCTGCAGAAGGAACCGCCCGTTCCAGAGCTCGATCGCGTCGAACTTCGGCCCCGGCAGCCGCGGGTCGAAGAACGCCGGATGGAAATACGCCGGCCCCACGCCCGACCAGCCCGGATGATTGAGGACGGCCAGCGCGGCCGGATTGTGCGCGGCGGCGACGTGCAGCACCGACAGGATTCGGTCGCCGCGGTCGTGCGGGTCGAAGCGCGAGTGGTGCGCGACGTTCCAGAGCCCGACGTGCGCGCCGATCGCGCCCGCCTCCTCGCCGAGAATGAAGAGCGGACGCGCCCCCGGCGCGCGCGTCCGGTCGAGCGCCGCGAGGATCTCCCCGGCCGCGACAGACCCGTGGTCCGTGATGACGATGGCGTCGAGGTCCTTCTTCTCGGCGAGCGCGGCAATCTCGCGGACGCTGGTGTGCGAGTCGCCGCTCACCTCCGAGTGCAGATGCCCGTCGACGGCGTAGTGGCCGGCCAGCCGGCCGTCCGCGAGAACGGAATAGAGCAGCCAACCGGGCACCCCGCGCCGCGCCACGAGCGGCCGAGGCGGCACCAGCTCCGAGGTATCCAGGTCGGCGTCCGCCCCTGCGGGCGTCACGGCGGGCATGGTCACCGACGACGAGGACGACGACATCCACGCCCCCAGCGCCCCCAGCAGCGCGACGAGCCCGAGGGCCCGCGCGCCCCTGCTCCCGCCTCCCGCGCGCCGCCGTTCCACGCCCCAGATCATACCAGGCCTGCCGCGTCACGCGCAGCACGCGGCGACCACAGGACGTGCGATGCAGCAGGCGGGGCGGCTTCCGCCCCCGTCCGGCCACCAGCGTCTTCAACCCGTGGGGCGAGCTGATCGCGTGCAGCGCGCGTTTACTCATCGGGCGGCGACGCGGGGCTCGACTTAGCGGAACCGGCGAAAGTCGGGCTTGCGCTTCTCCGCGAAAGCGGCGACACCCTCGGCGAACTCCGCCGTCCCGAACGCCGCCACCAGCGCCTCGACGCCGTCGTCGATCGACTCGTCCGGCGGGCCGCCGTGGTTCAGCGACAGCTTGCAGAGGCGCAGCGACTGCGGCGATAGCTCCGCCAGCCGCGCCGTCCATTCGCCCACCGCGCCGTCCAGCTCCGCCGCCGGCACCACGCGGTTCACCCAGCCCATCGCCGCGGCCTCGGCGGCGGAGTAGCGCTTGCACAGGAACACCACCTCGCGCGCGCGCCGCTCGCCCACCATCCGCGGCAGCAGCTGGGTAGCGCCGATCACCGGCGCCGACCCCACCGTCGGCCCGACTTGACCGAACGTCGCGCGGTCCGACGCAACCGTGAGATCGCACGCGACGTTGATCTCGTTTCCACCGCCGAGGCAAAAGCCGTCGACCCGCGCGATGACCGGCTTGCCCACCGCGCGGATCACCTTCACCACGCCGGCGAACGCCTGCAGGAAGGCGCGCCGCTTCGCCGCCGTGTCGAACGTCTTCATCTCGGCGAGGTCGCCGCCCGTGCAGAAGGCCTTCTCGCCCGCGCCCGCCAGCACGACGCTCGCCACCGGCGCTCGGTCCGCCGTCTCCAGCGCCGCCGCGAGCTCGCGCGCCGTGTGCGTGCTCACCGCGTTGTAGACCTTCGGCCGGTCGATCGTGATCCACGCCGCCTCGCCTCGCTCCTCGTAACGGATGTCCGTGAAGTCCATCTTCCTCGCTCTCGCCAGCGGCTGGGCGTCCGCCGGCCTAGCCGTGCATCGTCAGGCCGCCGCTCACCGACAGCACTTGCCCGGTGACGAACCCCGCTCCCTCCGAGCACAAGAACGCCACGGCCGGCGCGGCGTCGCCCGGCCGCCCCAGCCGCCCCAGCGGCGTCGCGCGTACGAAGGCCTCCAGCACCTTCGCTTCCTTGTCCTTGGGCAGGAAGCTCGCGAGCAGGGGCGTCTCGGTCGGACCGGGACACACGACGTTGGCCGTGATGCCGTGCCGCGCCATCTCCCGCGCAATCGTCTTGGCGAAAGCGATCGTGCCGCCCTTGCACGCGGCGTAGACCGCTTCGCCCAGGCTCCCCACGCGCCCCGCGTCGGAGGCGATGTACACCAGCCTCCCGGCCTTGCGCGCGACCATGTGCGGCAGCACCGCGCGCGTCACGTGGATCGGGCCGCGCAGGTTCACCGCCAGTAGCCGCTCCCAGGTCGCCGGGTCTTGCTCCAGGAATAGCTCGAAGCGGTCCCAGCCGGCACAGCTCACCGCCGCGTCGAGGCCGCCCATCTCGCGCACCACCTCGCCGGCCATCGCCTGGCATCGCTCCAGCGACGTCACGTCCACCGACACCGCCCGCGCGCGCCCCGTTCCCGGCGCCGCGTCGATGTCGGCCGCCGCCTTCGCCGCCGCCTCGGCGTTCAAGTCCGCCAGTGCCACGTCCCAGCCGCCGCGCGCCAGCTCCTCGGCGATCGCGCGGCCGATGCCGCTCGCGCCGCCGGTGACGACCGCCACCTTCGCTCGCGCCGCCGTGCCCATCTCAGAACCCTCCCAGGCCGCGGAACGCCTCGCGCGCCGCGTCCTCCAGCTCCGCGCGGAAGCGCGGGTCGGCCAGGCCGATCAGCGCGCGCGCCCGATCGCGTGCATCCAGCAGGCGCAGCTCCGCCGCGCCGTGCTCGGTGACGATCACGTCTGCGTCCAGCTTGCCCAGCGTGGCCCCGAGCGGCGAGGCCAGCCGCGGAACGATCTTCGAGCGCGCGCCGCGCGCGTCGGTCGACGCCAGCGCCAGGATCGACAGCCCCCCGGGCGCGCCGCGCCCGCCGCGCGCCAGCTCCACCAGGCTGCCGTACCCGCCCAGAAGGCGCCCGCCTGCCATCTCCGAGTTCGCCTGCCCGCTGAGGTCCACCTCGATGGTGGTGTTGATGGCGCGCACGTCGGGCAGGCAGGCCATCAGCTCCGCGTCACACACCGCGGCCGCCTCGCGCAGCTCCACGCGCGGCTCGTCGTTCAGCCACTCGTACAGGCGGCGCGTACCGATGGCGGTCGTCGCCACCACCAGCCCGCGGTCGAGCGGCTTGTGCGCGCCCGTGATGACGCCCGACTCCACCAGGTCGATCATCGAATCGCAGACGAGGCCGCTGTGCACGCCCAGGTCGCGGTGCGCGCCCAGGGCGCCGAGGACGGCGTCGGGGATCGCGCCGTAACCGACTTCGATGGTGGCGCCGTCGGGCACGAGCGCCGCCACGTGCGCGCCGATCTTCGCCGCCTGCGCCGCCTCGGCCGGCGACAGCGGCTCGGCGCCCGTCTCGTGCAGCGGCGTGTCGGCCTCCACGACCGCGGCAAACCGCTCCAGGGGGACCAGCGTATCGCCGTGCGTGCGCGGCATGTGCCGGTTCACCTGCGCCACCACGGTGCGCGCCCGCCGCAGCAGCGCGCGCTGGTAGCCCACGGTCGTCCCCAGCGAGCAGCGCCCCTCGGCGTCGGGCGGGCTCACGTGCACCAGCGCCACGTCGCAGCGCAAGCGCCCCTCGTCGACGAAGCGGGCGACGTCGGGGTACTGGCACGGTACGTAGCTCCAGTCGCCCGCGGCGATGCGCGCCGCCGCCGCCACCGACGACAGCAACAGCCGCACGTCCAGCGCCCCGTCGGCGGGACAGGCCGCCAGCGGGCTGCCTGCTTGCACCTGCGTGGTCCAGACGGGCAGGCGCTCGAACCGGCCGCGCGCCTCGACCAGCAACCGCGTCAGCGCGACCGGCTCGCCGAACGAGCCCGCCAGGTGTACGTGGTCGCCCGGCGCGATCAGCGCGGCGAGCCCCTCGGACGTGATCGAAGGCGGCAGAGCGGCGGTCACGGCCGACCGTTACCACCGAATGGTGCCAGCGAGAATGGTAGGGGACGGACAATAAAAATGCCGCCCAGGAAATCGCCGGTGACCGCGCCGACACCGACGTTGCCTGGGCGGCAACCTGTCCGTGATTGGACGTAGCGAGGTTTTGCAAGCCCGGGGCCAACACACCGTCTCCGCGCACCGGCCTGTTTCGCCTAGTTGCGGGTGCGCGGCCCGCGCTGCGGCGCACGAAAACAGCCACCTGGCGGAATGGCGCCGCCACGACACCGCCGTCCCGGCGCTGCGCACGACTTGCGAACGTCCGTACATCCGCCCGGTTGCGCGCCGCGTAACCTTCCCAGGCGCCTTCCCGAATGGGAGGATGCACCCGAGCCGGTCTCGCCGTCAGGGACCGGAGGAGAGATCGCCCGTGCTCATCAAGCGTGCTCCCGACCTGCGCTGGTCCGACGTCACGGAACGCCCGCTCTACCTCGGACGGCGCCGCTTCCTGCGCGACGCCGGCCTCGCCGGGATGGGCCTCGCCGCCGCCGGCGCGGGCCTGACCCTCGGCACACCCGGCTGCGGCTCGAAGGAAGCGGACGCGTCCGTCCCGCCGCCGCCGCCCGGCGCCAAGCTGACCGGCGTCATCAAGAACCCGTCCCTGTCCACCACCGAGCCGATGACGCCCTTCAAGAGCATCACCACCTACAACAACTTCTACGAGCTCTCGACGGACAAGGAAGGCCCTGCGGAGCTGGCCGGCTCGTTGCGCCCGCGCCCCTGGACCGTGCGCGTGGACGGCGAGGTCAAGGCCCCCGCCAGCTACGACGTCGACAGCCTGGTGAAGGGCTTGCCCCTCGAGGAGCGCATCTACCGCATGCGCTGCGTCGAGGGCTGGTCCATGGTCATCCCCTGGGCGGGCGTGCCGCTCGCCGCGCTGCTGAAACGCCTCGAGCCCACGCCGCGCGCCAAGTTCGTGCGCTTCGAGACGCTGCTCGATCCCGCCCAGCTCCCCGGGCAATCGAGCGGCGTGCTTCCCTGGCCCTATGTCGAAGGCTTGCGCCTGGACGAGGCGATGCACCCGCTGGCGCTGCTGGCCATCGGGCTGTACGGCGAGACGCTCCCCAACCAGGACGGCGCACCCATCCGCCTGGTCGTCCCGTGGAAGTACGGCTTCAAGGGCATCAAGTCGATCGTGAAAATCACGCTCCAGGAAGCGCAGCCGCCGTCCACCTGGAACGTCGCCTCGCCCGAGGAGTACGGCTTCTACTCCAACGTGAACCCCACCGTGGACCATCCGCGCTGGAGCCAGAAGACCGAGCGCCGCATCGGCGAGTTCGGCAAGCGCGACACCCTCATGTTCAACGGCTACGCCGACCAGGTCGCCGCGCTTTACGCCGGCATGGATCTGCGGAAGTACTTCTAGCCGACATGGCCAGGCCGCCGCGACCCGCAGGCGACAAGCCCGCTTCGCGGCTCGTCGAGCGCGCGCTCAAGCCGGCGGTGTTCGTCGCCGCGCTCCTGCCGCTGGCGCTGTTGCTGTGGCGCTTCCGTCAGGACGACCTCGGCGCGAACCCGCTCTCCACCATCACCAACTCCACCGGCGAATGGACCCTGCGCTTCTTGTGCATCACTCTCGCCGTCACGCCGCTGCGCCGCCTGACGGGGTGGAACCAGCTTCAGCGCGTGCGCCGCATGCTGGGCCTGTTCGCGTTCTTCTACGCCTGCCTGCACCTCACGACGTATCTGTGGCTCGACAAGTTCTTCGCCTGGCGGGAAATCCTTCCGGACGTCGTCAAGCGCAAGTTCATCACGGCCGGCTTCACGGGGTGGCTCCTGATGCTGCCGCTGGCCGCCACCTCGTTCGGCGCGGCGGTGCGCTGGCTCGGCGGCAAGCGCTGGCAGAAGCTGCACCGCCTCGCCTACGCGGCCGCCGCCGCGGGGGTCGTGCACTACTTCTGGCTGGTGAAAGCCGATCACCGCCTGCCGCTGACCTACGGCGCCGTGCTGGCCGCGCTGCTCGCGCTGCGCCTGCCGCCCGTGGCGGCGCGCCTCCCCCGGCTGCGCGCCCGTTTCCGCGGACCACCCGCGCCGACAGGCGTTGAAGACACGGCGTGAGTGCGCTATGGAGCGCCCCGATGTTCGCCGCCTCGAAGCGCCTCTACCTCGATACGCGCAAGAAGCATGACCAGCTCTGGAACCGCTACGTGGTGCGCCCGCTGGCAGCGCCCTTCGTCGTGGCGCTGCGCCCGACCCCCGTGACGCCCAACCAGGTCACGTTCTTCAACCTCGGCCTGTTCGCGGTCGCGGCCGCCTGCCTGGTGGCGCTGCCTGGGCTCGGCGGCGGGCTCGTCGCCGTGGCCGTGATCGAGCTCAGCTACGTGTTCGACTGCGTCGACGGCATGCTGGCGCGCGCCAAGAAGCTCGCGTCGCCCACCGGCCACCTGCTCGATTTCCTCACCGACGAGATCAAGGCCTTCCTGCTCGTGGCGGGCCTGGCGGTGCGACTGTGGCGCCAGGGCGGCTGGGGATTCGACGCGCGCGGCTGGGGCGCCGGCGACGTGCGCTTCCTGCTGGCGGGCGTCGCCGGCCTCGTCGTCACCGCCACGGGGATCGCGCTGACGACCTTCATGCGCCGCCCCGAGTACACGGGCGCCGCCACCACCACCGAAGCGCACTACGAGACGGCGGGCGCCGAGCCCGGAGTCGGCTCCAACGACGCCGGCGCTGGCGCGGGCGCGGGCGGCGGCGCCGGCGCCACGACGGCCGGCGCGCCTACGTCCCCGGTGCGCCGCGCCGCCGGGCTCGCCCTCGTGTTCCTGCGCTTCCTCAACCATTACCCCAGCCACATTTGGATCTGGGCGGCCGTCGGACGGCTCGACCTCTTCTTCTGGATGTACGTGTCGCTGCAGCTCCTCTACTGCGGCAAATCCATGCTCAGCGTTCTTCTGAAGCTCGGCAGCCCCAGCGCCTACGCCAAGCGCGCCGCGAGCCCGGGCACGTGAAGGCCATCATCGTCGCGGCCGGCATGGGACGGCGCCTGTCGCCCGTGACCGACGAAGCGCCCAAGTGCCTGACGGAGATCGGTGGCCGCACGATCCTGGCTCACCAGCTGCGCGCCATGCGCGAGCACGGCGTTGACGACGTCGTGATCGTGCGCGGCTACCGCGCCGAGGACATCGAGGTGCCGGGCGCGCGTTACTACCTGAACGCCGACTACCGCAACAACAACATCCTGTGGTCGCTCTTCTGCGCGGAGCCGGAGATCGGCGACGCCCCGTTCGTGTTCGCGTACTGCGACATCGTCTTTCCGCCGTCGGTCGTGGCGCGGCTCCTCGCGGCCGACGCGGACTATGCCTGCATCGTGGACCGCGGCTGGGAGCGCGCCTACGACGGCCGCACGCTGCACCCCGTTTCCGAAGCGGAGCTGACGCAGGTGCGCGACGGCCGCATCGTCGAGGTGGGCAAGCGCGTACGCGCCGAGGGCACGGTGGGCGAGTTCATCGGCCTGATGAAGTTCTCGGCGCGCGGCGCCGCGGTGCTGGCGGCGACCTGGCGCGATCTGCGCGGACGGTACGCCGGCCGCGAGTCCGAGCCCTTCCAGCGTGCCAAGGCCTTCCGCAACGCCTACCTCACCGACATGCTGGAAGAGCTGGTGGCACGGGGCGAGACGCTCACGCCCGTGTATATCGACGGCGAATGGCGCGAGATCGACACGCTCCAGGACCTGGAGCGCGCCCGCGCCTGGATCGATTTCTGAGGCCGCGCCACCGCGGGTGCGCGCCGTGTCAGGGGGGCGTGGTCGGCAGCGCGCCCGCCGTGCAGGAAGCGGCAGGGCTCGTGGTCGGGCACGTCGCTCCGCTCGTCCCGTTGACGCGAATTCGCCCGCCGCCGCCGCCGCCGCCGCCACCGCCGCCGCTCGATCCCGTGCCGGTCATACCGGCCCCGCCGTCGATCGTGGCGCCCGTCGCGCCGGCCCCGCCTGCGCAGGTGGCAGGGGAGCCGGCGACGCCGCCAACACCGCCGTCCGCCTCCAGCGACCCCACGCTGATCGCGACGCTTGGCGCCTCCAGCAGAATGCCGCCGCCGCTGCCGCCGCCGCCGCCGCCGTTCGTACACGCCCCGGACAGGAGACCGGCGCCGCCGGTCGCGCTCACGGTTCCGGTGATCGACAGGAGGCCGCGCGCCAGCACGTGCAGCGCGCCGCCGCCGCCGCCCCCGTGCCGGTACCCCACGACGTTGGAGCCCGCGCCCGCCCCGCCGCCGCTGCCTCCGAACAACGAGGTCAAGGCCGCGCCGCCGTAGACGACGCCGCCCGGACCGCCCAGCGTGCCGGTGCCGCCGCCGAGACCCCCGGCGCCGCCGAAGCCGCCGCCGCCCCCCGCGCCGGCAGGCGAGCCGGCGACACCCGCGCCCCCCCCGCCGGGCCCGTCACCGACGTCGCCCAGCGTCATGACTGCCTCGCCGCCGCCGCCGCCCCCCGGACCGGCGCGCCCTGGCATGAGCATCGCCGAGGCGGCTTCACCGTCGGCGACGACGGCGCCAGCCACGTCGAAATCGCCCGCCGACATGAGCACCACGGCCCACGGCAGCCCAAAGTCCGCGACCACGCTCACGCCGCCCGGGATGGCGACGTCCGAGAAGCAGAAGAACGCCAGCGGCGGAGCCGTCGCGTCGGGCTGCATGACGACTGTGCCGCTGACGAGCCCGGTCACACCGTCGCCACAATGGGGGGAACAGACGACCTGCGGCATCCCCGACGGGCCGATCTCGATCGTCACGGTCGTGCCCGCGGGCGGCGTCAGCACGGGTGCGGTTGCGTCGCAGCCGGCCACCGTCGCCGGCGGGACGTTGGAGGCGTAGCGGCAAGCCGTCCCTTCGCAGACGAACTCGCACGAGGAGTCCAGCAGCGGATCGAAGCCGCCGCCGAGCGCGCCACAGGTGTGCAGCGTGCGTCCGTCGGCGTCGCACTGCGTGGTCGCCGGCGTACAGACTTGCGGCTGGCACATCGCCGTCTCGTAGCCGGAGCAGTCCGTCCGGCACGAGAGCACGCCGCCCGAGAACGTACCGACGGTCGTGCAGTCCTGGCCGGCGAGGTCCGTGCCGTCGCACGCTTCGCCCGCCTCCCGCATGTCGTTGCCGCACATGGCCGTGGTCGTGCAGCCGCTGACGTCGTACTGGCAGTCCGCCGCGCAGGCGAGCGTCCCGCCGTCGAAGCCCACGTCCAGGCACGTCATGCCGCCGAGGTCCGCGCCGTCGCAATCCTCGCCCGCGTCGCGCGTGCCGTCGCCGCAAAACGGGCCCGTCGCTGCCAGCGTCACGTCGAACGTCACCACGCGCCCGAGGTCGACGTTGTTCATGGCCGAGCCGCTGGCAAGGTCAAGCGCGCCTCCGACGGCCACCACGGTGACCGTCAACGGCGCCCCGTCGGCCAGCCCGTCGATCTCCACGTAGAACGACGCGGGCAGCGTGATCGTCGCGGTGCCGTCCGGCAGGACGTCGAAGGTCTGCATGGCGCCGCCGGAGAGCAACGTGGTGCGCAGCGTGTCGATGGGCCCCGCCACGTTCCCCGCGACGTTGACGAGGGCCACGGTGGATCGCCGGCATCCGCACAATCCGTGCAGCATGGCGGCTGCGAGCAAGCCGGCCAGGAGTCCGCGGACGGCAGCGGCAGCGACGGCGGCGACGGCGACGGCGGTCACCCTTGGAGCCTGCATCTGGACTTCTCCCCTGGTTGATTCTGCCGGATGATACATGGTCTCGCTGCGCCGCCGAAGACATTCGTGACCCCGTTGCCGGGTGGTATACTGCGCGCGCTTTGACGCGCGACGCGACGGACCTGGCCGGCGCCGTACTCGGCAATCACCGCGTAATTTCCCGCCTCGGCGAGGGGGGCATGGGCGTGGTCTATCTTGCCGAGCACACGCTGCTGGGACGGAAGGCCGCCATCAAGGTGCTCGCGTCGCAGTTCGCCGAGCGCCCCGACGTCGTGGATCGCTTCTTCAAGGAGGCGAAGGCGTCGGCGATGCTGCACCACCCGGCGCTCATCGAGATCTACGACTTCGGCAAGCTCCCCGACGGGCGCGCCTACCTCGTCATGGAGTACCTGCGCGGGGAGCCGCTCACGGGACGAATCGCACGCCTGGGCAAGCTGACCGTGGCGGACGCGCTCGCCATCGCGCACCAGATGGCCAAGGGGCTCGCCGCCGCGCACGCCACCGGCATCGTCCACCGCGACCTCAAGCCCGACAACGTGTTCATCGTGCCCGACCCCGAGAACGCCGGGCTCGAGCGCGTGAAGGTCCTCGACTTCGGAATCGCCAAGCTCAGCGACGACCTGACGGACGGCAAGCGCACGCACGCCAGCGCGCTGCTGGGGACGCCCGTCTACATGTCGCCCGAGCAATGCGAAGGCGCCTCGCGCGTCGACCACCGTAGCGACATCTACTCGATGGGGATCATGTTCTACGAGATGCTGTGCGGGGTGCCGCCGTTCCGCGCGCCGGGCGTCGGCCGGCTGATGGCGATGCACCTCGGCGAAGCGCCCGCGCCGCCGCGCACGCTGGTGGCAACCATACCCGCGGCCGTCGAGCAGCTCGTGCTGCGCATGCTGGCCAAGGACAAGGAGCAGCGCTTTCAGAGCTGCCAGGAGCTGGCGGCCGCCATCGAAGGAGTGGCCGGGGCCACGCCGGCCTTCGCGGCGGACGCCGCGCCCTCCACGTTCCGCGTGCCGGCGCCGTCCGACCCGCGCAACCCGAGCCAACCGGTCCTCTACCCGACCCCGGCGCCGCCCGCACCGCCGCCGGCGAAGGCCGCCACGCCGGCGCCGCCCGCCGGACCGCGCGGCGCGCCGCGCGTCGCGCCGGCGGATGAGGCACGCCCGGGGGGGGCGACACGCGTGCTCGACGAGGCCGACATGGGCATCGAGCCCACGCGGCAGATGGAGGCCGCCCAGCGGCCCGGGCCGCCTGCTGCGACGGCGGCCGCGCCGGCCGGCGCGCTCGCGGGAGGTGACAGGCCGACGACGCTGTCGAGCGCCGCTACCGCGCTGCCGGCGACGCCCCGCGGCAACGGGCGGGCGCGCGTGCTCGGCATCGCCGGCGCTGTCGTCATCGGCGGTGCCGTCGCGCTGGGACTCTTGCTCTACTTGCCGGGCGAGCGTGGAAGCGACGAGGCGGGCGGCGGCGACGACGCACCTGGGCGGCACGCGGCGAGAGACGACGACCCGGTGCGCGACAAGGACCACGAGGACGGCGCGGGCGCGAAAGACGTCAGGGACGCGAAAGACGCGAAGGACGCCAAGGACGCCAAGGACGCGAAGGACACCAAGGACCGCGCGGACGCCAAGGACACCAAGGACAGCGCCGACGCCAAGGACGCCAAAGTCGCCGACGGCGAGGACGCGAAGGACACCAAGGACGGCGCCGGCGCCAAGGACGGCAAGGACGCAAAGGACGGTCCGGACGGGCGCAGCGCCGCAGAGCACATGGCTTCCTCCGCGGCGGCGCCGAGCACGCCCAGCCCCGCGACCGCAGCCGCAGCCGCAACGCCGCCGGCGGGCGCGCGCTTTCATTTCGTCACCACGCCCGCCAAGGCCAAGGTGTTCCGCGCGGCAGGCGGCGCGGCCATCTGCGAGACGCCGTGCGACACCACCGCCGCGCCCACCACGGGCGACGTGGCGTTCCGCGTCGCCAAGAAGGGCTTCGAGGACGTCGTGGTCCGCCTGCCCGGCGACCGCGGCGGCGAAGTGAACCTCAAGCTGAAGAAGGTGAAGACGGATGACGACGACCTACGACCCGCCGGCGCCGTGGACGATGACTTCCGGCCGGCCCGCTAGCGCGGCGCCCGCGGCCCGCGCTGCCCCACGCGCGCGCACCAGCGCGTTCCGGCGCCCGGCGGCGCTGGCGGCGGCCTGCCTCGCGCTGGCGGTCGTGTGCGGCACCGGCGCGGAGGCCCACGCCGCCTCCAAGGCCGCGTTCAAGGCCGAGTACAACAAGGGACTCGAGGCGTACGACGCCGGCGACTACGAGACCGCGCTCGGCCACTTCAAGGCCGCGTATGCCATCGAGGACCATCCGCTCTGCCTGTTCAACATCGGGCAGTGCCATCGCAAGCTCGACCACGTCGACGAGGCTATCGAATCATACGGAAAGTTCCTGGCGACCGGCAAGCTGCCCGACCTGCGCGCCGAGACCGAGGGGTACGTGGCGGACTTGAAGAAGCTGCGCGAGTCGCGCCGCGAGAGCAAGGAGGCGCGCCGCCTGTTCACGGCGGGCAAGTACGCGGACGCCGCGACGCTCTACGAAAAGGCCTACGCGATCTACCCGGAGCCGGTGCTCTTGCACGACGCCGGCCTCGCCTACCAAAAAGCCGGCAACCGCGCCAAGGCGATCGAATACTACGAGCGCTTCTTGAAGTCGGATACCGACGCGATGCTGCGCGCAGAGACCGAGAAGACGCTAGTCGACCTGCGCGGCGAGCCCGCGCCCGCCGGCGCGACCGGCTCGCCCGCGGCCGGCGGCGGTGGAGGCGAAGGCGGTGACGGCGGTGACGGCGACGGCGATGACGGGACGTCCGTGAGCGCGGCCGGCGACGGAACGATCGTGACCGACCCCGCCGCGCCGGCGCCCAAGAAGGGAAACCTCGCCCTCATGCTCGGCATTGGCGGCGGCGCGCTCGCCGTCGCCGTCGGCGTCACGGTGGTGCTGGTGGTGATCCTGACCGGCGGACCCCCGCACCCGGACACCACGCTCGGCGGCGTCCACGTGAGCTTCTAGCGCACGGTGGGACCTGCGTACGCGCAGGCGCAGGTCCGTCGCTGCGGCTGCTGGCGGCCGGATCGGGCTCCGCTCAGACGCAGGGCAGGCAGTCGCAGGTGATGCGGTTCGTGCCGGCGGCGCCGTCCGTGCACGCGTACGTCGGCGGCGACCCGCAGAGAGCCGTGCCGAGGCACGCGCAGCTGTGGTCGCTCGTGCAGGTGGTGGGCACGGCCTCGCAGCCGTACGTGTAGCCCGGGCCGGCGCTGCGAGCGACACACACCTCGTTCACCGGATCGCACGACAGACCTGGTCCGCACGAGCCCGGCGGGGTGGTCGCGTCCGTGCCGCCCGCCGCCCCGTCGGTGCCGGGCGCGTTCGCGTCGCTCCCGGGCGCGCCGTCGGTGCCGAGCGCCGCGTCACTGCCGCCGTTCGCATCGGTCCCTGGCACCGCGTCGGTCGTGCCGCCACCGCCGCCATCGTCCGTGCGGCCCCGACCCTCGCGGCACCCCACCAACGCCGCCGCCGCCAAGCCGACCAACCCGACCAGCCCGACCAGCGTGGCCAGCTCCGCCACGCGCCCGCGTGGAAGTCTTCCTCGCCAACCCGCCCCACTGGACATGCGCGCCATGGTCTTCCTCCTTGTCACGCCCCTCCTGGGGCGATCGTGCAACCCGCGTGCCCGGCTACCGTCTTGCTAGTAACCCCAGGCGTAGAAGATTTGCGCTGGCGGGCCGGGAGTCGCGAACACGAGGTGGCGCGTGCCGTCGGGCGAGAGGGCCAGCACGGGCGTGCGACCGGACGTGCCGGCGAAGACCAGGGCGGCGGGCACCGGGCCGGACGCGAAATAGAGCGGGCCGGCGGCGGCGGTGTTCGTGTTCCACACGGCCGCGAGCCCGGAGGCGACGCTGGGCGTCCAGATCTGGTCGCCTTGCGGGCCGTAGCGCGCCGGAGCGGTCCAGACGCCGGCGGCGGAGCGCGTGGCGTAGGCCGCCTCGTAGGCGGACACGTTGGCCGGGTCCTGCTCCGCCCACACGAGATCGAGCGTGCCGTCGCCCTCGACGTACGCGTCCATCGAGTCGGAGCCGTAGCCCGGGCTCTGCGAGACGTCCACGGGCGCGCCGAACGGTCCGCCGGCCGGCCGTGTCACCACCAGCACGTCCCAGTCGATGGCCTGCACCCCGCCGTCTCGCCACGCCAGGTGCAGCGTGCCGTCGCCGGCGAGCGCGATGCGCGGATAGTTCAGCAACCCCGTGGAGACGAGCGTGGTGCCGACGAGGCCCGCGGCGACCGTCTCGCGCGGGCCGCGCATCGCGAAGTAGTGCGCGGACCCGTCCGTCCAGGCGAACGCCTCGTCGTCGCCGCGCGCGTCCACGTCGACCCAATCGCCGAAGAGCCCCGGCGTCGAGACCGTGTCGGGGCCGGCGAGCACGTTGCCGTCGGCGTCGAGCTCGAAGGCGCGGATGACGTCGGTCGTCCCGTCGCTGGCCTCGTACGCGACGACCCAGCCGGCGGTCGTGGCGGCGACGGCCGGGCGTCGCGCCGGCGCGTACGGATCCGGCAAAGTCGTGATCGGCCCCACGCAGCCCTCCTGCGCCAGCGAGAACACGACGTGGGCAACGCTGGCCGCGTCGAACTCGTGCCAGGCGAACAGCACGCGCGCGCCGTGCGCCGCCGTCGCCGGCACGAACGAAGCGTGCGTCGGATCCGAGACCAGCAACGGCGCGCCGAACGGGGCGCCTGCCGCCGCGGTCTCGCGGCACGTCCACGACGCAGAGCCCGCGTCGGCGGACGCGCCGGCGTCCGACGCGGCGTCGCCTGACGCGTCGCTCGCCCCGGCGCCCGCGTCGCCCGCGTCCGCGCCCGGCCCGCCCCCGTCGCCGCCGCCGCGTGGCCCACACCCGCCGGCGGTCAGCGCGACCGCCACCGCCAGCCCTCGCGCTGCCACGCGCCGGCGCCCTCGTGCCATGCGCTCCATCCTATCCGACAACGCCGCACGTCGCTCGTGCCCGCCGACCGCGGGGCGCGACGGCCGCGCGGGCGTCAGCGGGGCGCGGAGCGCGGGTCGGCGGGGTCGACGAAGGTGCGCGGAGCGGGGGCAGAAGCGAACGGGCGGGGTCGGCCGCCGAGACGCTCGGCGAGGCGCCGCGCGGCGCGTGTGGTCAGGGCCATGATGGAGATCTGCGGGTTCACGCCCAGCGAAGTGGGGAAGACCGACGCGTCCATCACGCAGAGCCCCTCGGCGCCGTGCACCGCGAGGTCCTCGTCCACCACGGCGGCGTCGGGGTCGGCTCCCAGGCGGGCGGTTCCCATCGGATGCAGCGACATGAGCTCCAGGTCGCGCGCGCGCACGCGCGTGCTTTCTTCGAGCGCGCGCACGTCGGGCTCCCCGCGCAGTGTCTCGTGACCGAAGATTCCGGTCAGCACCTCCTGGGCGCCGGCGGCGAACATGATGCGCGCCCCCGCGGCGACGCCGCGCTGCAGCCGGGAGATATCGTCGCGCCCCAGGCGATAGGTCGCCAGCAGCAAGCCGCCGGGAGCGCCGCGCACCTGGCCGCGCGAATCGTCGTGCACCATCACGCCCAGCACGGCCATGTGCGCAAAGCGGGTCATCACCTCCTGGGCGGCGCGGCCGAAGCCCGGCAGCGCGGCGGCCAGAACGCCGGGGTGGACCGACACGGTCTCCAGCATGATGCCGTCGTCGTGGAACTGGTCGACGTAGAAGCCCTGCAGGACGCCCCGCCAGGATTCGATGCGCTCGGGGAAGAGGCCGACGATGCGCGTGGCCGGATGCAGACGTAGATTGCGCCCGACCTGGCCGGAGCGGTCGGCCACGTCGGAGCGGCGCAGGAGGAGCGGCGTGAAGAGCGTGCCGCAGGCGACCGCGGCGGCGCGGCAAGCAACGCGCACCCAGCCGCGCGCGCGGCCGTGCGGGTCGACGATGCGGCCGAGCACCTCGCGCACCTCGCCGTGGTCCAGCCGCACGCGCTCGGCGCGGCAGCGCGCCACGAACCGGGCGCCGGCGGCGGCGGCGCGCGGCACGTATGAAATGTTCATCGATTGCTTGGCATTCTCCGGACAACCGAAGATACAGAGCCCGCGGCCACGGCAGCCGGGAGCGTTGCGGCGGATCGGCCCGCCGCTCCAGCCGAGCGCGCGCACCCCGCGCGCGACGGTGGCGCCGTTGGGGCCGAGCAGGTCGTCCGGAACCGGGGCAACGCCCAGGAAGGACTCGACGGCGTCGAAGTAGGGGCGCATCGCGTCGGGGCCGAGCGCGGCGGCGCCCGCCTCGGCGCGCCAGGCGTGCAGGACGGCGTCGGGCGTGCGAAAGCAGGTGCCGGCGTTGATGACCGTGGTGCCACCGATGCAGCGCCCGACCGGGACGACGATGGACGGCGCGCCCACGGTGGCGGTCAGCCCGTCGTCGCGGTAGAGGCGGCGCATCATCTGCAGCGGCGGACCGCCGAAGTCGGCGAGGCGGTGGTGCGCGCCCTCTTCCAGCGCGACGACGTCGAGGCCGGCCTCGGCCAGCTCGGCGGCGGCGACGGCGCCGCCCGCGCCGGTGCCGATGACGCACACGTCGGCCTGGAGCTCCACGCGGTCGTCGCCGTCCAGCAGCGGGTCGCGGACCCTGAGGCTCGCGGTGGTGACGGTCACGCCGCCGTCCCTGACGACGACGGCGACGGCGACGACGGCGCAGACGACGGCGGCGACGACGACTCGGAGGACGGCGACGCAGACGACAGCGGCGACGACGAAGGCAACGGCGGCGACGACGAAAGTGCCGGCGCCCCGCGCGCCCGCCACTCCGCCTCCGGCAGCAGGCCGCGCCGGTCGTAACCGAGCGCGGCTTCGACGGCAGGGTCCTCGTAGAAGAGCACCATCAGCACGACCTTCACCGCCAGGACGAGGGCACGCCGCCAGTAGAAGCGGCTGCGCTCGAACCCGGCCAGGTAGCGGTCCTGCGCCTCGGGCGGCAGCGCGGAGAACCGGCGGAAGCGCAGCGTGAAGAGGAACGTCGCGTACTCGAAGAAGAGGAGCAGCTGCGCAAAGCCGCGGGCGAGGTCGGGGCGCGTCTCCGACAGGAACGTCTCCACGCGCGCGCTGACCGGCGGCAGGTCCGGCGAGCGCCGGAAGGCCGCCTCCGGGACGATGCGCGCGGCGAGAGCTTCCAGCGCGCGGCGCCGGCGCGGCGTCAGGAACGGGGCGGACACCGCGGCAGTCTCGGTCAGGGGCGCGGCGCGGCGGCGCCGCCTACCGACTGCGGCGGGAAGAGTGCGCCCAGCGCCGGACCGGCGAGGAGCGCGCTGATGCCCAGGAACGGCAGGATCCAGGGATTGGCGCCGTACTGCCGCCAGAGCGCATAGGCGGCGACGGATACGCCGCCCACGTAAGCCAGCTTGGCGCCGAGCGCCGCGAGCGCCAGATGGCGCGCCGCCGCGCGCAGGATCATGGCGACGGCGAACGCGCCGAGGAGGTGCGCGACGATCAGCTCCCACCAGCGCGCCGGCGGCCAGCTCACCCATTGCGCCGTGTTGGCCACGACGGTGCCGAGGAAGAGCCAGACGTACGTCCCCTGCCGGGGGCGCCAGAAGCTGTAGCCCACCATGGCGGCGAGGTAGTAGGCGAAGCCGAGCGACACGACCAGCCAGCTCCAGGCCGGCCAGGCCAGGTGCCAGTAGGCGAAGCCGGCCCAGCCGAACAGAGCCCACAGCGGGAGCGTCACGAAGAACGAGCACAGCACGGCGGAGTAGCGGCGCAGCAGGCGCGCGACGGGGTCGTCCTGCGAGCGCACGTCGCGCGGCGGCACTTGCTCGAAGTACAGCGGGCGCAGCAGGCGGCCGAGCTCGCCGAACTCGCGCGCTTTCAAGAGGTCCCCGGCACGCGCGATGCGCGCCGCGCGCGACTCGCCGGCGGCTACCGACTCGGCCATCGGCGGCACTGTAGTGCCGGAGCCGGGCGGCGGCAACGGGGCGGCGACGGCGCGCGACCCAGGAAGCTTGACGGCGCGCCGGGGTGGGCGATGCTCGGAGGGTGTACACGCGCTGCGCCTGGGCCGGGGCGGCGGCCGCGGCCGCTGTCGTGCCGCTGCTGCTGGCCGCGCCGCGCGCGGCGGCTGCCGAAACGCCGGCGCCAGCGCCCGCGCCCGCGCCGGCACCGGTGCCGGCGGCCGCGGCGCCGACGGCGCTCGATCCGCGCGGCGCCCTGGTCGACGCCTGGCGCGCGGGCGACCGCGACCGAGCCCTGCGCGCGGCGGAGCGGCT
>DASYRF010000047.1:0-5263 GCA_036004705.1 Myxococcota bacterium
AGGTCTGCCGGAGCGGGGCGCGCCGCGTCGGGGAGTAGAACGACGTCGGAAATGAAGGGCAGGTGGAAGACGCGCACGGCGTCGCGCTCGCGGCTGTGGCCGACGAGGTACAGGGAGTGATCGTCGGCGCGTAGATGAAACGGGTCTACGTCGCGGACGCTCGACTCGGCGGTCCACGGACTTCGGTAGCGGAAACGGATCGCGCGGCCGCGGCGTAGCGCGTCCAGGATTCGCTCGAGGACGGCGTCGTCCATGGTCACGCGAGTTCCTTCGGCGGCGGACACGCGGCCGGCGGCGTGCGGGCCGAGGCGGTCGTCGGCGGCGTCGCGCACCTCGCGGAGCAGGCGGTCGAGTGCGCGGCGCGGTGCACTCGGGGCGACGGCTTCGAGGAGCGAGCGGGCCACGGCGAGCGCGTAGACCTCGGCCGCGGACACGCGGATACGGGGAAGACGCCACGCGGCGTCGGCCGCCTGCCACCTTCGCGCCGCCCTGTCGTAGTGCAGCGGCGCGCCGTGGTCGCGCGCGAGCGTTCGCGCGTAGCGGTAGACTTGCGGGACGCTGCGATCGAGACGGCGTCCCAGCGCCGCGGCCGTCGTCGCCTCGCCTCGGGCGACGAGGTCGTACAACTCCTGCAACAGCTCGAAATGATCCCGCCCCGCCATGGTGTGCCGTAGAGCGAGGCTATCGTACGTGGTGCGCGCTTTGCAAGGCTCGGCCGGCGTGCCTCTAGCTGCGCGAGCGGCCGCGCGGCGGGCGGCGGGTAGGTGCGTCGATCCGTGCGAAGGCGCCGGCGTGGTGATCGGGCTGCGGGACGGTGCACTCGATGAAGCAGGCGGCGAGGCGGGCGCAGACGTCGCGGACGGACGAGGCGTGCAGCTTGCCTTCGGCGAGGAGGGTGTCGCGGGTCTCGGGGCGCAGACGGGCGCGGAGCGCAGTGGCGAGGGCGAGCACGAGGTCGTTGGGCTTGAAGTGGGGCTCCCAGCAGAGGGCGTAGGCGGAGCCGACGGCGAACGCGGCGGGCTGCGCGCCGCAGGTGAGGAGCACCCGTGCTTGGGGTGGCGGGAGGCACACGCGCGCGGGGAGGTACAGGCCGGGAAGCTCGGAGGGGAGGGACCGGGTGAGCGGGTCGGCGCCTCCGGCGGAGGTCAGAGCAAGCAAGCGCCAGCCGACGGGCGCGGCGGGTGGGCCGACCTTGCCGCCGAGCGCGAGGCAGAGCACCTCCGCGCCGCGGCCGACGGCGAGGATGGGACGGCCGAAGGCGGCGATGCGCGTGAGGGCGGCGAGAAGCTTGGGGTCGACCGGGGGGGCGCCGGGCAAGTCGATGTCGCCGACCCCGCCCATCAAGAGGATCCGGTTGCGCCAGTTCAGGTCGGCGAGGGGGTTGGGGGCCGCGGGCGCAATGTCCGCGTTGCGGCACGAGTAGCTCAGCGCGGAGAAGGCGCTGCGAAAGTGGCCGAGCCGGGCGGTCGGCTCCAGCCGGAGGACGGCAATGGTGGGACGCATGCGCGATTGCTAGCGCGACACCCGGGCAGTGTCGAGGCGCGCGGGGCGCGGCGGCGGCGTGGGGGACGTGTGGGCGCTCGGAGGCGCGGCGGGCGGGGGCGTTGCGCTAGACTCGGTCGCGAATCACCAGGGAGGCGAAGCGTGAGGACGACGGTCGAGGCGCGGGGAGACGAGCCGGGAACGAAGGGGCGGGTGCTGCTTTCGTTCTACGGGCCGGAGGGGGCGTCGGCGGCGACGCTGGGAGAGGGCGAGTCGCTCGTGGTGGGGCGCGCGACGCTGGCGGACGTGTGCATCGACGACGAGCGCATGTCGCGGCAGCACGCGCGGCTTTCGTGCGAGCAGGGCGTGGTCTGGGTGGAGGACCTGAAGTCGCGCAACGGGACACGGGTCAACGGGGCGATGATCACGGAGAAGTGCGCGGTGGAGCCGGGAGGGGAGGCCACCGTGGGAAGGACGACGGTGTGCGTGCACCAGGGCCGCGACGCGGACACGGCACGCGAGGGGCTGGTGCCGCACCGGGAGACGATGGGGGCGCTCGCGCGCGAGATCGTCCGCGCCCGCTTCCAGCGGCGCCACGTGGCGCTGCTCCTGGTGCGCGCGGGCGAGGGGGCGGAGGGCACGATGGGGCGCTGGTGCCCGGGCCTGCGGCGCGCGCTGCGGCCGTTCGACACGGTGGGGATCTACTTGCCGGGCGTCGTGGCGGCAGTGCTGCCGGAGACGAGCCTCGACGAAGCAGAGCGACTGGCGGGGGCGCTGCTGCACCCGAAGGAGGGCGACGCGCTGCCGGTGGTGTTCGGCGTGGCGGCGTTCCCGGAGACGGCGGGCTCGGCGGACGCGTTGCTGGAAGGGGCGCGCGGGGCGCTGGCGCGCACGGGCGTGCGGCGTCCGATCCAGGCAGCGGCGCGCGGCGGCGAGGCGACCGGCGCGGAGGGAGACGCGGCGGCGGCGCCAGCGGGGGTGGCGGCGGCCGGCAAGGGCGCGAAGGGGGGGGCGGCGGCGGGGGCCGTGGTGGCCAGCCGGACGATGCGCGAGGTCTTCGACCTGGTGGAGCGCGTGGCCGAAGCGCTGGTGCCGGTGCTCATCATCGGAGAGACGGGCACGGGCAAGGAGCTGGTCGCGCGTGCGGTCCACGACGGCGGGCCGCGGAAGGCGGGGCCATGGCGGAGCATCAACTGCGGCGCGATGGCGCCGACGCTCCTGGAGGACAAGCTCTTCGGGCACGAGCGCGGCGCCTTCACTGGGGCAGACCGGCGCGCGGCGGGGCTGTTCGAAGAGACGAGCGGGGGAACGCTGTTCCTGGACGAGGTCGGCGAGCTGACGGCGGCGGCGCAGGCAACGCTGCTGCGCGTGCTGGAGACGCGGTGCGTGCAGCGGCTCGGCGCCCACGACGACATCAAGGTCGACGTGCGCGTCGTGGCGGCGACGAACCGCGACCTCGACGCCATGGTCGAGGCGGGGACGTTCCGGCGCGACCTGCTGCACCGTCTGAACACGGTGACCATCCGCGTGCCGCCGCTGCGCGACCGGCCCGAGGAGATCGCGCCGCTGGCCCGCGTTTTCCTCGGCCAGTCGGTGGAGGGGCGCCGGCGCGGCGTGACGACGCTCGCCGCCGACGCCATCGCCCTGCTCGAACGTCAGCCCTGGCCCGGCAACGTGCGGCAGCTCCGCAACGAGGTGGAGCGCGCCGCGCTCCTCGCCGAAGGGGATTCCGTCACGGCGGCGGACCTGTCCGCGCAGCTCCGGGCGCGTCCGCTCGAAGCGCTGGACCTACGGGAGCGGGTCAAGCGCTGCGAGACCGAGGTGATCATGGAAGCCCTGCGGCGCGCGGGCGGAAGCCAGACCGCGGCGACGAAGTTGCTTCGCATCAGTCGGCGAACGCTGACGACGAAAATGAAGGAGCTCGACATCCGATCCAAGATCCTCGCGGAGTAGAGGCACTCCCGTCGCCTTGGAGGTCGATCGGCGCCGACGGCGGCAGAGTCACGCAACGTTGGAGGTTGATCAGCACCGGCGGAAGCACCTCCACGCCGGTGAGAGGCTCCTGGCGCCGGAGGCCACCGGGCCCCCCAAGAATCCCGGAGCTCCGCCCCGCAGCGGAGCCTCGAGCACGGCTCGGTGAAGTCGCGCGCCCGCGAGCCTGGGCCTATCCGCGCTGATGTGGGCGACGCGAAGGCCCCGCGGAACGCACACCCGCCGGCCACGGTGCGCTGCGGCGGCGCGCGCGGCCGATCCCGCGCGCGTGGGCGGTCGGGCGACGAGCCGTAACTCCTGGCACCGCGGGCACGACGCAGCGGCGCTCGCGCCGACCGCGCTCACGGCGCCGCGGACGGCCCGCCGGGCGTCCGGAACACGATCCCCGCGCGCCACGGCGGCGCGCCGGCAGGCGCATCGGCACTCCCGGGGAGGTGGTCCGCCCGCAAGTCGAATAAGGCGGCTCCGCGTCGACGTGAGTGTGTCGCCGCTCGAGTCGATCGACCTCCAAGACAAGTTGAACGCGACCGCCGCCCCCGATCGCCCGCTTCTTGCGGGCGGCCGCGCAGCGGGCTGCGCACGAACCTGCTCAACCGCAGGACCGGCCGTCCCGCCAGGAGATTCCACGTCGGCAATGCGCACGTTCCTGCCCAACCGTTCGCGCCCAGGGTTGCGCACGTTGGCCCCCACGGTGGCCGGCGGGGCGTGTTCCCGGGTCGTTCCTACGGGCGCGGCCGCAGCCCGCGATGGCACGTCCCCTGCACTACTCGCCTGCAGGCAGCACGGTCATGGTGGCCGGGCGCCGAATGGACGACTGCAACGGAGGTGACGTCATGTTGGTGAACCGCATTGAAGTTCTGGAAGCATTCAAGTTCGGGATCGAGGAAGTGTGCGAGCGTGCGGAGGAGCGCGGCGGAAAGATCGAAGAGGCGGCATGGGAGCGCCTGTCGGACAGCCTCGAAGAGGTGCCGGCGGCGTACGCCGCGCTGCTCGACGCGATGGCCGCGTTCGACCGGGCCGCCGAGGCGGCTCGCCACCGCGACGACCGCGCGAAGCAAGCCGTGCTGCACGTGCACGAGGAGATGACGGGCGCCGCCGGCAGCACGGCGGCCCTCCTGCCCGTCTTCCCGCACGGCCCGGCGGGCTACGTACGCGCGCTGCCGACGGAGCGCGCCGAGCAGCTCCGCTTGCTGTGCGCGCGCATCCGCGGCGCGGCGTCGCCCCCGTGGACCGCCGCCGAGGCGACCAGTTGGACGGCACGCCTCGCAGCCGCCGCGGAGCCGCTCGAGGGCGCGCTGGCCGACGTGCGCCAGGCCGCCGTCGCCCGCCAGGTCGCCGACGGCGCCGCGCTTTCGGCCGTCGTGCGCGCCGCGCACCGCCTGAGCGACTTCCGGCGCGACCTCTTCGCGCTGGGCCTCAGCCGCTCCGCCGCGCGGGAGCTCTGCCGCGTGCCCCCCGCCGACCTCCCCCGCGCGGCCTGACATCCCTTCGTTGCCCCGCCGCGGGCGGCGCCGCGCGTAGCCCATCTACGCCCGCCGGCCCGCCCGCGGCGGGCGGCGCCACTCCTGGTTGTCATTGGAAACGCACCAGCCACAACGGACCACTCTTGACTCGCCTGATTAGGCTTCGTAAGAACGGAAGACTTGCGGGGGGATCGGGGGCGGCGTGAACGGCGATCGGCGGTGGCCGGGCGGCGGGGGGTTCGGCGGCGGCGGCGGCGGCGGCGGCGATCGTCGTGAGCCGGGCGGCGGCTTCGGTGGGGTGCCGGGGCCGCTCGGTGGGGGCGCCC
>DASYRF010000048.1:0-14657 GCA_036004705.1 Myxococcota bacterium
GAGGAAGACCTGCATCTCGCTGACCGGCAAGTCCACCGCGGGGAGCGCCTCGACGACCGAGCCCAGCACGCCGAAAGCGGCGCCGTCGCGGAAATAGATCACTTCGACGTCGAAGGCCTCGGCGAAGCCGCCGGCTCCGCCGACCGAACGCGCCAGCGGGACGAGGTACACCGGCCGTCCGTCCGCCGTGGGCTTGGACTCTCCCGGCTTCACGGGCTCGCCGGCGACGAACGCGTTCCAGATCGTCGCGCCGCCCGGCAGCGTCACCACGAGGAACTGCTTGCGGTTGTTGCGCACGGTGTAGACCGCGCGCCCGACGCTGTCGCCGTCCTCGGTGCTGACGACGGTGATCGCGGCCAGGTCGACCGCCGACGAGAGCACCTCGCCGCTGGGGTGGCGCGTGATCTCCAGCGCCAGCTCGTACGGCTGGCGCGTGTAGCGGAAGCCCAGCAGCGCGGGGCGGACCGACATCGCCTGCAGCTGCGGCGGCAGCTCGACCACGTCGAGCGGCAGCACACCCTTGCTGCCGCTGGCGCGCACCTCGATGCCGCTCTCCGCGACGACGCCGAGGAAGCCGATCTCGTGCTCGACGTCGAGGGCTCTGAGGGCGGGCCAGGGGACGGTGGACACGCCGTCGCCGGCGGCGCTCCTCTCCAGCACGAGCTGCAGCACGAACGCGTTCTCGACCTTGTAGCCGAGCTCGGCGGTGAGAACGCCGTGCTCGTCGGCGGAGCAGCGCCGCAGGCCGGCGGCTTCGCAGCGCACCATCTCGTAGCCGTCGGGAAGCGCCACGCGCAGCGCCGTCACCGGTGCCCGCGTGATCTCGAAGTCGATCCAGGCGGCGAGCCGCAGCACGCCGTCGCCCACCTCCAGCATCGAGCTGACGGTGGCGGTGACGCGCGGCACGGCCGCCTCGCCCGGCGCGACCGCGTCCTCGGGCGGTGCGGCCGCGACGTAGCTCACCGTCAGCCCGGCGCCGCCGCCCAGCGCCACGCGGAAATCGCGGGTGGAGGTCGCGGTCGCGGCGATGCCGGCGCCCGTGCCGGCCGGCACGCCCAGCAGCACCCCGCCGTCGACCGTAACGCTGGAGAGGCCGTCGGCGACGTGCAGCTCCACCATCGTGGCCGCGGAGGGCAGCGGCGGCAGCGCAGCGGCGTTGGGCCCCGGCACTTCCGGCGCGACCGCCACGACCTCGAGCTCCAGGCGATGCTCGCCACGGGCGGGCACGACGAGACCAAGCGCGCCGCCGGGAAGCTCGGGCGCGCTGCCGTCGCCCACGAGCAGCGGCGCGGCGGCACCGTCGAGCGTCGCACGGGCCACCGCGGGCGTGCCGTCGAAGAGCTTCACGAGCGTGGGGCCGTCGCGGAAGGTGCGCACCGGCACGCGGATGACGGCCGAGAGCCGCCCGCCGCCGAGCGCGGCCGAGACCTCCGCGGGGCCGAACGCGTGCGCCGGGCCGGCCGCACCGCCGCCCTTCCCGGAGTCCGCTTCCCAGGACGCGCGCAACAGGTCGCGCAGCTCCGCCCAGGGGACGGCGGCCGTGATGCCGCTCGGCAGGGGCGCGTACCCAGGCTCGTCGGCGCGTGCACCGCCCGGCACCACGGCGGTGCACAGCGCCGCGCCCAGGGCCGAAAGGACGGACAGCGCCGCGGTCCGCAAGGGCAGTCGTGTGCTTCTCATCGTGGTCATTCCTCCGAGCCCGGGGTGCGTCTCGTCGGCGTGGTCGTCGTCGTCGGTGTCGTCGTCGGCGTCGTCGGCGTGGTTGTCGCCGCCGTCGTCGGCGTAGTCGTGGTCGTCGGCGTGGTCGTGGTCGGCGTCGGCGTGGTCGTCGTCGTCATCGCGGCCGGCTTCGTCGCCGCCGTCGTCATGCCCATCGTTGCCGGCACCGGCGCGCCGGCGGCTGCGTAGTCGGCCCAGAGCTTGCGGAACAGCGCCGGGACGCGCGGCTGTACGCGTTTGGTCGCGAGCAGCCAGCCGCCGTACAGCAGCGCCGCGATCAGCGCCGGCTTCAGCAGCGATTCCACCGGCAGGTCGGCTCCGGCGTGGATGGCCGCCAGCATGCTCGCGGCGGCGAGCCCGCCCGCCAGCAGCCAGCCGATCAGCGTCGCGCGACGCTGGCGCACCGTCTCGCCGGCGTGGGCCACGAGTGCCACCGCCAGCACCGTCCACAGCGCCCAGGCCACCAGGCCCAGCCCTCCCCGCGCCGTCTCGTCGACGTAGGAGAAGCGCACGTGGGCGGGCTCGCCCGCCTTGACAATCTCCTTTTCGAACGATAGGCGGTGTGCCGTGGCCGCGAGCGGGAGCGTGACGCGCACCGGGAGTACGCCCTTCACGAACGCGCCACCCGCCGCCGCGTAGGGCAGCGGCTTGCTGTCCGGCTTTTCGATGGAGGCCGTGTCGCCCTTGTACCCGCGGGCGTCCACGTAGACGCCCTTGCCGTCGCCCGCAGCGCGCGGGTCGCCTTCCGCGTCTTCGTCCGCGCCGGCCTTCCTGAGGTCGTCCTTGGATTTCTCGTCGAGCTTCTTCTCCTCGTCGCCGGCAAGCCGGCTCTCGTCGTCCATGCCCAGCAGGCTCTCGTCGGCGAACGCCGGGCCGCGCGCTGCCGCCGCGCCGTCGCGCGCCAGCCGCAGGTCCCCGCCCGGGTGCAGGTAGGCGTAGCCCTCCGGCAGGTACAGGTCCCAGGCCACGTGCGTGATGGGGACGTCGGTCAGAGGCGCCTCCAGCTCGCCCGCGCCGCCCAGCGCCGACAGCGCGCGCCCCTCGCCGTAGTAGGTCAGCTCCACCTCGAACGCCGCCAGCCGTCCGCTCGTCCAGCTCGACCGCAGCAGCGGCACCAGCAGCTTCTCGGGCGCGCCGTCGCGCGCCGGCTTGACCGGGCGCCCGGCGACGAAAGCGCTCCAGAGCACGTGGCCCGCCGGCAGGGTCACCTCGAGGAACTGCTTGAGGTTGTTGCTCACCAGCAGCCGCGCGCGCGTGATGCTCTTCCCCTCCTTCGTCAGGACCGTGGTGAGCGACATGTCGTCGATGCTGGTCGTCAGCACCGGGCTGTCCTCGTGCCGCGTCACCGTCGCCGTCACGCCGTACGGGTGCACGTGGTAACGCCAGGCGAAGAGGATCGGATCTGCGCCCGCGCCCGCCGGCGCCCAGTCGGGCAGCTCGCTCGGGTCGATGGGCGCCACGTCCTTGCATCCCGCGGCGGGCGCGTCGATCTCGAGCGTGGACACTGCGCTGAGCGCCAGCACGCCGTGGTCGCGCGCCGCGCCCGGCACGCTGAACGCCGGAGCCGGCACCGCGCCGCCGTCCTCGGCGTAGGGCATCTCGTAGGTGACCGTGAACGACGCGTCCCCCGACACCGGGTAGCGCAGCGCCACGTCGACGAGCACGGGCGCGCCGCCTTCGGCGCGCTCGGTGTGGCCCGCCACCAGGTCGCCCTTCACGTCGACGTTCTCGGCCCCGGGGCTGAGCGCGAAGGTCACGCTGGCCGCGGGGGCGCGCGTGACGCTGAGCTTCACCACCGTGGCGACGTGCATGACCCCTTCGCCGAAGTGAACGACGCTGGCGCTGTCGGCGGCGAGCCGTGCGGCCGTGCCGTCGCTGGCGGGCGGCGCGGCGCGCCACTCCACGTCGATGGTGTCGGTCGGCGAGACCACCGCGCTCATCACGCTCATCGCCGGGCGCCGCTCGACCGCGCTCGACGCGCCGTCGGGCGAGACGATGAATTCCAGATCCGGCTCGGGCACCTCCACGTCGACGTGCGTGATGGCCGATCGGCGAACGTCCAGCGTGAATGCCCGCCCGCCGCGCGCCTCGTCGAGCGGAACGCGCAAGCGCGCTTCGAACGCGTGCGTCCCCGGGCGATCCGTCAGCAGCGACGCTGCGCCGCCCGCGTCGCCCGTCGCGTCTCCCAGCGCGCCCAGGATGACCGGCTTGCCGTCGAGCGTCGCCGATTCGACCGCGACGCCGTCCGGCAGCACCGGCACCGCCACCCATCCGCGCGCCAGCACCTCGATGCGCAAGTGCGCTTCGATCGCGGCGCTGGTCGCGCCCACGGTCACCTTGTAGCGCGCCTCCGGGAGCACGTAGGCGACCGGCGGGCCCACCGGGATGCCTGCCGCGCCGCGTCGCAGCAGCTCCAGGTAGGTTGCCAGCGGCATGTGCACGGCGCCCGCGGCCCCGTCGGCCGCGGCGTGGCCAGGCACCGCCACGCCGGCCGACGCCCCGGCAAGGAGGGCGGCGGCCACAGCGGCCAGCCGCTTCGTGAAGCGCGGTCTGCGCTGAGTCTGCCGGTGCAGAACGGACGACGCGACGGGCGGGGCAAGAGGCGCGTCGCGCGCGCCCGGACGAATGGCGTGATGGTGCAAGGAAAGGCACCTCCGGCACCCTCAGACGCGCCAGCGCGTGGGAAGTTCCCCCAAACGGCATCGCCAGCCCAGGGCCGCGGGACGCAGGCTGCTCGGCGCCGCCGGAGTCTCGGGACCCGTCCTAGTCGCCGGGGAACGGGATCCCCGCGACGGTGTAGGCGCCGCCGCCCAGCGGGACCTCGACGACGACCGAGCCGTCGGCCACGACGGCGTCGGCGGGGAGGTAGGTGCTCGTGACAGGGCACAACGTGCCGGCGGACGTCATGATGCCCGCCGAGACGATGCCGGGCTCGGTCAGGAAGAGTCGCCCGCCGTCGAGCGCGAGGCGGTTCGTCGCCGATTCGTTCGGATGGCAATACGTGTTGTCGGCGCCGACGCTCAGGATCGACGCCTCGGGCGTGACCGCGCGTAGGAAGTCGCCGACCGACGACGTGTCCGAGCCGTGGTGGTTCACGCGTAGGACGTCGAGGTCGCCCGCGACAGGGCCGAGCGGCGACTCGACGTCCACGTCGCCGCCGAACGCGGTGTTGCCGGTGAGGTCGCCCGCCACCAGGAAGGAAAAGTCCTCGTAGGTGATGCGCACGGCGATGCAGTTCTCGTTCTCCTGGTCGGGGCGCGTGACGGGATCGGCGGCCGCCGGCACGCCGTCCACGTCGCCGTTGACCACCAGGATGCGCGCCACCGCCCCGCCGCCGAGGTCCAGCTCCTGCCCGGGGAAGGCCTGCGCGCGCAGCGACGCCGCCAGCGACACGTAGAAGCCGTACTCGATCGTGCCCTGGTCGGTGTTGTCGCCGCGATCCAGCAGGTGGCCCGGTGGCGGCGCCGTGTCGTCGGCCGTGCCCACCGCGCCGTCCGGCCCGGCCAGCACGCCGCGGATCCCCCCGATGTGGTCCGCGTGGTAGTGCGTGACGATCATCCAGTCGAGGCGGCGCACGCCGTAGGCGGCCAGCGCGTCGGGGACGGCGCTGCCGGCTTCGAGCGGTCCGGCGTCCACGAGCAGCGCGCCGCCGGTGGGCGAGACGACCAGCGTGGCGTCTCCTTCGCCGACGTCCACCGCCACGACCTGCAGCGGCCCCTGCGCCCGGTAGGCGCCGGCCGCCGTGGCGGTGGCGCCGTCGCGCGCGCGCGTCACCCGCAGGTCGTAGACGCCGCGCGGCAGCGACGCCGGCGCCTCTCCGGTGAGCGCGTCCGGCGGCGCGACGGCGACCGCGGCGAGCGGCGTGGCGGTGCCGTCGCGGTCCACGAGCGCGGCCGTGGTGTCGTCGGTGAAGCCGCGCCCGGCGACGGTGAGCGCCACGACTTCGCCGGCCGCGCCCGACGGTGGAGCGACCGACGTGACCGCCAGCTCGCCCGCTCCGCAGCCGCCGGCCGCCAGGCACGCAGCGGCCGCCGCCGCCGCCCGCGTCATCGCGCGCCCCTGTGCCATCCTCCCATCGTACCAGACCGCCGCCGGCCCGCGAGCGCGGAGGCGACGCGCCGGCGGCGAGTACGCCGCATGCGCCGGACGGTTGCGGCCGGGCGGCGGGGCGGGCAGCATGTCCGAATGAGCGATTCGAAGAGCCTTTCAGGCGAAGCAGTGCTCGCGTTGGCGGTCGCGATTGCGGGCGGCTACGGCTGCGAGCAGCGGTCGCCCGGCACCGACGCGGGCACGGAGGCCGGCAGCGCCACGGACGCCACGTCCACGGATGCGACCTCCACCGACGCAGCGATGGCTCCGTGCTTGCCCGGCGGGATGTTGCTCTTCGCCGGCCAGACGCTCGACTTCTCGTTCTGCCCCGGTGACCCGCAGATCGGTGACCTGGGGACGTACGGGCTCAATCCGGCGGAGGTCGTCGCGGCGTTCGAGGCCGCGGACCCGACGCGCGCGCCGTACGACTTCGCCGGCTTCGGCTCGCGCTGGGCCGTGCTCACCGTTCCCGACCCCAGCGCCATGGTGGCCGCGACCGTCCTGTCCGGTGAGCTCGACGTGGCGATCCTGTGCATCGAGCCGTTCACCACGATCTTCCATGTGAACGATGACCTGGCGGGGATGGCGCCCACTGCCGGACTAGACCTGCTGGTGCAGGGCCCGTGGACCTGCATGGCGACGACCTCCCCGCACACGGACCTGGTTCCCGGCAACACGCCGCTGGGGCCGGCGACGTTCCAGGTCGTGCAGCTGTAGGTCACCCGTGCCTGGACCTGGCCTGCCTGCGCGGACTCAGGTCGGGGACCGGTGCTAGAGTACGCGCGCCCGTGAGAAACCTCCGTCCGTCCCGCGCTGCGGACCCAGGTCGGGGACCGGTGCTAGAGTACGCGCGCCCGTGAGAAACCTCCGTCCCGCTTTGCTGCTGGTGGCCGCCGTCGTGTCGGCGGGGCTGTGCGCCGCACCGGCGCCGCCCGCGCGCGCGGACGGCGGCGGCGCCGCGTCCGCGCTTGCCGCCGCGGGACTGGACGTGGGCCTACCCGTCGTCGAGCGCGAGCAGGGACGTCCGCGTGGCGAGCCGGGGCGCGCGCCTCCGTACGCCGCGCTCCCCGCGCCGGTACCCGCGCCCGCGCGCGCCGTCCTGTCCGACGCCGCCTGCGACGCCGCTCCCGCCGTCGCTGTGTCCCGCGACATGACCGCGCGCGGCCCGCGCGCCCCTCCGCACCGCTGACCGAAACCGAAGCGTCGCTGGGTTTCTGGTCTCTCTCTAGCCGGAGGGTTTGAACATGAATACGCCCGATGGGGGCGCGCCGCCGGCGCCGCCCGAGAAGTCGTCCAGCGGGTTACCGCTGGCGCTCACGTTCCTCGCCGTGATCGTCGCCTTGACGCTGATGGTGATCTTCACCGGAAAATGACGCCCGCCTAGAGGCACCCGTAGCGTCGCCCGTTCAGCGGCTTCAGGCCCGCTTGCCGAGGTGGCGGATGTCCTTGCCCTTGACCATGAAGACGACCATCTCGGCGACGTTGGTGGCATGGTCGCCGATCCGCTCCAGGTACTTCGCCACCGACTGGATGCGGGTGGCCCGGTAGATGTTGCGCGGGTCTTCCATCATGTAGGTCAACAGCTCGCGGAAGAGCTGGGCGTAATGCTCGTCGAGGATCTGGTCGCGCGCCAGCACGCCCTCGGCGCGCTCGGCGTCGCCCGCCACGAATGCGTCCAGCGCGTCGCGCACCATGCCCTGCGCCACCTCGGCCATGCGCGCGATGCCGTGGTACGGCTTCAGGCGCGGCTCCTCGTTCAGCTCCACCACGCGCTCGCAGACGTTCACGCACAGGTCGCCGATGCGCTCCAGGTCCGTCACCAGCTTCAGCGCCATGGTGATGAAGCGCAGGTCCGACGCCACCGGCTGCCGGCGCGCCAGCACCCGCAGGCACTGGTCGTCGATCTCGACCTCCAGCTGGTTCACCTGGTGGTCGTAGGCGATCGTCCCCTGCGCGAGCGCCGTGTCGCGCTCCACTAGGGCCCGCACGCTGGCGGAGATCATCTCCTCGACGCGCGCGCCCATCAGCAGCAGGCGCTCGCGCAGCTGCCCGAGCTCGTGCTCGTATTCGCGGTCGGTGTGCGTGCGCTGGCCCATGTTCAGCCGAACCTCCCCGTGATGTAGTCCTCGGTGCGCGGATTCCCCGGCTTCGTGAAGAGCGCGTCGGTCGCCGCGTATTCCACCAGCTCGCCCATGTAGAGGAACGCCGTGTAGTGCGACACGCGGGCCGCCTGCTGCATGTTGTGCGTGACGATCACGATCGTCAGCCGCTCGCCGATCTCGTGGATCAGCTCTTCCACCTTGGCGGTGGCGATGGGGTCGAGCGCCGAGCACGGCTCGTCCATCAGCAGCACTTCGGGCTCCAGCGCCAGGCAGCGGGCGATGCACAGCCGCTGCTGCTGGCCGCCGCTGAGGCTGGCGCCGGAGCGGTCGAGCACGTCCTTCACCTCGTCCCAGAGCGCCGCCCGGCGCAGCGCCTGCTCGGCCAGCGCTTCGGGGTCGGGCGGGCGGACGCCGTTGAGGCGCAGCCCGGCGAGAACGTTGTCGCGGATGGACATCGTGGGAAACGGGTTCGGCTTCTGGAACACCATGCCGACGCGCCGGCGCACCAGCACCGGGTCGACGTCGCGCCCGTATACGTCGAGGCCGTCGAGCATCACGCGCCCCTCGACGCGCGCGCCGGGCACCACCTCGTGCATGCGGTTCAGGCAGCGCACGAGCGTCGACTTTCCGCAGCCCGACGGGCCGATGATGGCCGTGACGCGCCGCTCGGTGACGGGGAGCGTGACCCCCTTGAGCGCCTCGGAGCGCCCGAACCAGGCGCGCAGCCCCTCGGCGAGCATCTTCTCGCCGGGCGGGGCGTCGCGGTACGGGCCTTGGTGGCCGGTCGCGAGCGGGCGGCTCATCGCGCCGGCACGCGGCCGCGCACCAGCAGGCGCGCGCCGACGTTGAGGACGAGAACGAGCAGCACCAGCACCAGCGCGGCCGTCCAGGCCTGCTGGTGCCAGTCTTCGTAGGGTGACACGGCGTAAGTGTAGATCTGAACCGGCAGCGAGCCGATGGGGCGGTCGAGCGTGACCGACCAGAAGCGGTTGCCGAAAGCGGTGAAGAGCAGCGGCGCCGTCTCGCCGGCCACGCGCGCCACCGCCAGCATGACGCCGGTGGCGATGCCGGGCGCGGCGGTACGCAGGACCACCCGCGTGATAGCGCGCCACTTGGGCACGCCCAGCGCGAGGGCCGCTTCGCGCAGCGCATCGGGCACCAGGCGCAACAGCTCGTCGGTCGTGCGCGTGACCGTCGGCAACATCAGGATGCCGAGCGCGATGCCGCCGGCCAACGCCGAGAAGCGGCGCATGGAGAGGACCACAAGCGTGTAGACGAAGACGCCGACGGTAATGGACGGCACGCCGGCGAGCACGTCGGCGGAGAAGCGCACGAGCCGGGCGAAGCGCCCTTCGCCGAACTCGGCGAGGTAGACGCCGGCGAGCACGCCGCAGGGGATGCCGACCAGGCCGGCGAGTCCTATCAGTAGCACCGTTCCGGCGAAAGCCTGGCCCATGCCGCCGCCCAGCTCGCCCACGGGCGCGGGCAGCTCGGTGAAGAAGGACACGCCCAGCCCGGCGGCGCCGCGGCTCGCCACCCAGTACAGGACGCTGCCGAGCGGGACGAGCGCGAGCAGCGTCGCGGCCACGCAGCCGCCGCGCATCAGCGCGTCGACGGCTTTGCGGCGCCGGTACACGGCGGTGGCGAGGCCGGCGGCGCGCGCGCGCGCCACCGACGGGGCCGGCGCGGAGGCCATGCCGCCCTCCTCGGCGCTCACGTGCGCACCGCGCCGCCGGGGAGGCGCGCGACCCGCCATACCAGCAGGCGCGCCGCCAGGTTCAGCGTGACCGTGACCGCGAAGAGCAACAGGCCAATCTCCGCCAGCGCCGACAGGTACAGGTCGCCGCTCGCCTCGGTGAACTCGTTGGCGACGACGCTGGCCATCGTGTAGGACGGCGCGAAGAGCGACGCCGATATCTCGGTGCGATTTCCGATGACCATCGTCACCGCCATCGTCTCGCCGAGCGCGCGTCCCAGCCCGAGGATGACGGCGCCGACGAGCCCCGAGCGGGCGTAGGGCAGGACGCCCGCGCGCACCGCTTCCCAGCGCGTGGCGCCGAGCGCCAGCGCCCCCTCGCGCACGGTGTCGGGCACCGCGCGCAGCACCTCGCGGCTGACCGACGAGATGGTCGGCAGGATCATGATGGCGAGCACCAGCCCGCCGGCGAGCAGCCCGAAGCCGCGCGGCGTGCCGCTGAAGAAGACGGCGAGCCCCGGCACGGCGCCGAGCGTTGAGGCCAGCGCCGGCTCGACGCGCTCGCGCAGCCACGGCGCCAGCACGAAGATCCCCCACAGCCCGTAGACGACGCTCGGCACGGCCGCTAGTAGCTCCACGGCGAAGGCGACGGGCCGGCGCAGCCACGGCGGCGCGAGCTCGGAGAGGAAGATGGCTACGCCCAGAGCCACGGGCACGGCGATGAGAAGCGCGAGAACGGACGAGACGACCGTGCCGTAGACGAACGGCAGCGCGCCGAAGAGGTCGCGCACCGGATCCCAGTCGGTGGAGAAGAGGAAGCCGAAGCCGAAGCGGCGCAGGCTGAGCGCCGAGGCGCGCGCGAGCTGCAGGGCCATGGCGCCGAGCGTGAGGACGGCGCCGCCGGCGAAGAGGGCCGTGGCGGCGCGGAAGAGTCGGTCGCCGAGGTTCACCTCCGAGGCGGGGCCGGGCGGGCCGGCGGCCCGCATCCAGTCGGGACGCCGCACGCGTCACAAGCCTGCGAGCAGCGGCGCGCCCCCTGACTTGAGCAGGCGGAGCTTCGCCTCGACCTTCGTGACGACGGCCGCGGGGAGCGGCGCGTAGTGCAGCGCCGCGCAGTGCGCCTGACCGTCGTGCACCGCCCACCAGAGGAATTGCGCGAGCGCCTTGCCCTTCACGGCGTCGGCGGTGTCTTCGTAGACGAGGATGTAGGTGAAGGCCGAGATGGGGTAGGCGGCGTCGCCCGGCGCGTCGGTAATGGACACACGCAGATCCTCGGGCATGGCGGCGGCAGCGGCGGCGGCGGCGGCGGTGATGCTGTCGATGGCGGGGGCGACCGACTTGCCGGCCTTGTTGATCACCGAGGCATAGGGAAGGCCGGTGGTCGTGGCGTAGGCCAGCTCCACGTAGCCGAGCGTTCCGGGCGTGGTCTTGACGGAGCCGGCCACGCCCTCGTTGCCCTTGGCGCCGAGGCCGACGGGGAACTTCACACTCTTGCCGGCGCCGACCTTCGCTTTCCACGCCGGCGACACCTTGGCGAGGTAGTCGGTGAACACGGCCGTCGTGCCGCTGCCGTCGGAGCGGTAGGCGACCGACACGGCGTCCGCGGGCAACTTCATGCCGGGATTCAGCGCGGCGATCTTCGGATCGTTCCAGGTCTTGATGTCGCCGAGGAACAGGCCGGCGACGGCGTCGGCCGACAGGTTCAGCGTGCCGGTCAGCCCGGGGACGTTGTAGGCGAGCACCACCGCGCCGAGCGTCGTGGGGATGTGGTGCAGCTTGCCGGGGGCCTTGGCCAGCTCCTCGTCGGACATCGGCGCGTCGCTGGCGCCGAAGTCGACCGTGCGCTCGAGGATCTGGCGGATGCCGCCGCCCGAACCGATCGACTGGTAGTTGATGCGCACGCGCGCGTCGACCTTGCCGTACTCGGCGACCCATTTCGAGTAGAGCGGGTAGGGGAAGGTCGCGCCGGCGCCGTTGAGATCGATGGCGCCGTCCGAGGGAGGCGGCGCGGCCGCCGCGGTGCCGCCCGCCGCCGTGCTGGCGCCCGTCGCAGTCGCCGTCCCGCCCGTCTCGCCGCCCCAGCACCCCGCCGACCCGCTCAAGCACAGCGCCGCCAAGAGGAAGTGATGTCGTCGCATTGTCGTCGCCTCCGTTGGGCTCGCAGAGTGCAGGCGTCTTGTTACGGTCCCGTGACACGAGGGCAACGATTGGCCGGCCAACCTCGCGGCGGCGCTGGCGACGCGCGATTCGCGGCGATGTCACGCGCGCGTCACCAACGTGTCGCTCGCGTCACGAGAATGGGGCGGCAACCCGCCAAGACGGCGAAGGAGGAGCGCATCCGATGAGAGCGACCAAACGAAGGGCGATGGCCAGGGCGTTCGTGCTGTGCACCACCGTGCTCTGCGCGTGCGCGCCGGCGTTGGCGGCCGCCGCGCCCGCAGACGCTCCGCCGGAGTCTGCGCCCGCCCCAGCGGCGGCAGGTGCGCCGGCGGCGGCGCCCGCGAAGGCGCCCGAGTCGGCCCCGGCCACGGCGGCGGCGGCCACCCCCGCGCCCGCGCCAGCCGCGCCCCCGGCCGCGGCGCCGGTCTTTCCCAAGAAGCTCTCGGTCGGCACGTCCGGCCTGTTCCAGCCGGGCATCCTGCTGCAGGCGTGGTTCCTGGTGGACGGCGCCGACGCCATCACGTCGACCTTCCGCCTGCGCCGCGCCGAGCTGCACGTCAAGGGCGAGATCATCCCCGGCAAGCTCGCCTACGCCGTGATGATCGACCCGGCCAAGGTCCTCGAGTTCAAGGACTTCACCGTGACCGTGGCCAACCAGGACCCGCCGCCCACCGATCCGACGATGCCCGAGACGGTGACCGAGCGCCGTCCGGTGAGCGCCGTCTCCGCGCTGCAGGACTTCTACATCACGTGGCTGACGCCCTGGGTGGACGTCTCGGTCGGGCAGTTCAAGATCCCGGTGAGCTGGGAGGGGTACAACTCGTCGGCGAAGCTGCTGCTCCCGGAGCGCGCGCCGGTGTCGCGTGAGTTCGGCGACAAGCGCGACCTCGGCGTTCGCCTAGCAAAGACGTTCAAGTACTTCGGCTACTCGGCGGGCGTCTTCAACGGCGCCGGCCTGAACAACCTCGACGTCGACAACTCCAAGGACGTGGGTCTGCGCCTGGAGGCCTACCCGATCGAGGGGCTGATGGTCGGCGCGGTCGGGTACGTGTCGGTGGGGCCCCTCGGCGCCGGCAACAACGCCAACAACAAGGACCGCTACGAAGCGGACCTGCGCTTCGAGCGCTGGAACTTCCTTTTCCAGGGAGAGTACATCCGCGCCCACGACGTGGCCGCCGACGGCACCGCGACGGACGCGCACGGCTTCTACGCCGCTGTGGCCTATACGTTCTTCGGGCACCTGCAGCCAGTCGTGCGGCTCGGCTACTTCGACCCCGACCTGTCGGCGGACCTGATGCCGGCCAGCGCCGCCGCCAAGGACGAGTTCTGGCACCTCGATGTCGGCGTGAACTGGTACATCGTCAAGCAGGAGGCGCGCCTGTCGGCCGTCTACAGCCGCTTCGAGTTCGACGACAAGACGCCGAACAACGAGCTCATCCTGGCGGGCCAGCTGTCCTTCTGATTCCGGCGCAAGAGGGTGGCGGAGCGGACTGCGCGCAGGTGCGCCTCCGCTACGGCGAGGGCGGCGGCGCGACGCCCGAACCGGGCGTGCCCGGAGCGTCGGTCCGCTCGTGCGTCGCGCAGCCGCCGTCAGTGCGGACTTCGATCGACGGTCCGCGCCCCCGGTCGAAGTCGACCACCCATCGTCCGTCGTCCGTGCCGTAAGTCGACGCCGGCAGGGCGTCGCGGCCCGCGCCGGCGCACGCGCGCGCCGCGGCGATCGCTTCAGGCTCCGATAGCTCTCGACGGACGACGCGACAGCGGTACACGGCGATCCACACCGCCTCGTCGCCGGCGCCGCCGAAGGGGCGGTGGTCGTCGACGGCGTCGACGACCTGCAGAACCATCATTCTGGGCGTCGGGTCGAACGCCGCCCGTTCCGCGGGCTCGACGAAGTCGACGTTGACCTCGACAGTACGGCCGGCGATGCGGCGCGACGCATAAGGAAGCCGTAGGACGGAGTCCCAGCCGACGATGGCGCGGAACGTCTCGCCCTTGACCGGAGTCCAGGCCTCCACCGAGGCTGTCGAGAGCGAGGCCGCCGAGCGCGCCGCCGCGCCCGCACAGCCGCGGCCGGCCGCCGCGCCGGCGAGCGCTGCGACGGCTGCCGCCCACGCCGCCAGCCGGCGCCGGCAGGATTGTCCCGCGATGGACGGCGGTCCGCGGTGCGCACGCACTTGGGCGATCGTACGGCCGCCCTCGTGCCCCCGCAACGGCGAGCGTGGCGAGCCCGTCGAGCCGGTCGAACATGGACGCGCCCCTTGCAAGCGCTGGCCGCGCGCCGTGCCTGCTCGGGGCGCCGTCATCGCCGCGCACAGTCCGCCCCTGGCGTTCGGGCGTGTGCTGCGTCGGCGACCTCTATGGGACCGACGGCAACGTCTTGGTTACGAGCCACACACGCCCTGGACAACGGAGAGCGCGCCGTGATTGCGTCGCCGCCGTGATCGCCGGCCCGCCCGCCCACGACGACGCCTTCCGCCGCCGGCGCTTCCTCAACTGGTTCCCGATGGGGCTGACCTACGCGCTCCTCTACATGGGACGCTACAACCTCACGGTCTCGAAGACCGCGCTGGGCGCCCTGATGACCAAGGAGGACTTCGGGGTCATCTTCGGCGTGGGCACGCTCGTGTACGCGTTTGCGCTGCTCCTGAACGGCCCGCTCACGGATCGGTTCGGCGGCAAGCGCGCGCTGCTGGCCGCGGCGCTCGGCTCGGGCGTGATGAACCTGGCCATGGGGCTCTTCGTGCGCGCGATGCTTCACGCGCGCGACCCCGGCGCGGTGAACCTGCGCCTGTGGATGTCGCTGCTGTACGCGGCGAACATGTACTTCCAGTGCTTCGGCGCCGTGGCGGTGGTGAAGGTCAACGCGCACTGGTTCCACGTGCGCGAGC
>DASYRF010000049.1:0-26737 GCA_036004705.1 Myxococcota bacterium
GGGGGGGGGGGGGGCGGCGGCGGCGGAGACGAAGACGCACAAGGAAGCGGGCATCACGATCTGGGTGCCGGACACGTGGAAGAGCACGTCCAAGGCGGACGTGCTCACCATCATGGACGTGAAAGAGGAGGTCGCGGTCACGTTCGTGGTGCTGCCGGCCGACTCCATGAAGGTGGCGCTGGCGAAGCTCGATGAAGAGCTGGCGAAGTTCGTCACCGACATCGACACGAAGGGCGCCAAGCCGAAGGAAAAGAAGATCAACGGCATGGACGCGGTGCTGCTCGACGCGGTGGGCAAGGTGGGCGGGAAGCCGGTCGACATCGGCGTGATCATCTTGAAGACGCCGACGGGAAAAGCGCTCTTCGTGCTGGGCATCATCGAGCACGACAAGCTGGCCGAGCACTCCGCGATGCTGAAGGAAGTGTTCAACAGCCTCAAGCCCATCAAGTAGCGCGCATCCGAGCGCGGCGCTTCCGGCGGCGACGGGCCCACGCCTTTTCGCCAACCGGAGCTGGGGCCGCCCCGGGCGACGCCGCCCCGTGCCGAGCTAGCCGGACTTGCGCCAGACGGTGGCGAGCCAGGGTTGCTCGGCGCGGGGGCGGCCGGGCGGGCGGTAAAAGTGCTCGAGCTCGTCGAAGCCGGCGCCGGTGACGATGCGCCGCCAGGTGTCTAGGTCGTGGTAGGCGCCGAACCGGTCGCCGTGCCAGCCTTCCTCGCCGCGCCCGTGAGGGTTCGAGGAGAAGAGCACGCCGCGCGCGCGGAGCGCGGCGCGCAGCTCGCCTAGCACGCGCGGCAGCTCCTGCGTGGGGACGTGGAACAGCGACGCGTTGGCGAAGATGCCGTGGAAGCGCGCCGCGGGGAGCGCCAGGGCGAGCAAGTTTTGCTCGAGGACCTCGCAGCCGGAATTCGCCCGCGCCATCTCGACGAAGCGCGGCGCGCCGTCGAGGCCCACGGCTTCGTGCCCGAGGGAGCGGAACGTGACGAGGTCGCGCCCGGGACCGCAGCCGAGGTCGAGTATCGTGAACGGCGCGGCGCCTTCGATGTGGCCGATCAGCGCGGCGACGTTCTGCGAGACGTCGTGGTCGCGCGTGCCCTCCCAGAAGGACGGGGCGCTGTCGTCGTAGTGCTGCAGCGTCACGCGCGAGATCTCGCGCAGCGCGGCGGAATCGAGCGGTTTGTTCACGAAGCGTGGGCCGGCGACGCGGCCGGCGACGGCGGCGCGGCGGCGGGGGCGGTCAGGTGCAGGCGGATCTCGGCGCCGCCGCCGGGGCGGTCGAGGACCTCGGTCTCGCCGCGGTGCTCGAAGACGATGCGCTTCACGATCGCCAGGCCGAGGCCGGTGCCCTGCTCCTTGGTGGTGAAGTAAGGGTCGAACATGCGGTCGCGGTCGGCGGCGGCGACGCCGGGGCCGCGGTCCAGCACCGATACGAAGGGACGCCCGGCCGTTTCAGCGCCGACGGCGATCTCCACGACGCCGCGGCCTTGCATGGCTTCCACGGCGTTCTTGACGAGGTTCGTGAGGGCGCGGCGCAGCATCAGGCGGTCGATGAGCGCGGGCACGGGGCCGGCGGGACCGGGCAGCAGCGTCACGGTGGCCTCCTCGCCGAAGCGCGGACAGGACGGCACGAAGTCGGCGACGAAAGCGGCGAGGTCGTCGGGGAGCGGCGTCGCCTCGGGCAGGCGCGCGAAGTCGGAGAACTCCTCCACCAGCGCGCGCAGCGACGTGATCTCCTCCTCGACGACTTCGGCGGCGTCGTCGAGCAGGCGGCGGAAGCGCGGGTCGCCGCCTTCGTACTTTCGGTGCAGCTCCTGCACGGCGAGATGGATGGGCGTCAGCGGGTTCTTGATCTCGTGGGCGAGCCGGCGCGCGATCTGCTGCCAGGCGCCGATCTTCTGCAGATATTCGATGCGCGCGCGGCTCTGCCGCATCTCGCTCACCATGCTGTTGAAGGCGCGGCTGACGTCGGTGACCTCGTCGTTGCCTTTCTCGGGGACGACCACGTCGAGGTCGCCGGCGGCGACGCGGCGCGTGGCAGGCACCAGGGTGATCACGCGCCGCGTGACCTGGCGGGCGAAGAAGACGCCGAGCGCGGTGGTGAGGACGATGAACGCGAACAGCACCACCACGAAGCCGAGTGTGAAGTAGAGGCGCAGGTCGGCGTAGCGCGATTCGATGGACGCGTACACCGGCAAGAGGTGCTCGGAGGCGTACTCGAACTCGTCGAAGAAGCGGTTCTCCAGGGCGAAGCGCAGGGTCAGGCTCTCGCCGTAGGGGCCGGCGGGGCGGGTCACGTCGCGCAGGTGCTCGGTGCCGGCGGGATGCGGGGCGGGGGCGTCGGCGGCGGCGCTGGGGCGACCGGCGGCGTCGAGCAGCGTGGCGGCGACGCAGTCGGGGTTGGCGCGCACGAACTCCTCCAGCGCCGATTGCGCGTCGGGGCGGCCGACCCACGGCGCGGCGGCGCGCTCTTCGGCCCCGGCGGCCAGCGCGGCGGCCAGCGCGGCGGCCAGCGCGTCCTGCATCTCGCGCTTGGCGCGGAAGAACTCGGAGTAGAGCTTCGTGGAGGTCTCCAGATACGCGCGCACCTCGGGGTTCAGGCCCACCGAGAGCGTCTCGTCGAGCACGCGGTTGACGAGAAAACCGCTGACGACGAGCGGCACGCCGGCGGCCAGGACGAAGGCCAGCGTGAGCTTGACCTCGATGCGGCCCACGAGCGGGGCGCGGCCGTTCACTTGGGCACCTCGAGGCGGCCGGCGAGCGGGGCGCGGCCGTTCACTTGGGCACCCGGAAATCGATGGAGCGGAAGAGCAGCACCTTCGCGGCGGCGTCCTTGGGCGGGTAGACGAACAGTGACACGAACGAGCCGAAGAAGCTCTTGGAGGCGCCGGGCGGACGGGCGCCGGGCGGACGCGTGATCCAGCGCGTGTACTCCTCCAGCATCTCCTTGGAGGTGGGGTCGACCTCGACGCGGAACGCGACGAAATAGACGCGCGCGGGGTCGGCGAGGGCGAGCGGCGCCACCGGAAAGAAGTCGAGCGCGGTGGCGGCGGCGACGGCGTCCTCGCGGCGCGCGAGCTTGAGGCTGGTGACGCCGCGCGCGTCCGAGGCCTTGACGAGGAAGACTTCCTCCCAGAGGTCGTAGCGGATCTTCACGGTGCGCACGGCGAGCGAGACGGGCTCGTCGCGCCCTGCCTCGAACAGCAGCACGCGCATGGCCAGCGTGGTGGTGAAGCCGTCCGCGAGCTTGCCGGTGAGGCGGGCGTCGAAGAGGTCGGCGAAGGCGGCGCTGGCGTACAGGAACGTGCGGTCGGCGTAGATGGAGAGCGTGCGCACGGGGACGCGCGCCTCCCCTTCGGCGCGCGCGACGGAGTGCGGCGGGGCGGCGAGCGCGGCGGCGGCGGCGGCGGCGGCGGCGGCGGCGAGCGCGGCCAGCGTCGGTGCGCGCGGCATGGGCGCGGTGGGCTTCAGAGCGGGTAGACCCCGATGAAGTTTCCGAGCGACAGCCCGAAATCGCCGATCACGGTGTCGACGCGCAGGCCGAAGTCGAACGTCAGGTCGACCGGCGGGCGCCAGGGCAGGGTATCGCCGGGGCGGGCGCGCCAATCGCCGCTGGAGAAAAGGGCGTAGACGCCGAAGCGCAAGAACAGGTCGATGCCGTAGAAGAACTCGCCGATGCTCTCCTTCACGGGAATGGCGTACTCGACGGCGGCGCGCGCGACGTAGTCCTCGTAGCGCATGCGGTCGACCGACGACGGCAGCAGCGTGGGCGCGGGGCGCGCGCTCGCCGCCACCTCCAGATTGCGGTACGGGACCAGGTCGGTGACGTCGCCGATGAAGAAGCGATTGAAGAAGGGCGTCGCGCCGAAGACGGCGCCGGCGAGGACGTCGAGCTTCAGGGCGTCGTTGCGGCGCACGCGCCAGATGCGCTGGGCGTGGGCGACGACCTTGGCGAACGAGTAGCTCGAGCCGAGCGCGGTGTGCGACAGCTCGGCGGTCAACGTCAGGAGCGTGCCGCTGCGCGGCAGGTACGGATGGTCGCGGCTGTCGCGCTCCAGCGAGAGCACGAGCGAGACGAGGCGCGAGCGCCCGTGGACGATGGAGAAGTCGACGGGCTCGTCGAGCTCGGCGCCGACGGGGCGCGTGACGGCGCCCTCGGCGTAGGCGGCCCAGAGAAGCTCGGCGCGCAGGTCGGCGTAGAGCGCCGTCAGCGCGGAGAAGGCCCAGGAGACGCCGACGCTGCCGCCGGCGCGGCGGTAGCGCAGGCGCGCCCAGTCGAGGGCGCCCGGAAGGGCGTCGGCGACGTCGGCGCAGTCGGGGTCGGGCGGCTGCGGCGTGGTGGGCGTCAGCACGCGGCAGCGGAAGCCGAAGAAGTCGGTGGCGTCGGTGAAGAGCAGAGAAGCGCCGACGCCGAGCGGCGTGCGCGCGACGGAAGGGTCGTGCCAGCGCAGGCGGAAAGCCGCTTGGCCGGTGCCGGCGACGAAGGCTCCGGAGAGGAAGCTGCCGGCGCCGAAGAGGTTCGTCTCCGAGACCTCCATGCCGAAGACGGCGGGGACGACGGGCGAGCTGGCGGCGAAGAGGTCGGTCAACAGAAGCGTGTTGCGCTCCTTCACCTTGACGCGCAGGGCCACCCAGCCGGGGCGCGATCCGCGCGCCAGGGACAGCGTCACGTCCGTGAAGTAGCCGGTGGTCAACAGCGCGAGGCGCGCGATGCGGCCTTCGCGCTCGTTCCAGGGCGCGCCCAGACGCAGCGACATGAGCGAGAGGATCAGGGCGTTGCTGGTCTTGGCATTGCCGAGGATCTCGATGCGCTCCAGCACGTAGCCGGGATCGCCGAGGTCGGTTTCGTCCTCGGGCGGGACGGGCTCGGGCAGCGAGGCGGGGGCGCCGCTGGGGCGCGTCTCGGCGGTGCCGGGATCGGCGGCCGCGGCGGCGGGGGGCGCGAGCACGGCGGCCAGCACGCACGCGAGCGCCGAGGCGGCGCGGCAGGAAACGTATGACGATCGCATCGTCCTGAGCTACCCCGGCGCGCGCGGTCGCGCAAGGAAACCAGGCGCTTGGACGGGCGCCGCGGCGCGGATCTTCAGCTCTTGGCGGGCGGCAGCAAGCGGTGCGCCAGCAGGAACGGGAACACGCGCGACAGGTACTCCTCGCGCTGGAGCGTGAACGCAGGCCCGTGCTCCCAGCCCGGCATGACGTGGAACTCGACCTCGCGCCCCAGCTCGAAGAACTTCTCGTAGGCGTTGCGCATGCCTTCGCGGCGCTCGGGGTCGCGCTCGCCGACGTACATGTAGAGCGGCGGCGTGGAGTGGCGCAGCATGCGGTCCACCCACAGCGCCGGCGGTGCGCCCGCGTAGATGGCGGCGGCGGCCCACGGCTCGGGGTTCTCGCTGAGGGTGCGCCACACCTCCCAGCCGCCGAGGCTCGACCCGAAGATCGTTGCGCGCGTGCGGTCGATGGGGAAGCGCTCCAGCGCCGCCTCGTAGGCGATCGACGCGGCGGAGACGTCGGCGCGATTGCGGTAGTCGCCGTCCTGCGAGGGGCCGACGAGCACGGCCTTCAAGTCGTAGGCCAGCGTGCTCAGGCCGATCATGGTGCACATGCGCTCGCCCGAGGAGCCGGTGCCCCAGAGCGCCACGATGAGCGGCCACCCGCCGGGCGGGGCGGGGGCGAGCGGCACGCTGACGTAAACGTCCTTCGACCAGCCGGCGAGGCGCGTGGCGAACGTGCCGCGGCGGCGTGCGTCGCGCGCGGCGTCCACCGAGTGGAAGCGCGGGATGGCTTTGCAGTTCTTGGGAAGGGGGTGGCCGGCGGCGGCGGCAGCGACGGCCTCGGGCGCGTCGCCGGGGATGGCGGCGGAGCGCGCCGCGCCGGGGAAGAGCAGCGCCGTTACCGCCAGCGCCGCGGCGGCGACCGCGCTGGCGATCGTCCTGCGCAACGTCCCGCGGAGGGCCGCGCGGGCGGCGGGGGCCGGAGTCTGCTTCCCGGGCATGGGGGCCGTGCGTACTACGCGGCCCGGGGTGGTGTCCAGGTCTTTGTTTGGGCTCAAACGATCCCGGAGACTTAGGGCCCGTTTCACGGGCTGATCATGGAGCGCGGTGCGATCGTCGCGCCACGCGCTGGCGAGCGCGCCCGGGTCAGGCGGCGGCGTCGTAGGTCGGCTCGCGCCAGGCGGAGGCGGCGCTCCTTGGCGCGCCTGGACTCAGGCGGCGGCGTCGAGCCGGTAGCGCGTGGCGCCGCGCCGCAAGAGCCACAGGAAGAACGGCCCGCCGGCGAAAGCGGTGACCACGCCGACGGGCGGCTCGGTGGCGAGCCACAGGAAGAGGGCGCGGGTGGCGGCGTCGCACGCGACCAGGAACGCCGCCCCGCCCAACGCCGCCGCCGGCAGGAGCAGGCGGTGGTCGGGCCCCAGCCACAGCCGCAGGCCGTGCGGGACGATGAGCCCGACGAAGGAGATGAGCCCGGTCAGGGCGACTGTGGCGCCGACGGCGAGCGAGGCGGCGAGGAAGACGAACGTCTCGGTGCGGGCGACGTTGACGCCCAGGTGCGCCGCCGCCTCGGGGCCGAGCGCCAGCCAATTCAGGCGCGGCGTCGCGAGCAGGAGGGCGCCGATTCCGGTGAGGGCGAGGAGCGCGGCGGTGCCCAGCGCCAGCGGCGGCGCGCCGGCGGCCAGCGTCCCCATCAGCCAGTAGAGCAGCTCCTGGGCCTTTTCCGCGGCGACGATCGACTTCACGAACGTGATGACCGCGGCGGCGAAGGCGTTGAAGACGGCGCCGACCAGCAGGATCGTGAGCGCGCCGCCGCGCGCGGCCAGCGCCACGCGGTGCACGACCAGGATGGACAGCGCGGCGCCGGCGAAGGCGGCGAGGGGAAGGGCGTAGGGGCCGGCGAGGAACGCGCCGGTGCCGGCGGGTCCGAGCGCGCGCAGCGCCGCGCCAACGATCGTGCCGCCGGCGGCCAGCGCGCGCAGCCCCGCGGCGGCGGCGATGGCGGCCGTTCCGCCGAGGGCCGCGCCGCCCGACACGCCGAGCACGTAGGGGTCGGCGAGCGCGTTGCGCAACAGTCCCTGGAAGGCGACGCCGGCGGCGGCGAGGGCGGCGCCGGTGAGCGCGCCGAGCAGCACGCGCGGAAGGCGCACGGCCAGCAGGATCTCGCGGTCGAAGTTGGGGTGCAGCGTGGCGTCGAGCGCGCGCGCCAGGCTGAGGTGCGCCGGGCCGATGAAGAGCGCGGCCCCCATGGTCGCCGCCAGGACGAGCGCCGCCGCGCCCACGACGACGAGCCAGCGCGCACGGGTGAGGGGCGGCACGGCCGGACTCTATCATTACCGTGGCGCGCGACCGTGGCACGAGACCGCCACCTTGGGACGAGACCGTGACGTGCGACCGTGGCACGACGCGCGCGGGTTTGACCCCCGCCGCGGGCCGTGCGAATCTCGCGCGACCATGAAGGCGATCGGCTCCCTGATCGCGGCGGTGGTGGTGGGCTGCCTCGTGTTGGCGGCCGTGCCGACCCCGGCGCACGCGCAGACCTACGCTCCACGGTACCTCGACCTGTCATTCGGCGTGTTCCCCATCATGGGGATCGCCACGCACAAGTCGGTGTGGTCGCCGACCGGCGAGAACCCCTCACCGCGCACGCCGCTGGGGATGATGCTCGTGCCCTCGTTCGGCCTGATGCGGGGGCTGCGCGCCGAGGTGGGGCTGGGTCTGTTCTCGGTGGAGCCGCCGCTCACGTTCGCCGTCGAGCCGGGCTTCAAGATCTTCCCGCTCCACAAGTACACGTTCAAGGCGCCGATGAAGAAGCGCAAGGGCGGCAAGTGGGTGCCGCCGCCCCCGATCGACGGGCCCTACCTGCGTGCCGCCGCCGTCTTCACGCTGGGGAGCCTGCCCAAGAAGGACGGCAGCAAGGCCATGCCTGACGAGGACATCGACGGCGACTTCAATTGCACCCTGGCGGGGCGCACGTCGGGGACCTGCCCGATGCTCGACGGCATGGGCGAGCCGATCGTCGAGTCGCGCAAGAACGACAAGGCGAGCGCGCCGTTCATCTTCGGCGGCAAGATCGGAATCGGGTATTTCACACGCAGTAAGGGCGAGAAGCCGGAGGCGCCGGAGAAGCCCGAGGCGCCCGAAGCGCCGGCGATGCCGGGGGCGGGCGAAGGGCTGACGGACTTTCTGTGGTTCGGTAGCCCGCCGGCCGACATGCCGGCGCCGGCGCCGCCGGAGATGCCGGCGCCCAAGCCGCCCGAGATGCCGAAGCTGGAAGAGCCGAAGCCGCCCGAGGCGCCTAAGCCTTCGGTCGTGGGGTTCGATTTCGAGGTGACGGCGTCGCTGCTGAAGCACGGACGGCTGAGCGGGGTGCCGGATCCGACGTTGGGCCGCTACCCCGAGGCGGCACCCTTCTCGGTCTGTATCTCGGGCACCGAAGCGGACAACATGGTCAACGGCGGCGGGGGCATCGGCGGCACGGGGGCGAACTTCATCGCCGACTGCGAGCAGGGCCGGCTGGAGTTGCGCTTCGAGCTGCGCATCGGCATCGAGATGTGGCTCCTGTAGCGCGTAGCGCCATTGCGCCGTAGCGCCATCGCGCCGTAGCGTCATCGCGCTGTCGCGCTGTCGCGTCATCGCGCCGCTCGTCGTGTCCCGCGAAAAAAGGTCGCTAAGCGCGGCGCAGGACGCGTTTCTCGCCCACGCGGATCGTCAGCTTCTCGGCGTCGAAGTGCTCGGCGAGCGGGATGGCGAACTTGCGCGAGGCGCCCACCATGGCCTTGAACTGCTGGGCGGTGATCTCGGTGTGCTCGCGCAGGTGCGCGACGAGGCGCGCGCGCAGGGTGTCGATGGCGGCACGGTCGAAGCACAGTCCGTCGCGCGTGCGCACGGCGTCGCCGTTGCGCACCAGGTAGGCGAGCGCTTCCTTCACCTCGTCGCGCGTCGCCGCCGGGACCATCTCCTCGGTGCGCGGAGGCTCGAGCGCCGCGGCGGCGAGCGCCTTGCGCACCTCGTCCACGACGGACGAGCCGTCGGCGCGCGGGCGGAAGTCCTTCGTGCGCACGACCTGGGCGTCCGCCTGCAGCTCCGGAAGGCGCGCCAACAGCGCGTGGAAGAGGCGCGCGTCCAGCGGACCGGACGCCGCGCCGCCGCCGCCGCCGCTGCCGCCACCGCTACCCGCTCCTCCTCCGCCACCGCCCCCGCTGCCGCGCCCGCTGCCGCCGCCGCCGAGACGAGTGCGCAGCTCCTCGCGCCCGAGACCCGGCCGCATGGGGAAGCTGCGGTGGAACTCGGCCACCAGCGTGCGCGCGCGCTCGGCCAGCGCGGCGAGCTGCCCGGCCCCGGCGAAGGCGTCGCGCTCCTTGTCGAAGCGCACGATGGCGCCTGTCGTGGCGAGCTTGCCGAGCGCCTTGTCGAGCGCCGGCCGCGGCGCACCCGTGCGCCGCCACAGCGCGGCCGCCGTGACGCCCGCCGCGCCGCCCTGCGCGCCGGCGCTCGGCCCCGTCGCGCCACCCTCTTCGACCAGCGCGGCGAGGCGCTCCTCCAGCGACGCGTTGGCCAACGTGCGCAGCAGCGCCGTCGTGCGCGCGTCGCGCCGCGCCCGCCGCGGCGGCCCAGGAGGATCGGGGTCCAGCACCGCGCCGCCCCCCAGCGTGCGCCCGTATCCCGTCACCGGGCCCGTGGCGCGCACGATGAACCGCTCGCCCCCGCACAGCGCCGCGCCCGGCGCGTCGAGCAAGAGGCGCGCCACCCCTTCGCCCCCGCCCGCGACCTCGACCCCTTCGAAGAGCGACACCGTCGCCGCCACCTGGGCCGTGCCGGCGTGGACGAGCACGCGGTCGCGGTGGCGCAGCCCGCGCGCCGCGCCCTTGACCACCCGCACCAGCACGTCCACGGCCCGCACCATTGCCAGCGCGCCGGGCGTCGCCGCCACCGCGCCGCGCGCGATCTCCTCGCGGTCGAGCCCTTGCAGGTTCAGCGCCGTGCGCATCCCGGCGCGCGCCGCAACCACCTCGCGCCCGTGCACCTGCACCGAGCGCACCTTGCCGCGCGCCCCGCTTCCCGGCAGCAGCTCCAGCTCGTCGCCCGGCGCCACCTTCCCGCCCGCCAGCGTTCCCGTGACGATCGTCCCGTGCCCCTTGAGGCTGAAGACGCGGTCGACCGGCAGGCGCGTGATGCCCTCCGCGGCGCGCGGGGCCGCCGCCAGGGCCGCCTGGGCGAGCGCCGCGCGCAGCGTCTCCAGCCCCGCGCCGCTCGTCGCCGAGCACGCCACCAGCGGCGCTTCGGCGAACGGCCCCTCCGCGAGCGCCGCGCGCACGTCCTCCGCCGCCAGCGCCGCCATCTCCGCGTCCACCAGGTCCGCCTTCGTGAGCGCCACCACCGCCGCGCCCACGCCCAGCAGCCGGCAGATGTCCATGTGCTCGCGCGTCTGCGGCATCACGCCCTCGTCGGCCGCCACCACCAGTAGCGCCACGTCGATGCCCGACGCACCGGCCACCATCGTCTTGACGAACTTCTCGTGGCCCGGCACGTCCACGACGCCGCAGCGCACCGTTTTCCCCCGCCAGGACAGGTCGAGCGGCGCGAAGCCCAGCTCGATGGTGATGCCGCGCTCTTTCTCTTCGGCCAGCCGGTCGCAGTCCACGCCCGTCAACGCCTTCACCAGCGTCGTCTTGCCGTGGTCGATGTGCCCGGCGGTGCCGATGATGACCGGCCAGAGATCGGCGGGAGGAGTTTCGGCGGCGGCCGGTCCGGTCGCGCTTCCCATGTGGCTGCGCCGATGCTACATCGCGCGCCATGATCGATCTACGACTGCTGCGCGAGAAGGCCGAATGGGTGGCGGAGCGCATCGCCACGCGCGGCGACGCCGACGCCGCCGCGCGCACCGCGCGGCTCGCCGAGCTGGATCGCGAGCGCCGCCGCCTACAAGCGCTGCGCGACGACACCAAGCACAAGCAGGGCCGGCTGCAGGAGGAGATGAAGGCGGCCGGGGGCGACCCGGCGCGCCGCGACGCCCTGCGCGCCGAGCTGCGCGGTCTTTCGGACGCCGCCAAGGACGCCGACACGAAGATGAAGGACGTCGAGGGGGAGATGGAAAAGCTCTCTTACTACCTGCCGAACTTGCCGGCCGACGACGTTCCGCCCGGCGCCGACGAGAGCGCCAACGTGGAGGTGCGCCGCTGGGGCACGCCGCGTCCGGCCGACGAGAAGCTGGCGCATTGGGACACCGGCCCGGCGCTCGGGATGCTCGACTTCGACGGCGGGGCGAAGCTGAGCGGCGCGCGTTTCACGGTGCTGCGCGACGCCGGCGCGGCGCTGTCGCGCGCGCTCATCCAATTCATGCTCGACCTGCACACGCGCGAGCACGGCTTCACCGAGGTGGCGCCGCCCTACCTAGTGTCGCGCGCGACCATGACCGGCACCGGGCAGCTCCCGAAATTCGAGGACGACGCCTTCAAGACGCAGGGCGACCCGGAGCTGTTCCTCATCCCCACGGCCGAGGTGCCGCTCGTGAACCTGCACCGCGACGACATCCTCGACGTCGCGCGCCTGCCGATCCGCTACGCCGCCTACACCGCCTGCTTCCGGCGCGAGGCCGGCTCCGCCGGCAAGGACACGCGCGGGCTCATCCGCCAGCACCAGTTCGACAAGGTCGAGCTGGTGGCGATCACGCGCCCCGAGGACAGCGCGGCGGAGCTCGAGCGCATCGCCGGCTGCGCCGAGGAGGTGCTCAAGCGGCTCGGCCTGGCCTACCGGGTGATGCAGCTCTGCACCGCGGACCTCGGCTTCGGCGCCGCCAAGACCTACGACCTCGAGGTGTGGCTCGCGGGGCAGGGTCGCTACCGCGAGATCTCCAGCTGTAGCGACTGTCACGCCTTCCAGGCTCGGCGCGCGGCGATCCGCTTCCGGCGCGCGGCCGGGGCCAAGCCCGAGCACGTCCACACGCTCAACGGCAGCGGCGTGGCGGTCGGCCGCACGCTCGTCGCGCTGCTCGAGAATTGCATCGAAGCGGACGGCGCGCTGGCCGTTCCCGAAGTGCTCCGCCCCTACCTCGCCGGCCGCGCCCGCATCGAGCCGCCGCGCTAGTGGGCTTCGCGTCCGCCGTCTGATCGCTCCCTAAAGACCTTGACGGGCTTTTTGGGCTTGTATATGAGTCCCGGGAGTCTGGTTCGGCATGTGAGTATTGCCCGGGAAGTGCTACGATGGTCGAGGTTTGCGGTTGGCAGCACGAAACATGACCACGGTGCCGGGTGAGCGGAGTGGCCCCGCCCCGGTCCGCCTGCTGGTCGTCGAAGACGATCCCGCGCAGGCGCGCCTGGTGCGCGAGGCGGTACATCTGTGCTGGCCGCAACCCGTCGACATCGCCTGCGCCGATTGCCTGGCGGACGGGCTGGAGCACGTCGCGAGCGGGCGGGTCGACGCGATGCTGCTGGACTTGTCCCTGCCGGACGCGCAAGGGCTGGAGGGCATCGAGCGCGTCTGCGCCGAGGCGCCGGAGCTGGCCGTGGTGGTGCTGTCGGGCCGCAGCGACGACGACCTGGCGCTGCAGGCGGTGCGGCGCGGCGCGCAGGAGTACCTGGTCAAGGGGTCCGTTGACGGGCCGGGGCTGGTGCGGGCGCTGCGCCACGCCATCGAGCGCAAGCGCGCCGAGAGCGCGCTGCGCCGCTCCGAGGAAAGCTTCCGCGCGCTGGTGGATTCGCAGCCCGATTGCGTGTTCATCCACCGCTCGGCGCGGCTCGTCTATGTGAACCAGGCCGTGCTCAAAGTGCTGCGGTACGAGCGCGCCGGAGATCTGCTGGGGCGGCTCGTGTCGGAGATCATTCACCCGGACGACCGCGCCGTGGCCAGCGCGCGCATCCGCAGCATCGTCGAGCGATGGCACCGCGTGGCGGAGCGCCCCTTCCGGCTGCTGCGACGCGACGGCACGGTCGTCGAGGTGAGTGTGACGGCGCAGCCCGCGGTGTTCCGCGGCGAACCGGCGGTCGTCGCCATCGGGCGCGTGGTGTCGTCGCCGGAGTCGGAGCTGGGCGGCGGGCCCGACCTCGGCGACGAGCCCGACCTGTCGTTGCCGATGGACGCGGAGCTGCGCGCGAAGCTGGCGACGCTTCCGGTCGACGCCGACAGCACCCCGGTGGGCGTGCAGTGGGCGGCGGCGGTGCCGGGCGCGCCGGCGTCGCACCTGTCGCTGGTGCCGTCGCCGGCGCCGTCTGATCCGCAGCCACCGTCGCCCGCGCTCGTTGACGCATCGGTGCCCGTCGAGGCGGCCCCCGACGCGCTCGTCCGCGGACAGGTCCTCGTCATCGACTCCGACCCGATCGCCTCCTCGCTCGTGCGGCGCAGCTTGGCCCGCGAGCACGACGTCACCATCGTGCCGCGCGCGGTCGACGCGCTGGCGCGCCTGCGCGCCGGTGAGCGCTACGACGTGCTGTTGTGCGACCTCGGCGAGGGCGGCATGCAGCTCCACCGCGACCTCGTGGCGCTCGACCCCGCGCAGGCCGACCACGTCGTCTTCCTGAGCCACGGCGTGCTCAGTGCGGCGGCGCGCGCGTTCCTCGACCGCGTCCCCAATCCGAGCCTCGAGAAACCCTTCGAGGTCGGGGTCCTGCGCGCACTCGTGCGCGGGCGCCTGTCGTTGAAATCCTGACGCACGTCGTCTTGGGCCAGCCCGGGTTTTAATACCGCCCAGTCGGATCACATTCAGGGACAAATCCAGCACTTGCATTTTGCTGAGATCTCGGGTTGAAGTCGGTCGCGGTCGCGGGCGGCGGCCGGTCGGTTTGCGGTCGGAATTGCCGCACGCCGCTTGGCCCCGCGTTTGCTCGATTTCGCGACCAAGCGCCCGGCGCCCGCTTTCTGACGAACCCGCGCGCTTCGACGAACGCGCGGGCAGTTGCGCCGAGGCTGGAGGCTCTCGTCATGGCTTATCCGAGACCGGTTCTTCCTGCAGACGAGGCGACGAAGGTGCGCGACATGCGCACCATCGACGTCCCGTTGACTGCTTCCAAGATTTTCACGCTTTTGGGCGTCTGGGGGCTCGCGGCCGTCGCGGCGCTGTTCATTCCGCGCCTGTTGGGCCTCGCCCCGGCCGAGACGTTCTCGCGCGCGTGGTGGCTCGCCATGGTCATCCGCGCGCCGTTCTTTCTGCTGGGTGGATTCGCCATCCACGGGCTCGGCGTGCTGATGCACGAAGCGGCCCACTGGAACCTCTTCCCCAAGAAGTTCTGGAACGACCTCGCCGGCATCGTCATCTCGCTGCCCATCGGCCTGATCGTGACGGGCTACCGCGTGGTGCACATGCTTCACCACGCCGAGGAGCGTTCGGCCGACGACCCCGACGAGCTTGAGAACCTGAAGCCGTCGTGGTTCCGGCTGATGGTCTTCTACACGTGGCTCTTCGTCGGCATGGAGGGCTACGTGATCTTCGTGTTCTTCACGAGCCTCTTCAAGGCGCGCAACTGGTCGCAGCGCCTGTACGTGGCATTCAACTACGCGCTCATGATCGGCGTGTGGTCAACGGCGATTGCGCTCGCGGTGCGCGGCGGCTGGGTGCCGACGCTGCTGACGGTGTGGGTGGGCCCGACGTTCGCCGCCACGCTCGTCGCCAACGTCCGCGGCCTGGCCGAGCACACGATGACCTTCCGCGAGGAGGGCCCTTACCGCGCCACGCGCACCACCGTGTCGCACCCGCTGGTGAGCTGGTTCATGAACAACGGGAACTACCACCTGGAGCACCACCTGTTTCCGGACGTAGCCTGGCACCGCCTCCCCGAGCTGCACACCATGATGCGTCCCCGCCTGGAGCAGGAGCGGGCGCAGCTCAGCCGCGGTTACCTCGCCTATCTGAAGGCGGCCTTCACGGTGGGGCCGCTCGGGCGCGTGGAATCGACGCTGGCCGACCGCTGGCCGCGCCGCATCGACCGCCCGATCGTGGCCGCGCCGGCAGGCGCCTCCTCGGCCGCCGGCGCCCAGCCCGCCTGAGCCGAGCGTGAGACGCACGAAGTCGGCGCGGCGGGCGGTGCTCGCCGTCGCGCTCGCCGCCGGCGCGGCCGTGGCGGCGCCCGGCTGTCACCCCCACTCGCCCAGGGAAGCCATGCCCACCGCCGAAACGTCGACGCACGACGCGACCGAGCCCGAGGTTTCCGCGCTGGCGGAGCGCTACTGGGAGATGAACGCCGCGCGCTTCCCCACGTACGCGACCTACCTCGGCGACCGGCGCTACGACGACCGCCTCACCGATCTTTCGCCGGCGGCGCGCGACGCGTGGCGGGCGGCGCTGCTGAAGATGAGCGCCGAGCTGGCGCACCTGGACCCGCGTGGCCTGCGCCCCACCGTGTACATCACGTGGGACATGCTGCGCCGCGACATCGCCGACACGCTTCTCGACGACGAAGCGTGTCGCATGGACCGTTGGGCGGTGGATCCGCTCAACGGCCCGCAGGTCACGCTCGCCGAGCTGCCGAACTACCACACGACGGACACGCCCGAGCGCGCCGCGGCGCTGGTGGCCCGCTACCGCGCCTTCGGCACCTACTTCGATCAGCACGTCGCCAACCTGCGCGAAGGGCTTGGTCTCGGGCTGGTGGCCGCGCGCCTCCCCGTGGAGCGCGTGCTCAAGCAGCTCGACGAGATGCTCGCCGGCGCCCCCGACGCCTCGCCGTTCCTCGTGGCCCCCGACGCCTTCAAGGGGGACCGCGCCGCCCTCGTGGCCGCGGTGCGTGACGTCGTCTGGCCGGCGCTGCGCCGCTACCGCGACTTCTTGGCCGCCGAGGTGCTGCCGCGCGCGCGCACCGGCGCCGACGTCGGGCTGCCGAAGCTTCCGGGCGGCGCGAAGTGCTACGCCGCCGCCATCAAGATCAACAGCGGCGCCGAGCGCGACCCTGACGCCGTGCACGCGCTGGGACTGAAGGAGCTGGAGCGCATCCATGCCGAGATGGACGCGCTGGCCGCCAAGCTCGGCGGCGGGGCCGGGGCCGGGGCCGGGGCCGGGGCCGGGGCCGGGGCCGGGGCCGGGGCCGGGGCCGGTGGGGCCGGGGGCTGGGCGGCGTTCGCCGAGAAGGCGAAGAAGACGGACGTCTTCCATTCGCGCGACGAGGTGTTCGAGGCGGCGAAGGCGGCGCTGGCGCGCTCCACCGCCGCCGTCCCCGCCGTCTTCGGGCACCTGCCGCGCACGCCGTGCGGCGTGAAGGCCATCGAGTCCTTCCGCGAGAAGGACGCCCCCGCCGGCTACTACTACGCGTCCGACGCCGACGCCACGCGCCCCGGCATCTACTACGTCAACACCTACGCCCCCGAGACGCGCCCGCGCTTCAACGCCGAGGTGTTGGCCTTCCACGAGTCGGTCCCGGGGCACCACTTGCAGATTGCGCTGGCGAACGAGCTGAGCGACTTGCCGAAGTTCCGCCGCCACGGCGGCAACAACGCCTACGTCGAGGGCTGGGCGCTGTACACCGAGCACCTCGCCGACGAGCTGGGCCTGTATTCGGGCGACCTCGCCCGCTTCGGCATGATGAGCTACGACGCCTGGCGCGCCTCGCGCCTCGTGGTCGACACGGGCCTGCACCATCTCGGCTGGACGCGCGACCAGGCCATCGACTTCATGCTCGCCAACACCGCGCTGACGCGCCCCGAGGTGGAGAACGAAGTGGACCGCTACATCGTCTGGCCGGGCCAGGCGCTTGGCTACAAGATGGGCGAGCTGGAGATCCTGCGCTTGCGGGCGCTCGCCAAGGCCAAGCTCGGCGCGCGCTTCGACCTCAAGGCCTTCCACGACCACGTGCTGGGCGAGGGCGCAGTTCCGCTCGCCACGCTCACCAGCATGATCGAACGGTGGGTCGCCGCCGAAGCGGCGCGCTGAGAGCCGTCGCCAACGACGCCTGCGGAGCGCCCGGCGGAGCCCCTGCCCAGCCCCCGCCCGAGCGGAGGAAGGCTCTGGAGAGCGGCGCTGGCGCTCAGGCTTGCGTGGCGGCGCTGGCGCCCGCGACCGGCGCCTCGCCGCGCAGGCGCGCGCCGATCAGGTTGAGCGACGAGCCGGCCTTGAACCACTCGATCTCGTCGGCAGTGAACGAATGGTTGACCTGGATCTCCTCCACCATCCCCTCGTCGTGCTGCAGGACCACCAGCAGCGCCACGCCGGGCGCGAAATCGGCGAGCCCGCGCACGGAGATGCGGTCCGTCTCGCGCACCGACGCGTAGTCCCCGGCGTCGGCAAACGTCAGCGGCAGCATCCCCTGCTTCTTCAAGTTCGTCTCGTGGATGCGCGCGAAGCTGCGCGCCAGGATCACTCGCCCGCCCAGGAAGCGCGGCTCCATCGCCGCATGCTCGCGCGACGACCCCTCGCCCCAGTTCTCGTCGCCCACGGCGATCCAGGGCAGCCCCTCTTCCTTGTAGTGCTTGGCGATCTTCCAGAGCTCCAGCCCGCGCTCGCCGGTGAGCACGTCGAGACCGCGTCCCACCTCGCCGGTGAAGGCGTTGTTCACTCCGCTGAAGAGGTTCTGCGAAATGTTGCTGAGGTGGCCGCGGTACTTGAGCCAGGGCCCCGCGGGCGAGATGTGGTCCGTCGTGGTCTTGCCCTTGGCCTTCAACAACAGCGGCATGTCCTCCAGGTCGTTTCCGTCCCAGGCCGCGAACGGCGCCAGCACCTCCAGACGGTCGCTGTCGGGGCGCACCACCACCGACACCTTGCTCCCGTCTTCGGGCGGCGCCACGTAGCCGTCCTTGCCGCGCGCGAACCCGCGCGCCGGCAGCTCGTCGCCCGTCGGCGGCTGCAGCTTCACCTCGCGCCCGTCGTCGGTCTTCAGCGCGTCGGTGAGCGGGTTGAACGCCAGCGTCCCCGACAGCGCGTACGCCGTGGTGATCTCCGGCGAGGCGATGAAGGCCAGCGTGTTCGGGTTCCCGTCGTTGCGCCGCGGAAAGTTGCGATTGAAGGAGGTGATGATGGAGTTCTTCTCGCTCTTGCCCACGTCGTCGCGCTGCCACTGCCCGATGCACGGCCCGCAGGCGTTCGCCAGCACCACTGCGCCGATGGCCTCCAGATCGCGCAGCTGGCCGTCGCGCTCGATGGTGGCGCGGATCTGCTCCGAGCCGGGCGTGATGAGCAGGGGTGCGCGCGCCCGCAGCCCCAACTTCGCCGCCTGCCGCGCCACGTGCGCGGACCGCTCGATGTCCTCGTACGACGAGTTCGTGCAGCTTCCCACCAGCGCCGCACGCAGCTTCTCGGGGTACTCGTTCTCCTTGGCGTCGGCGCCCATCCGCGACACCGGACGCGCCAGGTCGGGCGTGTGCGGCCCGACCACGTGCGGCTCCAGCGTGTCGAGGTTGATGTCGATGATCAGGTCGAAGTAGCGCTCCGGCGCGGCGGCGACTTCTTCGTCGGGGCGCAGGGCGCCGGCGTGCTCGTCGGCGAGCGCGGCGATGTCGGCGCGCTCGGTCGCACGCAGGTACGTCGCCATGCGGTCGTCGTACGGGAAGACCGACGTGGTCGCGCCGAGCTCGGCGCCCATGTTCGTGATGGTGGCCTTGCCGGTGCAGGAGATGGAGCGCGTCCCTTCGCCGAAGTACTCGACGATCTTTCCCGTGCCGCCTTTGGTCGTGAGGATCTGCGCCACCTTCAGGATGACGTCCTTCGGCGAGGTCCAGCCGTTGAGTCGCCCGGCGAGGCGCACCCCGACGAGCTTGGGCGCCGTCACGCCCCACGGCTCGCCCACCATCACGTCGACTGCGTCGGCGCCGCCTACGCCCACCGCCAGCATCCCCAGCCCGCCCGCGTTGGGCGTGTGCGAGTCGGTGCCGATGACGAGCCCGCCGGGGAAGGCGTAGTGCTCCAGGATGACCTGGTGGATGATGCCGGCGCCGGGCTCCCAGAACCCCATGCCGTATTTGCGCGCGGCGCTGCGCAAGAACTCGTACACCTCGGCGTTCTCGCCGAAGGCCGTGGTGAGGTCGGCGTCGGCGCCCAGGCGCGCGCGGATGAGATGGTCGCAGTGCACGGTGGTGGGCGCGCGCACGTGCGGGACCTGCGCGGTCATGAACTGCAAGATGGCCATCTGGGCGGTGGCGTCTTGCATCGCCACGCGGTCGGGGCGCAGCCACAGCGTGGCGCGGCCGCGGTCCAGGTCGGGCTGCTCGGGGTCGGTCAGGTGGGCGTAGAGGACCTTCTCGGCATAGGTCAGCCCGCGCCCCAGCCGTTCGCGCGCACGGGCGTGGCGATCGGCGAAGGTGGCGTAAAGCGAACGGATCGCGTCGAGCTGGTTCTCCAAGGCGTTTCTCCTGCGCAGGGCGCGAAGCCCTGGCGCAATCTGCCTTCCTTCCGGGGCGCCGTCAACGGGCGCCGCGGCCGCCGTAGCCCCCCGCGCCTGCGCCGCCTCCGCTGCCGATCGCGCCCTCGCCGGGGGACGGCAGCACGGCGGTGGCTTCCACCTCCACCAGCGCGCCGTCTTCCAGCAGGTCCGCGACCTGCACCAGCGCCATCGCCGGGTAACGTGCGCCCAGCACGCGCCGGTACGCCTCGCCTAGCTCGCGCGCCACGGCGCGGTAGGCGCGCTTGTCGGTGACATAGATGGTGAGGCGGGCGATGTGCTCGGGCGCACCGCCGCCGGCGAAGACGACGGCCGCCACGTTGGCGAGGGCCTGCTCGAACTGGGCGACCAGGCCGCCGGGCGCGAGGCGCTCGTGCTCGTCCCAGCCGATCTGCCCGGCGACGAACAACAGCCGCCCACCGGGCTCGCACACGACGCCGTTGGAGTAGCCGCGCGGGCGCGGCCATCCCTCGGGTTGAATGGTTCGCACTGCGAATCTCCTTTCGCAGCCGAGTCTACCCCGCGGCACGGGCCGACGGGAGGTTGCGCGGCGTAGAGCGCCCGGGGCGCGCTGGCACGCGGGATGCTATGAGTGGTCGCGCCATGGAGCGCGGACACGTACGATGGCTGCGCGCGGAGCTGGCGGCGCTGGTGCGCGACGGCGTGCTCGACGAAGCGGCGGCCGCGCGGCTGCGCGCGCGCTACCCCGAGCCGCTGGCGGCGCTGCGCCTGCAGCACTTGCTCGCCGTGCTGGGTGCGGTGCTGGTGGGCGTGGGGGTGATCCTCTTCTTCGCGGCGAACTGGGAGGCCATCCCGCGCTTCGTCCGCGCCGGCGCGGTGCTGGCGGCCATCGGCGCCGCGTACGGGGCGGCCTGGCGGCTGCGCTGGCGGCCGGGGCTGCACCCGCAGCTCGGCGAGGCGCTGCTGCTGCTGGGTGGGATCTTCTTCGGCGCGGGCATCTGGCTCATCGCGCAGATCTTCCACATCAGCGACCACCAGCCCAACGGCGCGCTGCTGTGGGGGCTGGGCGTGCTGCCGCTGGCGTGGGCGACGCGCTCGCACAGTCTGACAGTATTGTCCCTGGCGACGCTGACCTTGTACGCCTGCTGGGAGACGAGCGACACCGAGCGTGCGAGCTGGCTGTGGGCGGTGGCCTACGCGCCGGCGGCGGCGATGGCCTACGCCGTGCGCTCGCGCGCCGCGGTGGCGGCGGCGCTGGTGGGCGCGCTGGTCGGCGCCGCGGTGCAGCTCGTGCCGCTCCTGGACGAGGCGGCGCTGGTGGTTTTCCCGGCGCTCGGCGCGCTGGTCTGGCTGGGCGCGGCGTTGCACGAAAGCGCCGCCGCCGGGCACTGGCGCGAGCACGCCGCGGCGTGGCGCCTGCTCGGCGCACTGGCCGCGCTGGGCGGCATGGCCGTGTTGACGTTCGGCGACGTGGTGCGCGAGGTCGCGGGCGCGTCCGGCGCGGGGCCAAGCGCGGCGCAGCGCTGGGGCGCGGCGGCGCTGGTGGTGGGAGGCGGCGCGGCGGTCGGCGCGGTGGCCTGGTGGCGCGGGCGGCGTGCCGAGGCGGGCGCTGGCGTCGTGCTGGCGGTATGGCTCGCCGCCACGGCGCTGGTGGTCGGCCCCCGCGCCGTGGTCGCCGTCACCGTGACGAACAACCTCATGCTGGTGGCGCTCGTGTGCGCCCTCGTCGCCGTGGCCGTGCGGCGCGGATTCGCCGCGGTGCAGTACGCCGCGCTGGCCGCCTTCGCCGTGCAGGTGCTGAGCCGTTACTTCGACCTGTTCTTCGACCTCATGCCGCGTTCCGCGTTCTTCCTGGGCGTGGGGCTGTTGCTCCTGGGCGGCGTCTACGTGGCGGCGCGGCTGCGGCTGCGCCAGCCAGGAGGGCCGGTGGTCGCATGAGCACGCCCCTGCCTCCCGCCGCGCCCGGCTCTAATTCGGCGCCGCCGCCCGCCGCGCCGCCGCCGCCCGCCGGCCCCGCTGCGCCGCTTCCGCCGCCCGCCGCTTCGGTCGCGCCCGTGCCGCCGGCGGGCGCGCCGCATCCGGTGTCGGGGCGCCGGTTCCTGGTGGCGGCCGCCGTACAGATCGTGGCGCTGGTCGGCCTCGTCGCCTGGAAGGGCTCCATCTTCGTGACCGCAGGTCCGACGGTCGTTCTGCGCACCGTGCCGGTCGACCCGCGCTCGCTCTTCATGGGGGACTACGTGGCGCTCCGCTACGCGCTCTCCACGCTGCGGCCCGAGGACGGCGTGGACGCCGACCGTTGGGACCTGCCCGCCGGCGCCGCCGCCTTCGTGGTGCTGGAGGAAGCGGGCGACGGCACCTGGCGGGCGGTGCGGCTCGCCGCCGAGCGCCCGCTGCAGGACGCGTCGCGTCCGTTCGTGGCCGGCGTCGTGGATCGCTGCGCGCCCGAGGCAGGCTGCACGCTCACGTACGGCATCGAGCAGTACTATGTGCCCGAGCACCGCGGCCCGGCGCTCGAGGAGGCGGCGCGCCACGGCGACGTGCTCGTGACGGTGAAGGTCGACCTCCTCGGCCGCGCCGGCTTCGTCGCGCTTCATTATCCCGGCGAATAACGCGCGCGGCCCGCCGCAGTTGCCGTGCGGGCGCCGCCGCGCTAACGGAGCCGGATGGAATCCTCTTTGCGTCCGTTCGCGGGCGCGGCCCTCGCCGCCGCCCTCGCGCTCGCCGCCCCCGGCGCCGCGCGCGCCGACACGCTCGTTCCCGCGCCCGGCGAGTCCGGCCACGACGCCGCGCTGCTCGCCAAGGCCGATGCGCACGACCGCTTCATCCACGCCGTCTTCGCCGTGCCGCTCGGTTGGGGACTGGAAGCCGACGTCTCCGACCCGGCCGACCGCGCGCTGCTCGACACGTTCGCCGCGTCCGGCGCCACCGACCTCTTCGTTTTCTCCGGCGTGCACGCCTACGAGGCCGTCGACGACTACGACGAGTACGGCGATCTCGGCATGTTCGGCGGCGTCCAGGCCGCCGGCGACGCCTTTCGCTACGGCGTGCTGCGCGACGGCGGCGCGCCGGCCGCCGACGTGGACGCCGCCCGCGCCGAGCTGCTGCGCGCGATGGACGGCTTGCACTGGTACACCGCCGTCACCGGCACGCCGGGGCTCGTCGCTCGCGGGCTGCGGCGCGTGACCTCTGCGCCCGGCGAGCCGCCCCCGCCCGGCGTGCCGCCCGCGCTGACGCCGCTGTTCGACGGCGCCGGCAATCCGCTGCCGCCCGACAAGGCGCCCACGTGGCGCGCCGACGTCTCCGGCACGCTGCCCTTCCTCGTCTGGCTCGACGACACCTCGAAGGACCAGATCGACGGCTACGTCTTCGCCCTCGGCGCCGTGTACGACGTCGTCGCCGGCGATCCGACGATTCCAGCGACGCTCGTCGATCGCCTCGCCGCCGATGCCGGCGCCATCGGCGCGCGCTTGATGGAGCGCGTGGAGGTCGCGCCCGGCGTCACCGCCGACCTCGTGCTGCAGGACGCCGACGGGCGCGTGACCAGCTTCCACGACCTCAGCGCCGAGGAAGTGACGCCCGGCGTGGTGTTCGCCAACCCCACGAACGGCTTCAACGCCTGGATGGCGCTCGGCGTGATGCGCACGCTCTACCAGGTGAGCGGCGACGAGGCGATCGGGCGCTTCTACTACGACGAGCTGGTCGGGGCGCGGCGCTACCTCGACGTCGCCGAGGCGACGCTGCGCTTCATGTACACCGGCAACGACACGAACTTCTCGAACGTGAACATGGCGTTTGTCGCCGCCTACGGCCTGTTGCGCTACGAGCCCGAGGACGCGGTGGGCGCCGACGCGCGCCGCGTCCTGGAGGAGCAGCTCTACGCGCCCGGCCTGGCGCGCGACGCCGACGAGCTCGGGCAGTCGTTCTTCGATTTCGTCTACGCCGCCTTCCGCGACGGCGGCGCGCTCGGCGACGCCGACGGCCTGGACGCCCGTGCCGACGCGCTGGCCACGTTGTCCGAGTTCCCCGCCGCGCCCTGGTGGAACGTCGACGTGCAGAACTGCGACGCCGCCGAGGAGGCCGCGCTCTCGTGCATCGGCATCGACGGGACGCCCATCGCGCTCTCCCCCGTGCCCGGCCGCGGCGGCGGGCTCGTGGCCGTGGACGCGGTGCCCATGCGCATACGCCCGCCCGACAACTTCGAGTGGCGCCAGGACCCGCACGCCGTCAACGGCGGCGGCGGCACGCGCCTGAACCCGGCCGGCGACTTCCACGGCGCCTACTGGATGGGCCGCTGGCTCGCCGCCACGGACGACGGGCGCCTGAACGTCTCGCTGCGCGCGCGGCCTGCGCCCCCGCCCCTTCCGGCGTCCGACGGCGGCGCGGTCACGGACGGGGGCGCCGACGCCGGCGCGGGCGGCTCGGGGGGCGGCCGCGGATGCGGCTGCCGCGTTGCCGGCGCGCGCGCGGACGCGCCGTCGGGCGCGGCCGTGGCGCCGTTCGCGCTCGCCGTGCTGGCGGCCCTTCGCGTTCGGCGCCGGCACGGTGGTGCGCCGCGGCGGCGTGGAGAAACGCGGGGCGCGCGCGCTTCGGCAGCCCGCTACTAGAGCTTGGCGTACGCGTCGCGGTCGAAGCCCACCAGCACCTTCTTGCCGACGAGGAGGATCGGGCGGCGCAGGAGGTTCGGCTCCTTGGCCACGGCGGCGGCGAAGTCGGCGGGGCGGGGAGGACTCAGGTCCCAGCCGTTCTTCTTGGCGAGCTCGTGACGCTTGTTGATCACGGCGGCGACGCCGCCGGCGGCGGAGACGAGCGATTGCACGGTCGCGGCGTCCAGGCCGGTGCGCGCGTAGTTCACTTCATCGGCTTCGAGCTTCTTCTCGCGCAAGAAACTTCTTGCGTTGCGGCACGTCGTTCACGTCGCCTTCCAGTAGAACGTCGCCTTCGTGGGCATGACGCAGCCTCCTCGTGATGGGCTAGTAGGCACACAGGGCGCGGAGCGCGCCGAGCACCTTCGCGGCGTTCGGGCGGAAATGGTCCTCGAGGTTCTTCTCGGCGGGCGTGGGGGCGTCGGGCGCCGCCACGCGCCAGACGGGCGCGTCGAGCCACTCGAAGCACTCGTCGGCGACGAGCGCGGCCAGCTCCGCGCCGAAGCCGGCCGTCAGCGTCGCCTCGTGCACGATCAGCACGCGGCCGGTCTTGCGCGCCGAGGCGATCACGGTCTCGCGGTCGAGCGGGACGAGCGAGCGCAGGTCCACGACCTCGACGGAGAGGCCGTCTTCGGCCGCGGCGCGCGCGGCGGCCTCCAGCGCCATCCCCACGCCGTTCGCATAGCTGAGCACGGTCGCCTGCGTTCCGTCGCGCCGCACGGCGGCGGAGCCGATCGGCACGACGTGGTCGCCGTCCGGCCCCAGCGGGAGCGTTCCCTTCTCGCGCCGGTAGAGGAACTTCTGCTCCAGGTAAACGACCGGGTCGGGGTCGCGGATGGCCGCCTTCATCAGCCCGAACGCGTCCGCGGCGGTGGCGGGCGCCAGCACCTTCACGCCCGGCGACTGCGCGAACCACGCCTCGGGGTTGCGCGAATGGTAGGGGCCGCCGCCGACGCCCCCGCCGCTGGGGAGGCGCACGACGAGCGGCACGCTCTGCCCGAGGCGGTAGTGGAACGTAGCGGCGTTCACGACCAGCTGCGAGAAGCCGCACGTCACGAAGTCGGCGAACTGCATCTCGGCCACCGGCCTCAGCCCGCGGATCGCCGCGCCGATGGCGGCGCCCACGATGAGCGACTCCGAGATGGGGGTGTCGACGACGCGCCGCGCGCCGAACTCGTCCAGGAAGCCCTTCGTGACCTTGAACGCGCCGCCGTACTGGCCGATGTCCTCGCCCAGGCAGAAGACGCGCTCGTCGCGGCGCATCTCGTCCTGCAGGGCGAGACGGATGGCCTCCACGTACGTGACCGGCTCGCCCGTCATCGTCGTCAGCCACGGCGCGGCGCCGTCCAGCGCGGCTCCCAGTAGGCGAACACGCCCTCCTCCGCCTCGGGTCCGCGCGGCGCGGGCAGGGCCTCGGCCCAGGTCACGGCGTCGTCCACCGCGGCGGCCGCGTCGGCGCGCCCGCGCGCCGCCTCGTCGGCGTCCAGCCCGCCCATGGCATCGAGGTGCCGCTCCAGCCGATCGATCGGGTCGCGCGCCGCCCAGTAGGCGACCATCTCGGGGGGCACGTACTTCATGTCGTCGTGCTCCGCGTGGCCGCGCATGCGGAACGTCACGCTCTCCAGCAGCGTCGGCCCGCCGCCGCCGCGCGCGCGATCCAGCGCGCGCACCATCGCGTCGTACACCTGGATGGCGTCGGTGCCGTCGACCGTCTCGCCCGCCATCCCGTAGCCGGCGGCGCGGTCGCTCAGGCGCGCGCAGGCGAACTCCAGCTGGTTCGGCGTGGAGTAGGCCCACTGGTTGTTCTCGACGACGCAGACCAGCGGCAGGCGCGCCACGGCGGCGAAGTTGAGCGCTTCGTGGAAATCGCCCGTCGAGGTGCCGCCGTCGCCGATGTAGGTCACCGCCACGCCGCGCGTGCCGCGGTAACGCTCCGCCAGCGCCACGCCGGCGGCCACCGGGATCATGTGGCCGAGGTGCGAGATCATGCCCACGATGTTCGACCCGGGCTTGCCGAGGTGCAGGCCGGTGTCCTTGCCGCCGGTCTGCGCGGCGGCGCGCTTCAGCACCTGCGCCATCACGTCGCGCGGCGTGTGGCCGCGCACGAAGTGGGCGCCGAGGTCGCGATGCAGCGGGAGGATCACGTCTTCGGGCGCGAGCGGCCAGGCTGTCGCCACCGACGTGGCCTCGTTGCCGGTGCCGGTGTACACGCCGCCCGTCACGCGGTTCTGCCGGTAGAGCGCCACGACGCGGTCCTCGAACGTGCGCGCCAGCACCATGGCGCGCCACATGCCCGCGAGCGTGGGCACGTCGGGCGGGGCGTGCACGCCGGCGCCGAGCGGCGGCACCGTGTCGCCGGGCGCGGGCGGCGCTGCGGAGGGCTGCACCGACATCAGTCGCCGAGCATGCCGCTGAGCTGGATGTGGAAGCGGATCTGCGCGACCACCAGGATGGCGGCCTTGCCGGCGCGCACGAACGCCTGGGCGCCGAGGTTGCGCGCCTCGACCAGCCCCTGCGCGTCGCCGATGGCGGCGGTCACGAGCACGGCGCGGTTGCGGGCGTCGGGCCCTTCCTTCCAGGCGTGGATGATGGCGGGCGCCTCGGCGGCGGCGGCGTCCAGGTCCAGGAGCAAGAGTCCGGGCCCGGCGCGCTGCGCAGCGGCCAGCGCGTCCGTCGGCCCGACGCGCTCCACCAGGAGGTTCTGGTGGATCGCGGCGGCGCGCTGGATCTGCTCGGCCCACGTGGCGTCGGTCAGCGCCAGCACGACCCGCGGCGCCGCGGCCGGCACTGGCGAGGGCGTCGGCGTCGCCGGCGGTGGGATTGGCGACAAGGTCGGCGTGCCCCCGGGCGACGCGC
>DASYRF010000050.1:0-6324 GCA_036004705.1 Myxococcota bacterium
TCGCCACCCGCAGCGTCCCGCCGGCGCTCAGCACCGGCAGGTCGAGCGCGGGGAGCGCGGCGGCGTGCGCCTCAGTCAGCACCGGTACGGGCACGTGCGCGAGATCGGACGGCGACAACCCCGACCAGCGCCAGCCCCACCAGCAGAGTGCTGAACAGCCCGCGAGGAGCGCCGGAACCGACCACGGCAGAGAGCGTCGCAGCATGGGAACCCTCCTCCACCACGTCGAGCGTGAGCGTGCGGCGCGAGACGTTCCCCGCCGCGTCCGAGGCGACGACCTCCAGGAGCACGGCGCCGGCGGGCGTGCCCGCCGGTACGTGCAGCGCGGCGTGGTAGACGCCCGTCGCCGGGTCCATCGCCGCCAGCGCTACCTCACCCCACGGCGCCGCCACCAGCATCTCCTTGACCTCGGAGAGCGACTTCAGCGCCTCCAGCGCGGCGCGCGCGCCGCCCGCGGCGGCCATCGCCGACGCCATGCGCCCGAGCCCGACGGCCGGCTTGAAGCCCAGCGTCACGGTCTCACCGGCGTGCAGCGCGTCGGGCGAGGACACCACCGCCACCGCCGCCGCCGAGGTGTCGACCTTCACCGTGGCGGTGCGCTCTTCCACGCGCCCGTCCTTCAGCTCGACGCGCACGGCCAGCCCGTAAGCACCGTCGGGCCACGCCGCCGGCACCAGGAAGCGCGCGACCCACTGGCCGCGCCCGTCGTCCCACACCGCCGTCAACGGGCCGGCGGCCCAAGGCAGGCTCACGGTCACGCGCGCGTCGCGAGGGCCGTCGATCCGGATCTCGGGATCGCCGGGCTTCACGCGCATCGGCGTGACGTCCGCGCCGTCGCCCGCGCCCTTCCCGTCGCCGTCGGCGCCGAAGATGCCCTCGTAGCTCGTTCCCTCCGGCAGCTCGCCGGGGATGAGCACGGTCGTCAGGGGCAGGTCGACGTCGGCGCGCAGCATCCGCTCCACGGCCACCAGGCTGGTGAAGCGCGTGACCATCTTGAACTTGATGCCCAGCGCGACGATCTCGACCTTGTGCTTGCCCTCGCCCTCGTAGGTGTCGGCGGCGACCAGGTCGGTGATCTTGCGGCGCGCCCAAAGCGTGCCCAGCACCGGCGTGCCGGCGGCGCCGGCGAGGTCCACCGCCACGCGCCGCGCGTAAGGCTTGCGGCCGAGCTTGCCCTTCACCGTCACGGCGGTGGGGGCGTCGGCGCCCGGCGCCAGCTTCGCGGCGATGACCAGCGGCTGCCCGGCAAAGAGGTCGGGCGTGCGCGCCGGGTAGGCCTCGGCCGGGGCTTTGCCCTCCCAGGCGAGGTCGATGTCGGTCAAGAGCGGCCGGTCGAGCCGCGAGTAGAGGCGCGCCACGGCGGTGTCGGCGTCCTCGCCGAGCGCCACGTAGTCGGCCACGCCGCGCCCGGCCGCCGCCACGCCCTCCAGCAGGTAGCGGTTGGGCGCGTCGCCGATGCCGAACCCGAACACGCGCGTCTCGCCGCGGCGCGCCTCGACGGCGTCGATGATCTCGCGCTCGTCGCCGATCCACCCGTCGGTGAAGAGGACCACCATGCGCAGGCGCGACGGGTCGGCCGGCGGGTCGAGGGCGGCGCGGATGCCGGCCAGCATCTCCGTGCCGCCGCCGCCGAAGAGCTTTCCCAGGTCGTCGAGCCCGCGCTTCACGTTGGCGGGCGTGTTCGGGAGCGGGGCCGGCTCCAGCGGCAGCGCTTCGCCGGCGAACGCGACGATCTGGAACGTGTCGTCGGGGCCGAGCGCGGTCAGCGAGCGGCGCACCAGCTCCTTGGCGGTCTCGACCGGCTCGCCCGACATCGACCCGGAGACGTCGATCAAGAACACCATCTCCTTGGCGCGGACCATCTCGGCGGTGACGTCGGTGGGCGGCTGCAGGAAGAGCATCACGTAGCGGTCGCCCTTCTCCACCTCCGACAGCAGGAACGGCTCGGGGACGCCGCCGGTCGGGCGGTACTCCAGCACCAGGTCGCGGTTGGGGAGGCGGTCTTCCGGGGTGTCGGCGAGCGTCACCAGCGTGGCGCCCTTGTCGGCGCTCGTGTCGACCGCGTGGTTGATCGACGCGAGCTCCGTGAACGCGGCGCCCGGATGCAGGCGCACGGTGACGTCGACCTCGTGCGCGCTGCGCCAGCCGGGGGCCATGACCGGCGGCGTGATGCGCGCCGCGTCAGGCACGCGCGCCGTGGCGCCCGCGGGCGTGGGGACGGGCGACGTGCCCGGGAGCGCCGCTGGCGTGGTCGACGCCAGCGTCGGCACGTCCGCGCCGTCGGCCAGCGGCGCGCCGCCGCCCGGCACGTAGCGCGGGCCGATCGTCATGGGGAACACGTAGTGGTAGTGGCCGTCGCTGAACGGCACCTCGTGCACGTAGCGCAGCGTCACGACGATGGTCTCGCCCGGCGGGATGTTGGCGACGGACTGCGTGAAGAGGTTCGGGCGCTCCTCCTCGGTGAGCGCCGCCGCCTTGCCGGCGGCCTTCGCCTCCTCGTACACGGCGCGCGCCTCGGCGCGCTCGCGCACCTCGCTGTAGACGATGCGGCGCCCGATGCGGAAGAACATGTCGGTCACCGCGGCGTTCTCCGGCAGCGGAAATTGGTAGATCGCCTCGAGGCGCGCCGTCAGCGGGTTCTTGAAGACCTGCTGCAGCTCCACGCGCGCCACATTCCCCGTCACGTCCGCCGTCACCGTCGTGTGCTCCAGCGGGAACTCCAGGACCTTCTCGCCCGTGTCGCTCACGCCGACGAGCTTCGCCACCGACGACCCGTCGAGCGGGATCTCCGCCGGGACGTCGGTGCGCGACGGCATCACACGACCCGGCGCCGTGCGCGCGGGCGCGCCTGCTCCGCCGCCGCCGCCCGGCACGGCCCGGTCGGCGATCTTGGCCGCGAGCGAAAAGCCCGCGACGACGAGTGTTCCGACGACGATCGGCCCGAGCACCACCGGCAGGTACGACACGCGCGCTTTCATGGGTTCGCTCCTTGAAGCGCCGCAGATACAAGGCCCGTGCCACGCGCAAACCCAAGCCCGATCCACCGCTTGGCGGCGCATAGTACAAACTGGTACTAGGCGAGTGGCCCATTCGCCACAGGCACACGCGGCGTGATGGAGGAGGCTTCATGAAGCGCATGGGGATCGCTGTCACGGTGGCGGTCGCGCTCGTCTCGCTGGCGGCGAGCGCAGGCGCGGACGAGCGCAACGTCACGGTGTCGAAGATGGTGCCGGTCGCCTGCGAGACGGACGGCGGGCCGGTCGGGTGCAGCGTGGGGACCAAGTTCATCGGCGCGGTGTTCGCCGCCAAATGGAACGAAGCGGTGGCGACGGAGCCGTTCCACTGCGGAACGGGCAAACCGACCGCCGTGCTCGTGACCGTCATGTACGAGTACAACGAGGGGAGCTGGCTCTTCCGCGACACGGACGCCAAGAAGGCGAAGTGGCCGGCGTGCGTGCGCGACGGCTTCCCCGGCAAGGCGACGGCGCTGCTTAAGGAGATCTTCGAGAAGGTACGCGAGCTCGACGGGAGCGTCGACGTCCGCGCGACCTGGCGGATATCGCTCGTCCTGAATTAGCGCGGTCGGGTCACGAGCGCGCAGACGAGGTACGCGGCGAGCGCCAGCGCCAGGACGCCCCCGACGATGTTCTCGAAGCTCATGAGCGCCTCACAAGCGATTGCAGGCTCGGACGTACAGCCAGCTCGCGCCAAAGAACGCGAACGTGATCACGACCAGGATCAGGTCGCGCATGGAAAGCTCCTCATTCGCTCTCGACGCGGCGGACCGGCGCCTGGCGCTCGGCGTCGCGCACCCCGGCCCGGTAGCTCGACTCGGACGCGAGCGCCGCCACCAGCGCCGCCAGCGCCGCGGCGAACGCCCACACCGCGAAGACGCGCCACCCGTGCGACACCGGCACCAGCAAGCACGTCCAGACGGGGATCCCCGCCAGTGCGGTCAGGTGCGCCAGCAGCGCGCGCCGCGTCGTCGCGCGCTCGAGCGCGAGGTGCGCGGCGAGGTACTGTTTCAGGCCCTCGCGGTGTGCGGGGTGCTCGGCCCGAAGCTCGATGGCTTCCATGCGTCAGGTCCTTACAGGATCGCCACGGCGCCGAGTGTGACGAGGCCCTGGTTCTGCACGAGCTCCGGCACGCCGGCCGCGTCGAGCCGGTCCGAGAAGAAGACGGGCGCGGTGGAGTGGTCGTAGCGGCCCTCCACCTTCAAGATGAGGTGCTCCCAGGGCCGGAGCTCCACGGTGACGGTTCCTTCAAGGAGCCGCTGCGCGGTGCCGCTGATGGCGCCGTCGCGGTCGTCGAAGTACTCGGCGCGCACGGCGAGGGCGCCCCACGGCCTGGGCGAGACGCGCGCGTAGACGGCTCCGGCCCACCACCAGGCGTCGTCTCCCACGGGCTGATCCTGCCAGGCGAAGTCGAACGTGGCGGCGAACGCCAGCCAGTCGAGCGGGTGCACGCTCAGCACGAAATCGTCGAAGACGCGCCAGTGCGCGGCGTCGCCGGGCAGCTCGGGGCCGAAGAGGGTGTTCCAGGAGGCCGAAACGAGGTCCGACGACCAGGCGAGCTGCGTGCCGAACGTCTTCCCGGCGTTGTTCTCGCCGATGATCTGCCAACCGTTCATGACGTGCGCGGACACCGACAGGTGATCCGTGATGGCGTAGGCGGTCTTGAGCCCGGTCTGATAGTAGGGCGACAGCTCGGCCATCCAAGAGTGCGTGTAGTTCCAGTTATCCTTTGTCCAGAAGGACTCGAGGCCGGCGTGGCAGGGCTGGATGCCGAGCTCGAAGAGCAGCCCGCGCCCCAGCGGGGCCACGGCGCTGACCGTGGCGATGCCGATGAACCGCCAGAGATCGGCCCCCGACCCGACTCCGCCGGCGGGCTCGCCGGCGTGGATCACGTCCGTGCTGCTGCCGGCGTAGAGCACGAGGTGCGCGCCGACCGGCTTGGGATCCACGAGGAGCTCGAGGGCCGCCAGGTTGAGCCCGATCTGGTCGTGCCGCTTCGGGGTCGAGCCGACGCCGGGGAAGAAGTTCTCGCCGTTGGCCGGTTGGTTGAAGTTGAAGTCGTAATACGCGTCCACGAAACCGTGGACCCGGAGCGGGCCGAGCGACAGGCCCGTGGGCGCGGCGGGCGCAGCCGGCGCGCCGGCGGGGGCCGACTCCGGTGCCGCTGTCGGCCCGGGCGCTCCCACGGCGGGCATGGACGCGGGCGCGGACTCCGCCGCCGGCGCGGGCGCCTTCGGCGCGTCCACCGCGGGCACGCCAGGGGTCGCTGCGCCGCCGCGCGCCGCCACGACGAGCGAACCGAACAGCAGGGCCGCCAACCCGGATGTCATGGTCATGGCCATCGCCACCTCCCAAAGCACGCGCCATGCCAGGGCGCCGGCGGGGCGTCCTCGGCAGATCAGGTACCTGGCGGCAGCGACCTTGCACGATGCCGGATCGGTGCCCGCGGGCCCTTGCGAGGCGCACGCCGCAGGGCCGGTGCCATCGTACTAGTGAACCGAAGCGGTCTTGCGGATGACTTCGTAGACGCTGGCGCGGGCCACGCCGGTCTTGATCAGGTCGGCGGCGCGGGCGAGTGCCTCGTCGACGGCGGTCTTGAAGGCGTCGTAGGGCAAGGCGCCGACGAGCTTCTTGCCGTTGACGAAGAACGTGGGCGTGCCGGTGACGCCGAGACGCGTGGCGAGGGCGACGTCGTCGTCGACATAGAAGGCGACGGCGGGGTCGTCGAGCGCGGCGGTGAAGCGGGCCGCGTCGAGGTGCAGCGTCTCGGCGTAGCGCAGCAGGTCGTCGCGGCCCAGCGACGTGCCGGCCGCCGCCCACAGCTGGTCGTGGTACTCCCAGAACTTGCCCATGCGCCCGGCGGCGACGGAAGCGATGGCGGCGAGGCGCGCGTCTTTGTGGAACGTCAGCGGCATGTGCTTGAAGACGAGCCGCACGTCGTCCCCGTAGCTGGTGCGGATCTCGGCGATGACGTCCATGGCCTTGCGGCAGAACGGGCACTGGAAGTCGGTGAACATCACCAGCGTGACCAGCGCGTCCTTGGGGCCGCGTACCGGCGACTTTCCGACGGGCACGTCGTAGACGGCGTCAGCGGCGGGCGCGGCGGGCGGCGGCGGTGCGGCGGCGACCGGCGGCGGGGCGTCGGTGCGCCCGCGCGCCGTGATGGCGGCGTAGAGGGGTGGGCCGGGCGCGGCGCTGCAGCGCACCGAGACCTCGGCGGCCTCCGCCTTGGCGGCGTCGACCGCCGTCTTGAACGCGTCCAGCGGACGCGCGCCGGTGAACATTCGGCCGTTGATGAAGAACGTGGGCG
>DASYRF010000051.1:0-23856 GCA_036004705.1 Myxococcota bacterium
GCCGTTGCCGACGAACGCCGCCCCGTTGCCGAAGCGCGCCATCAGCACACCCGCCACCGCCGGCCCCACCAGCCGCGCCCCGTGGAAAATCTGCTGCATCAGCGCCACGGCGTTGGGGATGTCGGGCGGGTCCACCAGCTCGGGCGGCAGCGCCTGCGCCGCCGGCAGGTCGAAGGCCGTGACCACGCCCAAGAGCGCCGCCATCACGAACACGTGCCACAGCGCGAGGCGCCCCGAGAACAGCAGCGCCGCGAACGCGAACGCCAGCAGCATCAGCCCCGCCTGCGTCACGATCAAGATGCTCCGCTTGTCCATCTTGTCGGCCATGACGCCGGCACGCATCGACAAGAGCAGAATGGGCAGCGACCCCGCGACCGCCAGTCCGCCCAGCACGAAGGCGTCCTTGCTTAGCCCCGTGACCACCCACCCTTGCGCCATCTGCTGCATCCAGGTCCCGACCAGCGACACCGCCTGCCCGACCCAGTAGATACGGAAATCTCGGTGGCGTAGCGCCGCCAGCGCCTTGGGCAGGTTCACCGCGCCAGCGCCTGCTGCAGGATCTGCCCGACTTCGCGCACCGAGTAGGGCTTCGCCATCACCCCGGCGAATCCGTGGGTCCGGTAGCTCGCCATCACCGGGTCATTCGAGTAGCCGCTCGAGACAATCGCCTTCACGCCCGGGTCGATCGTGCGCATGCGCTGCAACGCCTCCAGCCCGCCCATGCCCCCGGGGATCGTCAGGTCCATCACCACCGCGTCGAAGGGCGTCCCCGCCTCGCGCGCCGCCAGCCACGCCGCCACCGCCTCGCCACCGTCGCGCGCCGCCGCCGCCGTGTACCCGAGCTCGCGCAGCATCGAGGCCAGCAGCTCCCGTACCATGGCGTCGTCGTCCATGACCAGCACGCGCCCCGCGCCGCGCAGCAGCGCGCGATCCGGCTGCGCCGACGCCGCCACCGCCGCGCCCGGCACGGCCGGCAACCACACGCTGAACGTCGCCCCGCGCCCCGGTGCCGACGTCAGCGCCACGTGGCCGTTGTGCCGCCGGACAATCGAGTAGGTGGTCGCCAGCCCCAGCCCGGTGCCGCCCTGCCGCGTGGTGAAGTACGGGTCGAACACGCGCTCGATCTGCTCCGGCGGGATGCCCACGCCTTCGTCCTTCACGTCCACGCGCACGTAGTGGCCGCGCGGCAAGGGCACCGGGCTCAGCGACGCGTCCCCCGGCGCCACGTTGCGCGCCGCTACGGTCACCACTCCGCCGTCCGGCATCGCCTGGTCGGCGTTGATGACGAGGTTCGCTACCACCTGACCGAGCTGTCCGCGGTCCACGCTGGCCGGCCACAGCTCGGGCGGCAGGTCGAACACCGGGCGGACGCGGGACCCGCGCAGCACCAAGGTGGCGGACTCGCGCAGGACGTCCCCCAGCGCCGTCAGCTCCTTGATGGGCGCGCCGCCGCGCGAGAAGGTCAAGAGTTGCATCGTCAGGTCGCGCGCCCGCGCCGCCGCCCGCTCCGACTGCCCCAGCAGCCGCGCCGCCTCGCCCTCCGCCGGCACCGACAGCCGCGCCAGCGACAGGTTCCCCATGATGACCGTTAGGAGGTTGTTGAAGTCGTGGGCGATGCCACCCGCCAGCACGCCGATAGACTCCAGATTCCGCGACAGGAAAAGCGCCTCCTCCATGCGCTTGCGCTCGGCGATGTTGCGGATGACCGCGAGCACGTGCGGCTGCTTGCGGTAGCTGAAGGCCACGCCGTGGATCTCCACCTCGAAGTCGTTGCCGCCGGCGGCCACGCCGCTTCCCTCGGCGCGGAACTTTCCGGTGGTCCCGATCCACGCGCGCAGATCGTCGAACAGCGACGCCGGGCGCAACAGTCCGCGCAACGACCGCCCCAGCAGCGCCGCGCGCGGCGCGCCGAACATCGTGCAGCCGGCGGGGCTCACCTCCACGATGTCTCCGGACACGTCGCAGACGAAGAACGCGTCGGTGGCCGACTCGAACACGCTGCGGTACTGCTCCTCGCGCTCGCGCAGCTCGTCCTCGACCTTCTTGCGGGCGAAGAACCCGGGAATCTCGTAGCGCGTCACATGCCGCGCCACGCGCGCGTCGCTCTGCCGGTAGCTGTCGATGTGCCCCTCGATGCGGTCGGGCGGCGCCATGATGAAGCGGCAGTGCTCGTCGCCCTTGGCCTTGCAGAGGATCTCGCTCGCCACCAGCGTCAGGCCGAAGCTCGCCTCACACCACCCCGACGAGTAGCCGGCATTCATGACGCAGACGGGGAAGTCGACCTTCTCGCCGGCGCGCATCCACGAGTCCGACTCGAACGAATAGGGATGGTCGTAGATGAGGTAGTAGTCCTGGTCGGGCGACGGGCGCGACTCGGCGTGGATGTCGACGAATGCCCAGCCGGCGTGGGCGAAATGCAGCGGCCCCACCGACATCTTCTCGACGGGGTCTTTCAGGTCGAGCCGCGCGTGGAACGCGCGCGCGTCGGCGACGCCCAGCGCGTGGGCGATGTCGAACAGCAGGCTGCGCGCCACGCCTGCCGCCTCGTCGGTCGGCTTGTCGGCATACAGGTTGCGGATGAGGGCGAAGAACTCCACCGACATCGAGGCGGCGCGCACCAGGATGTAGCGCTGCCCCAGTATCTCGATGGTCCCCTCTGACGGGCGCTCCTTGCGCTCGGCGAAGTAACGCCGAACGTACTCCTGCGCGCGCTCGAACACGGGCTCGAACTGCTTGGGGACCCGGACGGCTTCGAGCATGACGGCACCCTCCCGCGACCCCTATGCCACAGCCGCGCCGCCCGGTCACTCAGTGTTCAGGCACGGACGCGCCGGAGGCCGGTCGCCTTGACTTGGCGGCGCGCGTCGCGGCATCTGTGCGGCATGCAGACCTTCTCCGAGATCGGGCTGGGGGCGGCCGGCACGGTGATCTGGGGCTTCGTGCTGGTGGCGTTTGTGGCGATGTTCGCGCTCATCGCCGAGCGGCGCTGGTCGCTGCTGTGGGTGATGCAGGGCAAGGACGACCGCTTTCACGAGTGGCCCACCCGGCTGAAGGCGCTGCTGCGCGACGGCTTCGCGCAGGGGCGCATGCCGCGCAAGCGCTACGCGCTGGTGGGCGTCGCGCACGTCTTCATCTTCTGGGGGTTCATCGTGCTCGGCGCCCAGACCACGATGCTGGCGGCGCGCGGCTTCGTCGCGGACTTCCATCTGCCGCTGCTCGACCCCGAGACCTTCCTCGGCAAGGCCTACCTGCTGGCGAAGGACTTCTTCGTGCTGGCGGTGCTGGTGGCCGTGGTGGCGGCGGCGCTGAACCGGCTGGTCGTCAAGCCGGCCCGCTTGACGCTCAGCAGCGAAGCGCTGCTCATCCTCGGCATGATCGGCACGCTCATGGTGACCGACCTGCTCATCGACGGCGCCACGCACCGGCTGCACGGCGTCGGGCTCGCATGGTGGTCGGTGAACGGCGCGGTGGTGGCCAGGGCGATGGGCGGGCTGTCCGTGGAGGCGCTGCAGGGCGTGCGCGGCGTGTGCTGGTGGACGCACATGGTGACGGTGCTCGCCTTCCTGAACCTGCTGCCGCGCTCCAAGCACTTCCACGTCATCGCCTCGTTGCCCAACATCTTCTTCCGCGCCACCGATCCGCCCGGGCGGCTCGCGCGGCTGAACTTCGAGGAGGAGGGCGCCGAGTCCTTCGGGCGCAGCAAGGTGCTCGACTTCACCTGGAAGAACGCCCTCGATTGGTACACCTGCACGGAGTGCGGGCGTTGCTCCGACAACTGCCCCGCGACGAAGACGACCAAGCCGCTCAGCCCCAAGCACCTGACGATGGCGCTGCGCAATCATCTGTACGAGCACGGCGACGACGCCATCGCCGCGGCGCGCGGCGGGCCGCCGCTGGGCGAGGACCATCCGCTCAACGCGCCGATCGTGCCGGACGTGCTGCAGCTGGCCGGGTCGCCCGCGGTGGAGGGGCCGTGGCTGCCGCCCGACATCATCTGGGCTTGCAACACCTGCCGCGCCTGCGAGCACGCCTGTCCGGTGCACATCGAGTACGTCGACCTCATCGTCGACCTGCGCCGCTACCAGGTGATGACGGCGTCGGAGTTCCCCAAGGAGCTGACCGGCGTGTTCAAAGGGATGGAGAACAACTCCAACCCGTGGGGCGTCGGGTACGACAAGCGCGAAGACTGGGCGCAGGGGCTGGACGTGCCGGTGCTGAAGGAAGGGGAGAAGGCGCCGGAGTGGCTGTTCTGGGTAGGGTGCGCGGGGGCGTTCGACGACCGCAACGTGAAGGTCTCGCAGGCGCTGACGAAGATCATGAAGCGCGCGGGCGTGGAGTTCGCCATCCTCGGCTGCCGCGAGTGCTGCACCGGCGACCCGGCGCGGCGCGCGGGAAACGAATACCTGTTCGACACGCTGGCGAAGCAGAACGCCGAGGTGCTGAACGGGCACGGCGTGAAGAAGGTCGTGACGGCGTGCCCGCACTGCTTCAACACGCTGAAGAACGAGTACCGCGACTACGGCGCGGAGCTGGACGTGATGCACCACTCCCAGCTCATCGCGCGGCTGGTCAAGGACGGGCGGCTGAAGCCCGGCAAGACGGCCGCGCCGGGCGCGGGGGACGGAGACGGGAAGCGCGCGGCGCCCGCGCCGGCGAAGATCGCCTTTCACGACTCGTGCTACCTGGGGCGCTACAACGACGAGTTCGACGCGCCGCGCGACGCGCTGCGCGCCGTGCCCGGCGTGACGGTGGCCGAGCCCTCGCTGAACCGGGCCGACTCGCTATGTTGCGGCGCCGGCGGGGCGCGCATGTGGATGGAGGAGCCGGTGTCGCAGCGCGTGAACCTGAAACGCTTCGAAGACCTGCGCGCCACCCAGCCCGACGCCGTGGGCGTGGCGTGCCCGTTCTGCATGACGATGATGAGCGACGCGGTCAAGCACCACGGACTGGAGGACAAGATCCAGGTGCTGGACGTGTCCGAGGTCGTCGCGCGATCGCTCGACTAGGCGGGACCCGTCGTCCCGTGAAGGAGGACCATGTCGGAGGAACGCCGCCATCCCCAGCTGGTGAACGTCGCCGAGGTCGAGGGCTTCTCACGCAGCAAGGGCACACGCTTCGGATTCGCCGCCAAGTTCCTCGGCCGGGCCACCGGCGCCCAGGGCATCGGCTGCACCTGGTACGAGGTGCCGCCCGGCCGCACTGCCTTCCCCCGCCACTACCACTGTGTGAACGAGGAGGCGCTGTTCGTGCTCGAAGGCGAGGGCTCGCTGCGCCTGGGCGAGCGCACGCTGCCTGTCCGCGCCGGGGATTACATGACCTTCCCCACCGGGCCGGAGCTCGCGCACCAGCTCGCGAACACCGGCGGCGGGCCGCTGCGCTACCTGTGCTTCTCCACGCTGCGCGGTGCCGAGGTGGTCGGCTACCCCGACTCCAACAAGATCGGCGCGATGGCCGGGCCTGACCCCACCGGGCGCGCCGACCTCTGGGTGCGCGCCATCTTCCCGGCCGCTGCCCAGGTCGACTACTACGAGGGCGAGCAGGTCGAGTAGCCTGCGCGCATGCCCTCGCCGCGCGTTCACCATCTCAACTGCGCCACCATGCACCCGCCCCTGGGGCGGCTCATCGGCTCCGACGTCGGGCCGCTGGCGCGCGGGACATTCGTCGCGCACTGCCTGCTGCTGGAGACGGAGCGCGACGGCCTGGTGCTCGTCGACAGCGGCTTCGGCGCCGCCGACGTGCGCGACCCGCGGCGCATCCCCGCCGGCTTCCGCCTGCTCGTCGCGCCGGCGTTCGACGCCGCCGAGCCCGCGCACGCGCGCGTGCAGGCGCTGGGCCACCGCCCCGAGGACGTGCGCCACATCGTGGTGACGCACCTCGACCTCGACCACGCCGGCGGGCTCGTCGACTTTCCGTGGGCCGCCGTGCACCTGCATGCCGCCGAGCACGACGCCGCGATGCGGCGCGCCAGCCTGCAGGAAAAGACCCGCTACCTACCCGTGCAATGGGCGCACGGCCCGCGCTGGGAGACGTACGCGGACGAGGGGGACGACTTCTTCGGCCTGGGCGCGGTGCGCCCGCTGCGCGGCGTGGCCGCCGACGTCGCGCTGGTCCCGCTGCACGGCCACACGCGCGGCCACAGCGCCGTCGCCGTCAAGGACGGCACCGGCTGGCTGCTCCACGCCGGCGACGCCTACTTCCACCACACCGAGCTCGACCGCCCGCGCCGGTGCCCGCCTGGGCTCGACCTCTTTCAACGCACCGTCGCCATGGACGAGCGCGCGCGCCGGCGCAACCAGTCGCGCCTGCGCGACCTGCGCGCTACGCGCCCCGACGACGTGGCCATCTTCTCCGCGCACGACCCCGCCGAGCTGCTCCCCTACGCCGGCTCGTGATCCTGCGCCGTCACGGCGGGCGCTTCGTGCACCCAGCCGAGCTGGTCCTCTAGGCCGGCTCGTGATCCTGCGCCGTCACGGCGGGCCCTTCGTGCACCCAGCCGTCGAATGTCCGATGGTCGACCACCGTCGTGGCGCCCGTTCCCGGCCCCGGCCCCGACCCCGGCGGCGTCACCTGTTGTCGGACTTCACCGCGGCTGCGGTAGCAGTGCGACCCTCCGTCGACGCTCTCGATGAGCGCGCGCGGGAGGTCGTAGCGCGCCGACTCGGCCGACCCCACGATGACGCGCGGCTCGTACGGCACGGACAACGACAGCTCCGCGCGCACGTCGTGGAAGAGCGCGCGTATTTTCTCGTACTCCGTCTGGTTGGGCTTCTGCACCGGCAGCCCCAGATCGTCGACCGCCTCGCGCCGCTGGATCGTGTAGTCGTGGCTGCCCGACTCGCTGCACAGGAAGTTGAGGATCTTCTCGCTCTGCGGCGCCGATTGTCCCGTCTGCGCCAGTAGCCGTCCCCCCAGCATCCTGATCTGCGAGCGCGCCCGGAACGCCGCGCCCAGCACCAGCGGGTGCACCGACGTGGCAAGCGCGAGGAAGGCGTCCGCCAGGCGCGCCGGATCGTCCACTACGCTCCGGGCGAACTCGATGAAGCCGTTCATGTCTTCCACGCTCACGGTCGCGCGGGTGCTGGGCGGCGCGCCCGGAACCTGCGGGTTCAGCGCCGTGCTGACGGCCGGGTCGATGGGCCCCAGCGTGGCCTGCTTCGTCATGACGATCGCGTCGGCGCCCAGGCACACCAGCGTGCCGGCGCTGTGGGCGCGCGCCGGGACGATGACTTCCAGCTCCCGGCAGAACTGGCGGAGCAGGTTCACGAGGCTCCACGCGACGACCGTGTTCCCCCCGCGCGTATGGAGCACGAGCGACAGCCGCGGCACGTTCCCGATCAGGTCGAGGTGGTGGATGAAGTGGTCGAGGATCTCAGGCGCCAGCTGCGTCTCCAGCCCGGGCCGGTCCCCCGTCACGTACAGCAGCACCCGCGACGCGCGCGCCGCCTCCAAAGACTCATACAGCTCGCGCCGCAGTGCGTACATTCCGCCGAATCCGGCTAGCCGCCTATCACGCCCCCTCCGCCCGAGCAACCGTGCTGCGCGCGAGCGCAGGATGGGGACGGTCTGCAGCGCGCGCAGGGTCGGGGTCGCGGACGGCGCAGGCGCGGTCGTCATGCGCCAGCCGGCGGGCGCCGCGGGCGCTGTTTGGCCGACACGGACTTGATGACCACGCGCCGCGGGCCGGACGTCGGGAGGGGCAGGCGCGCGCCCGCCCGCGCGGCGGCGATGAGGGCACGCACCGGAGGGGTGTCCAGGGTCGCCGCGCCGTCGAGCACGACGTGGCGGATCTCCGGGCCGCTGCCCTTCAGCAGACCCTGGGGATCGGGCAGCTTCGCGCCGCGCAGGAAGAAAAGCGTCACCCAGCGCGGATAGATGGCGAGGGAAACGATGATGTCGCCGGCACGGTCGCTGGGACCGAACGCGATCACGAGCGCGTTGTAGTTGTCGTAGACGAGCTCCACGGCGCCAGGCAGGCGGGCGCGCACCTTGGTGCGTGCCGCTTTGGCCACCGCGCGGATCCGGGACGTGTACTTGGCGAGGAACGCGGCGATCTGCTTCTCGGGCGAGGCGGCCCGGGCGGCGGCGGCGGTGCGGCGCGGGGGCATCGCTCAGACCCGCTTCTTCGCGGCGGGCGCCCTCTTGGCGGCTCGGGGCGCCGCCGGCCGGGGCGCGGCCTTCGCGCTCGCCGTCCGCTTGGCGGCGCGCGCCTTCTTGGCCTTGGCGGGCATCGTCGCCGCGTGCTGCAGCGCCTTCTCGACCCACCGGCGCAGGACGGCGCGGTCGGCGACGACGGGCGGCGGGGCGCAGAAGAAGCCGCGCATCGGGCGGCCGGGCATGGGCTCGAAGGGCGCGCCGCCGGGCTCGCGCAGCAGCGCCGCGCCGTCCGCCTCTCCGAGCCGGAGCACGAAGCTCTCCTGGTGCAGGCCCACGAACATGTTCCCGTTCAGGAAGCCGGCCGGGTATCCGAACATCAGGCGCCGCTCGGCGGGGGCGCCCGGCATGACGGCGTCGAACGTCGCGATGAGCGCGGGCGGAGACTTGCGCCACTGCATGCGCGTGTCCTAACCCGGCTGGCCCGGCGCTGGCAAACGTGGTGGTCGGGGCCTGCGGGTGCAGGTGCGGGGCCGCCTCCGCCGCTTGGCGGGCGGACTTCCCTGCGGCGGGTTAAGATGATATGGGTCGGCGCGCGTCGAGGGCCGCCAAGGGGCGCCGCCCTTCGGCCTCGACGGGCGCAGGAACGCGCAGGGCGTGCCGGGTGGGTGGGCCCCGGCCGCTGCGGCGCGTTGCCGGCAAGCGGGGGCAGCGCGGGCAGGAACGCGGGCGCGGCGCGTCCCATCTCGGGGGCGCAGCGGGCACGTGGGTCGAGGAGGAAAGGTGTCGCGAGGAGCGCGGTGGACGCGCCGCCGGGAGCACCCGGTGAGCGCGGTCGGAACGACCCCCCGGGAGGCGCCGGCCGGAGCGGTCGGTGGGAAGCGCGGGCTGACGGAGCGCGCGGCGCGGCTGTTCGACCGCGGCGTGCGCCTGCGCGGGCAGCGTTACTTCGTTTCGGGACGGGTGCGCCTGGCCGAGACGTCGCCGACGTCCGTGCGCGCCATGGTCGTGGGTAACGAGATCTACCAGGTGGAGGTACGCGGGACCGCGAACGGGCTCGACTTCAACTGCAGCTGCCCGTTCTTCGGCGAAGGCAAGGGGCCGTGCAAACACGCCTGGGCGGTGCTGCTGGAGGCAGAGGCGCGCGGTCATCTGAGCGGCGTGCAGTTGCCCGACCCGGCGCTGGCGGGCGGGGCGAATGGCGAGGGCGACGCCGCGGGCGCGGCGCTGCCGGTGGGGCCGTCGCGAGCGGTGCGCACGCCCTCCGACTGGAAGGCGCTGCTCGACGACCTGCACGCGCGCGTGGCGCGCGAGGGGGGGCCGGCCACGGGTGGGGACGTGACGATCGGCTACGTGGTGGACGTGCCCGCCAGCGTCGCCAAGCGCAGCCTGGTGATCGAGGTGGAGGCGCGCGCCGGGCGCGCCGGCGGGGCGGGCGGAACGGGGGCGCGCCTGCCGCTCGCCGCGCTCGATCTGGCGCGCCTGCCCGACGAGGGCGACCGCCGCGTCCTGGCGCTGCTGACGGCGGCGCTCGGCGCCACCGACGAGTACGGGCGCGCTTCGCTGGCGGCCACGCCGAACCTGGGCCCGCGCTTCGTGCTCAGCGACGCCGCGGCGCCGGCGCTGCTGCCGGCGATGTGCGAGACAGGGCGCTGCCGCGTGCGCACTTCGGCGGGGGCGGAGGCGACGCGCCCTCTGGTGTTCGACGCGGGCCCCTCCTGGGCACTGTGGCTGGAGGTGCGCGCCGACGGCGCCACGGCGTGGGTGCTGCGTGGGTCGCTGCGGCGCGGCTCCGACGCGATGGAGCTGGCCACGCCGCTCGCGTTCCTGCGCGCCGGCATCGTGCTCGTCGACGCCACGCGCGCCGCGCGCCTCGATCACGGCGGCGCGTTCCACTGGGTGGAGGTGCTGCGCGCGCACGGGCGCCTCACCGTGCCGCGCGCCGAAGAGGAGGAGCTCCTGGAGCGGCTCTTCCGCTTCGCCCACGTGCCGCGTCTCGACCTTCCGCCGCCGCTGCAGCTCGCGCGCGTGACCGCGCCACCGCGGCCGCTGCTGCGCGTGCGCGCCAGCGCGGCCGGGGCGCTGGGTGGGCCGCGCCTGCGCGGCGAGGTGAGCTTTCGCTACGGCGAGCGCACCGTGGCGTCGGGCGCTCCGGGAGCGTTCGTCGCCGACACGGCCAAGCGCGTGCTGCACGAACGCGACCTCAAGGGCGAGCGCGCCGCCATGGATTGGCTGGCGGAGCTCGGCTTCCGCGCCGCGCGTGACGGCTGGGACGGCGAGCTGCGCCTGGAGATCGCGCCGTCGCGCTTCGCGCCGTCGGTGCGCCCGCTGGTGGAGGCGGGCTGGGAGGTGGAGGCCGAGGGCAAGCTGCACCGCGCCGCCACCGACTTCGCCCTGGAGGTGCGCTCGTCCGGGCTCGACTGGTTCGAGCTGCATGGCGGGGCGAGCTTCGGCGGCGTAAAGGCGTCGCTGCCGCGGCTGCTGGAGGCGGTGCGCCGGCGCGAGACGACGGTGGTGCTGGACGACGGCTCGGTGGGCCTGCTGCCCGAAGCGTGGCTTGGCAAGGTGGGGGCGCTGGCGGCGGCGGGCGAAGCGGACGGCGACCACCTCCGCTTCGCGCGCACGCAGGTGGGCGTGCTGGACGCGCTGGTGGCGGCGTCGCCGGGCGCGCGCACCGACGCCGACTTCGAGCGACTGCGTGCGGAGATCGGCGCCTTCGAGGGCATCGCGCCGATCGAGGCGGGGCCGGGGTTCGAGGGCACGCTGCGCCCCTATCAGAAGGAGGGGCTGGGCTGGCTGCGCTTCCTGGAGCGCGTCGGGTTCGGCGGGTGCCTGGCCGACGACATGGGCCTGGGCAAGACCATCCAGGTGCTGGCGCTGCTGGCGGCACGACGGGCCGAGGCGGAAGAGGCGGCGCGCGCCGCCGCGCGATCCGAAGCGCCGGTGGAGTCGCGGCGTACGGCAAAGAAGGCGCCGAAGAAGACGGCAGCCAAGGCGGCGCCGGCGAAAGGCAAGGCGGGGGCGAAGCCGGCGGCAGGGGCACGCAAGACGGCGGTGAAGGGGCGTGCCCGCAAGGCTCCGCCCACCGCGCTGCGCGTGGCGGCGGCGGAGGCGCCGCCGTTGCCGCCGCGGCCGCCGGCGCTGGTGGTGGCACCGCGCTCGGTGCTTCACAACTGGCAGGCCGAGTCGGCGCGCTTCACCCCGGGGCTGCGCGTGCTGGTGCACGCCGGTGCCGACCGCCTTCCGCCCGGCGAGCACTTCAACGGCTACGACCTGGTGCTGACGACCTACGGGACGATGCGCCGCGACGCGGCCGCGCTCGCCGCCGTGGAGCTCGAGTACGTGATCCTCGACGAGGCGCAGACGATCAAGAACGCCGCGTCAGAGTCGGCAAAGGCGGCGCGGGCGCTGCGTGCCCGCCATCGCCTGGCGCTGAGCGGCACACCGGTGGAGAACCACCTCGGCGAGCTGTGGTCGCTCTTCGAGTTCCTCAACCCGGGGATGCTGGGGCGCGCGTCGGTGTTCCAGGCGGTGGCGGCGGGCGCGCGTGGCATGGGCGACGACGCGGTGCGCCCGCAGCTGCGCCGCGCGCTGCGGCCGTTCGTGCTGCGCCGCACCAAGGAGCAGGTGGCGCGCGACCTGCCGGCCAAGACGGAGCAGACGCTGCTGTGCGAGATGGAAGGACCGCAGCGCGCGATGTACGACGAGCTGCGCGACCACTTCCGCCGCTCGCTGCTCGGGCGCCTGGGCGAGGAGGGCGGGCTGGAGGCGGCCAAGATGCAGGTGCTGGAGGCGCTGCTGCGGCTGCGCCAGGCGGCCTGCCATCCGGGGCTCATCGATCCGCGCCGCTCCGGCGAGCCGTCCGCGAAGCTCGACGTGCTGATGGAGCAACTGGAGGAGGTGCTCGACGAGGGGCACAAGGCGCTGGTGTTCTCGCAGTTCACCAGCATGCTGGCGATCGTTCGCGGACACCTCGACGCGGCGGGCGTGACGTACGAGTACCTCGACGGGCAGACGCGCGACCGCCAGGCGCGCGTGGAGCGCTTCCAGACCGACCCGAAGTGCGGGCTGTTCCTCATCAGCCTGAAGGCAGGGGGGCTCGGGCTGAACCTGACGGCGGCCGACTACGTGTTCCTGCTGGACCCGTGGTGGAATCCGGCGGTGGAGGCGCAGGCGGTGGATCGCGCGCACCGCATCGGGCAGACGCGGCCGGTGTTTGCCTATCGATTGTTGTGCAAAGACAGCGTGGAGGAGAAAGTGGCGGAGCTGCAGGCGCGCAAGAAGGAGCTGGCGGACGCGCTCTTCGGCGAGGGCGGCGCGCTGCTGCGCGACCTGCAGCGCGAGGACCTGGAGCTGCTGCTGTCGTAGCCGCACGACGGCGAGGGCGGCCGGGAGCGGGCCCGGCGGCGGCGGGCGCCGGCCGGGGAGAAGCGGCCATCACCAGCACGGACATCTAGCGCATGCGCCTTCGCACGAAGCTCCTGGCGGCGATGCTGCTCGCGGCCGTGCCGCCGGTGGCGGTGTCGGGATACTTCGCCACGACGCTCCACCAGGCCGGCTTGCGCAAGACCGTGGACGAGCTTCACCGGCGCGCCGCCGCCGACGCCGCTACGTTCGTCGAGGCGTTCGTCAAGGGCGCAGTCACCGACCTGCGCCACTCGCTGGCCTACGTCGCGCTCGATCGCTTCGAGGGCGAGGCGCTGGTGCAGGCGCTGCGCCTCCTTTACCTGGTGTCGCCGCGCACGAGCGCCGTGGTGCTGCTCGACGACGCGGGCGCGCGCCTGGCGGAGCCGGTCTTCGCGCACGATCCCGAAGCGGCGGCGGAGACGCGTGGCCACGAGGCCATGGACGAGGCGGCGCTGACGCGCTTCGCCGCGCACATCCCGCTGGCGGAGGCGCTGGCGGCGGGGGCGGCCGTGGGGGTGCCTTACCCGGGACCGCCGGGCCCGGCGCGCGTGGCCATCGCCGCGGTGCACGTGACCGCGGCGGGGAAGAAGTGGGTCGTCGCCGCGGAAATCTCGCTGCGCGACGTGGAGTCGCGTCTCGCCGCCGCCGCCGTCGTGGGCGCGCGCGGCGTGGCCAGCTTGCGCGTGGGCGAGGCGAGCGTCGCGACGGCGGGCACGGGAGCGGGAGCGGGAGCGGGAGCCGGAGCCGGCGCGCCGCTGCTGACGGCGCCGCCGACGGAGCTGATGGTGAGCGGCGCGTCGGAAGTCCCGTCGCTGGGCTGGACCGTGACGGTGGCGCAGCCCGCCAAGGACGCGTACGCGGCGGCGGAGCGCCTGCGCGTGCTGGCGCTCTTCTGGATCGCCGTGGCGCTCGCGCTCGCCGCTGGGCTAGGGCTTTACCTGGGGCGCGGGCTCACCCGCCCCTTGGCCGCGCTCGCCGCCGCCGCGCGCGCCATCGCCGGCGGCAAGCTCGAGCAGCGCATCCCCGCGCCCGAGGCGGGCGGGGACGAGGTCGACGAGCTCGGCCGCGCGTTCAACCAGATGTCGGCGGAGGTGGCGCGCCGCGACGAGGAGCTGCGTGCCTGGGCGCACGAGCTGGAGCAGCGCGTCGACGAGAAGACGCGCGAGCTGAGCGCCGCGCAGGACGAGATCCTGCGCGCCCGCAAGCTTGCCGCCGTGGCGCAGCTCGGCGCCGGCGTGGCCCACGAGGTCAACAACCCGTTGACCAGCGTCCTGGGGCTGACGCAGCTGCTGCTGATGGATCGCCCCCCCGACTCCGCCGAGGCGCGCATGCTGCGCGACATCGAGACCGAGGCGCTGCGCATTCGCGAGATTGTCTCCGCCCTGCACCGCATGACCGAGGCAGACCTGCCCCAGCGCGACACCGTGGCGCTCGGGGAGGTCGCCAGCCAGGCTCTGGAACTGGCGCAGGACGAGCTGCGCGCGCATGATATCAGGGTCGTGCGCGAGCTGGGCGCGGACCTGCCCACTTTCTCCGGGAGCCGTGACGAGCTCGTCGCCGCCGTCCACCAGCTGCTGCGCAACTCGGTGGCGGCGCTGCGCGACAGCAAGGGCGGTGAGGTGCGCGTGCGGACGTCCCACGTCGACCGCAAGATCGTGAAGCTGACGGTCGCCGACACCGGTGCCGGCATCGCGCCCGAGCATCTCGACCGCATCTTCGATCCGTTCTTCACGACCAAGTCGGAGTGGCGCGGGCGCGGGCTGGGACTCAGCGAGGTCCACCGCGTCGTCACGCAGCACCAGGGAAAGATCGACGTGCAGAGCGGTCTGGGCAAGGGAACGACCATCACGCTGGTCTTTCCGGCAGTGCGCACGGAAGGGATGCTGGTCTGATGCGCAACCGCGTCATCATCGCCGCGGTCGCGGTGGCGCTGCTGCTGGGCTTGGCGGTGCTGGTGCAGCACTGGCTTTTTGCGGAGCCGGACACGAGGGCGGTCGCGGGCGAGACGGGCACGGGCAAGGCGACGGCAGCGGCGGGGACAGGGGCGCCGGCGGGGACGAGCGGCGGGGGCAGCGCGGCGGCGGAGACCGGCGCCGCGAGCGCTCTGCCGGCGGCGCCGTCCGTCGCCGAAGTCAGCGGCAACGTGGAGCGCAAGGCCAAGGACGGCGACTGGGCGCCGCTGAAGGTGGGCGACCTGCTCGCGGAGGACGACGAGATCCGCACGGCGCCGGGCGCGCGCGCCGTGCTGAAGATCGACGACGGCAAGGTCGAGGTTTTCGAGCGCGACCAGCTGGCCGTGAGCGACATCACCGCCGCCGCCGCCGAGCTGCTGCTGCGCAAAGGTCGCATCGCCGCGGTTGGCTCCGGAGCGGGGGCGCCGCGCGCCCTGCGCATCCGCGCGGAGGGGAGCGACGCCGTGGTCGAGACCAAGGGCGGGCGCTTCGCGGTGTACGCGGACGGCGCCGGGACCGTGGCGGTGGCCGCCGACACGAAGGGCGTCACGCTGAGCGCCGGCGGCAAGACCCTCGATCTGGACCCGGCGACAGTCGCGCACGTTGCGCCGGGCGCCGCGCCGGTGATTGGCCCGGTGGCGACAAAGGTTGTCATGGAGGTGCGCTGGCCCGAGGCGCGCTCGCCGCTCGCCAAGAAGGAGACCGTCGTGGTGGGCAAGGCGGAGCCCGGGAGCCGCGTCACGGTGGGCGGCGAGGACGTGATCGTCTCGTCGGACGGGACCTTCAAGACCAGCGTGCCCCTGGACGAAGGGGTGAACCGCGTGAAGGTCGAGGTGGAGGACGTCACCGGCAAGAAGGGCGAGGCCACGTCGCCGAAGATCATGGTGGACACGACCTCGCCGCGCGCCAAGGTCCACGGCGAGGACCTCTGGAAGAAGAAGCCGGGACCGTGAAAGAATCAGCGGCCGTGGCCCTCGCCCGCGCCGCCGTGTGCGCCCGCATCGCCGCCCTCGCCGTGATCGCCGCCAGTGCGGTGGCCGGCACCGGCGAGGCGCGGGCCGCCCCCGCCGCCGCTGCCTCCGCCAGTGCTGCACCCGCGCCGCCGCCTGATCTGGTCCTTACGATCGACGCGGCCGACATCACCCTTGGTAAGGCCGGCCCGGCGCACCTGACCATCCGTGGCGCCGCGGCCGTCGATCTGATGCTGTTCGCCTCGCGCGGGAAGCTCGGGGCGCCCGTCGCCGCCGGCGGCGACGCCTGCATGGCCGCCTACACACCGCCTGCCGAGGCGTATCCGCAGATCGAGATTCTCGCTGCTCGCGATCGCGCCACGGGGGCGGTCGGCTTTCTGGCCTTCCCGCTTTTCGCCGAGGACGCGCTGCGCATCACCACCGAGCCGCGCGCCACCGCGGAGCTGCACATCGGGCCGGCTGTGTTCGGGCCCGTGGTCGCCGACAAGAAGGGGGAGGGCCGCCTGCCCTTCCGCGCCGGGCCCGGCGCGCGTGCCGAGCTCTTCGTCACGGACGCCATCGGCAACCGTAGCGTGCGGGCGGCGGACCTCAGTATCCCGCACACGCCGCGCTTGCTGGTCCTGCCCGACGGCACCGCGCTGGTGGCCGGCGCCGACCCACCGCTCTGCCTGCACATGATGGTGGTGGACGCCGAAGGCCGGCCGGACGCGGTGGCGCCGGTGGCCGTGCGCGTGTCGGGGGGCGCGCCGGTGCCGGCAGTGGCGCCGGCGGGTGCGGCGCCGGGGCGGCGCGTGGCCTGTGTGCGCGGGCCGATGGTCGTGGGCAGCGGCACGGCGCACGTGGTGGTGGCCATCGCCGGAGGGCCGGCGGGCGGGAGCTGGGAAGAGGCCTTGCCGCTGCTGCCGGGGGCGGCGGCGCGCATCGAGGTACGCGTGATGCCGGCGGTGGTCGTCGCCGACGGCAAGGCGGAGGCGCGCGTGGAGCTGAGCGTACGCGACGCCGCCGGCAACCCGATCGCCGGGCTGGCGCCGTCGCTGTCGGCCGACCGCGGCGCCGTCGACGAACGCGCCCTGGCGGTGGCCGACAAGCCGGGGGAGTACGTTGCGCGCTACGTGGTTCCGGCCGACGCCGGCGAGGCGGCGCGCGCCGAGGTGCGCGCGCGCGTTCCAGTGCCCCGCGGCGAGGTGACGGGCGTGGGCGAGGTGCGACTCGCGGCAGGCCCGGCGGCGCGGCTGTTGCGGCTGTCGGGCGACCCGCCGGCCGGCAACGAGGGCGTGGTGCGCTTCGTGGTGGTGGACGCAGCCGGCAGGCGCGTGCCGATGGGCGTGCCGACGGCGACGGTGACACCGGGTCACGTGCACGCGCTCGCCGAGGAAGAGGGGCTCGTCTACCGCGCCGAGCTGGACGGGCTGGTGCCGTCGCGCGGGGACGAGGAGACCAGCCTGACGATCTACGACCCGGCCAGCGGGTTCCGCGCGGAGCTGCGCTTCCAGGTGCGCGGACGCGTACGGCTGGAGGTCGGGGCGGAAGGGTCGGCGGCGTGGTGGACGGGGCTGGGCGGCGGCGTGGGGGGCGGGGCGTGGGCATCGCTGCGCCTGGCGACGGGGCCACTGCGCGTGCTGCGCCTGGGGCTGGGCCTGCATGCGCTGCGGTTGGCAGGCGGCGGCACCGACGGCGCCTATCGCGTGGCGGCGCGGGCCACGGTGTGGCGCGCCGAGCTCGGGCTGGAGGCGCTGTGGGTGCCGTCGGCGAGCCGGGTCGGCGTGTTCGTCGCGGCGGCCGGCGGAGCGGCGCTGCTCGACGCGGCGGCGCGCGTGGAGGACCAGCCGGTCGTCGGCGATACGCGGTTGGTGCCGACCGCGCGGTTCGGCGTGGGCGGGCGCATCCGCCTCGACCCCGGCGCTCTGCAGCTCGCGATCGACGTCCTTGTCGTGTGGAGCGGCGCCGGCCTCGCCGTGCACGGCCCGCAGCCGCTCCCCATGCTCTCGCTCGGCTACGCCTGGTCCCCGTGGTGAGCGCAGGCACCGCTACGTCAAGTCGAGCTCGGCGCGCAGGGCGTAGTGGTCGCTGAGCGCCGAAGTGCGGTCGCCGTCGTAGGGCCACGGCGACACCCAGGGCTCGACGTCGCAGGACTGCACCGTCACGCGGCGCGCCGGCATGTTGCGCCACAGGACGTAATCGATGCGGTCGTGGCGCGCGCAGTCCGGCGCGAAGCGGCGCACCAGCGCGTTCTCGGGCGTGTAGGTCGCGCCGCGCGCGGGCGGCGCGCCACCCGGATGCGCCAGCGCCCACGCGTCTCCCATGCGCACCTCCGCGCCGTCACCATCGCCTTCGCCTCCGCGCGGTTCTGCGCCGGCAACCGCGCCGGCATCTTCGAGCGCCGCCAGCATCGCGCGGTACTCGCCGGCGGACGCGGCCGGGACGTTCAGGTCGCCGAACACCAGCGCCAGCGGCGGCGCCTCGCCGGCGCGCGCCGCCCGCGTCGACCACTTGCGGATGCGCGCCCCGAGCTCGCTCAGCTGCCGGAGCCGCGCCTTCACCGCCGCCGGGTAGTCATGCGCCTGCGTGTGGGCGAGGTAGACGTCCACGGGCGCCGCCTGCGCCGGTAGCGCCAGCGGCACGCGCAGCGCGCCCTTCAGCGCCAGGAAGTCCAGCGTTCCGAACGGCTGCGCGCGGTGCAGGAACGGCCGGAAGCGCGGGTGCTCGCGGAACGGGAAGCGGCTGAAGAGCAGCAGCCCGGAGCCGAGGATCTTGAGGCGTCGCGCCAGCCACACTGCCACGCCCGCGCCCGCCAGCGCCGCCAGGCCCGCCGCGGCGCCGCGCACCCAGGCCGCCGGCGCGCCCATCGCCCATCCCGCCCCGGCCCAGCCGCCCCAGCTCGCCACCGCCACCAGCGCCGCCGCCAGCACCGCCGCGCGCCGCCCGCGCCCGAAGGCCGGCCCGCGCGCCACGTACGGATACGGCGTGGGCGCGCCCGCCGCGCGCGCGCGCGCTGCCACCGCCGCCTCGATCCGGTGCACGAGCCGCCCCTCCCACACCTCGCACAACCCGACCACGTCGGCGCCGCAGCCGGCGACGCGCTCCGCGATGAGGTCGGCCCGGCGCTCGTCGTGGTACGCTAGCCCGGCGGTGGCGCTGCGGCCGAACAGGTGGGTGTTGAGGCACAGCAGCGAGAGGCGCACCGCCGGCCAACCTACCCGGCGCTTGCCATTCACGGCAAATAGGTCACGCTGTGAGAAGGCGAAACATGGTGGCGCCCGTCTTGACACCCACCGTCGTTGCTCGTAGCGTGACCTCCCGCCGCGCGCCGGTACGCACCCCTTGTTCGGGTATGCCGCGGCCCAGAACGGGAGGAACCATGCGTAGCGTCGAAGACCTCGAGCACTATCTCATCCGTCTCGGAATGCCCTACCGCGAAGTGGGCGACAGCACCTGGGTCATCCAGGACGAGTACGACCAGATCGACAACATCGTCGTGAAGTGGTCCCCGCCGCTGGTGATCTTCCGCGTGAAGCTCATGGACGTGGACGGCGCCGACCAGGCGGCGCTGTTCCGCAAGCTGCTCGAGCTGAACGCCAGCCAGATGGTGCATGGAGCGTTCGGCATCGAAGGCAACAGCGTGGTGGTCGTGGACACGTTGCAGGCGGAGAACCTCGACTACAACGAGTTCATGGCGTCGGTGGATTCGCTGACCATGGCGATCACCACGCACTACAAGGAGCTGGCGCTCTACCGCAAAGACTGACCGCGCCTTTTTCGTGACGGGACCCTGCGGGGCCTGGAGGGAACATGGGTATCTTCAATCGGCTGGGAACGCTGTTCAAGTCGAACCTCAACGACATGATCAGCAAAGCCGAAGACCCCGAGAAGATGTTGAATCAGATCATCCTCGACATGAAGCAGCAGCTCGTCGAGGCGAAGAAGCAGGTCGCCGTCGCCATCGCCGACGAGAAGCGCCTGGCCAAGCAGCTCGAGAGCGAGCAGGAAATGGCGAAGGAGTGGGAGAAGAAGGCGATGATGGCGGTGCGCGCCGGCGACGACAGCCTCGCCAAGGAAGCGCTGCTGCGCAAGAGCGAGCACGACAAGCTCGTGGCCGAGTACCAGAAGCAGTGGACGGCGCAGGCCGACGCCAGCAACAAGCTGAAGGACGCGCTGCGGACGCTCAACAGCAAGATCGAGGAGGCGCAGCGCAAGAAGAACTTGCTCATCGCGCGGGCCAAGCGCGCCGAGGCGCAGAAGACGATCCAGGCGACGATGCAGGGGCTCAACGACACCAGCGCCTTCGACACGTTCGACCGGATGGCGGCCAAGGTGGAGCAGATCGAAGCCGAGGCCGACGCGCAAACGGAGCTGGCGGCCGACATGAGCGGCCAGGGGCTGCAGGATCGGTTCAAGGCGCTGGAACAGGCGTCCGGCGCCGACGACCAGCTCGCGGCGCTCAAGGCAAAGATGGGCATCGCCGCCGGCGCGGCGCGCCCGGCGCTGAGCACCGCCAAGACCGGCGTGAACGTCAACATCGACGTGGCCGAGGACGCCGAGGTCAGCGTCGGCAAGGCCGAAGCGGAGAAGGAAGAGGGCGCCTCCTGACGTCCGGCGCGGCGCCCCGAGGGGGCGCGACTACTTCACCGAGCGCATCGCCGCCAGCATCGCGTCCGCGTCCACCCAGCCGGTGAAGCGCGGGGCCGGCAGCACGTTCCCCTTCGAGTCGACGAACACCACCGTGGGCAGCCCGCGCACGCCGTACTTCGCGGACAGCGCGAGATCAGAGTCGTCCTGGTCGGTCGCGTCGATCTTCACCATCACGAAGCGCCAGGACTCGGTGATGACGCGCGGGTCGGGGTACGTCTTTTCGTCGAGCTCGTTGCAGGCGCCACACCAGCTGGCCCAGAAGTCGATGAGCACGGGCTTGGCGCTTCCCGTCGCTTCGGCGAGGGCGGCGGCCTCGTCGTAGGTCCAGGTGGGCCCGCCGGCGGCGGCCACGCGCACGCTGCCGAAGGTGACGTACAGCGCTACGGCCACCAGGGCCGCGGCCGACAATTTCAACACCTTCTTCTGCCAGGGGACGGACTTGTAGCTGATGCCCACCGCCCCCAGCGCCACGCCGGCGGCGCCAAGCGCCACGGCGGCGCCGATGCGCCAGAAGCTAGGCCGCAAGAGATCGCGCAGCAGCGGCACCTGATCCTTCAGGAAATAGACGGCCGTGCCGAGGAGCGCGATGCCCATCGCCGACTCCACCTTCTCCATCCAGCCGCCGGGCTTGGGGAGGGCGACGAGCGCCGTGCCGACGACGAAGAACGGCAGCCCCATGCCGACGGCGAAGACCAGCATGAGGAGCGCCCCCAGGAGCTGGTTTCCAGTGCTGGCGATGTACGTGAGGATGGAGAAGAGGATGGGCCCGGTGCACGGCGCGGCGACGAGCCCGGCGACGAGGCCCATGGCGAGCGCGCCGAAAGGGCCGGCCCCGCCCACCTGGTTGAGACGGTTGCGCACCCGCTCCGGGAGCTGGATCTCGTAGACGCCCAGGAGGCTGAGGGAGAAGGCGCCGAAGACGAGCGCGACGAAGCCGATGACGAAGGGGCTCGCCATGGTGGCGCCGAACATGCGGCCGGTCGAAGCGGCAACCACGCCGAGCGTCGTGTAGGTGAGTGCGATGCCGACGATGTACAGCCCGGAGAGCGCGGCGCCGCGCGAGACCGGTACGCCCTTCTTCGCGCCGAAGAGGGAGACGGTGATGGGGATGAGCGGATAGACGCAGGGTGTGACGGCGGCGGCGAGCCCGCCTCCAAACGCGACCAGCAACGCCCACAGGAGCCCGCCCGAGAGCAGTCCACCGGGGGCGTGGGCAGCGGCCTCAGCGGCCGCGGTGGCGGCTCCCGCAGCAGCGCTGGCGGTGGTGGTGGCAGCGGTGGCAGCGGCGGCGGTGGCAGCGGCGGCGGCGGGCGCGGCCGTACCCGTGACGGCGGCGAGGGCTTGCAGCACGTCGAAGGGCGCGCTCACTCCGACTTTACCGTCCAGGTGACGGTGCGATCCACGGGCACGCAGTCCTTCTCGAAGCAGACGAATAGCGACACGGCCGCCGACAGCGTTCCGCTCCCCTTGGCGGCCGCCTTGAACGGCACGGCGAACTCGAGCCGCGTGGCGTCCTTGTCGGCGAGCGGGTCGACCGCATCGGCGCGCGTGAGGGCCGGCTTCGTCGGCGCGACCGGCGCCGTGCCGCTGAGCGTGATCTTGAGCGGCGCCCCCCAGTGGTGCGTGGCGTCCTCCTTGAAGGTCAGGACGAGCTGCGCGCGGGCTTCGGCGCCGGGCGCGACGGCCTTTCCGAGCGGCACCGCTACGACCTCCAGCTTCTTCCCCGCGGCGTCGTCACCCGAGTCGGCGCCGCCCCAGACGGGCGTCGCCGCCAGCAGCGCGGCAGTCGCGAGCAGCGCTGCCGCCGGTGCCCGCAGAGGCGTGCGCACTCAGCCTCCCGTGATCGACTTCACCGTGGCCTTGTAGCCGTGCTTCTCGATGGCGGCGACGAGGGTGGCTTCGGCCACTTCCTTCTTGGAGACGGCCCAGGCCTCTCCGGAGGCGAACTGCACGCCTGCGTCCTGCACGCCGTCGATGCCCTTGAGCGCCGCCATCACGCCGGTGGCGCACCCTTCGCAGGTCATGCCGTCCACCGCGAAGACCACCTTCTTCACGCCGGCGGGAAGCGCGGCGCCAGGCCCAGCGCCCACGACCGCGACGGCGAGTCCCGCCCCCGTGACGGCGGGCGCGCCCGGCGCACCGGGCGCACCGGGTGCGGCGGTGGCGGCTGCCGCGGCGGCGCTGGCGGCTTTGTCGCAATCCTTGCACTCGTCGGCACAGCCGCCCGCGGCGGCGGCCAGGAGCGCCGCCAGCATCGCCACCACCCCCGTCTGCATCAAACGCTTGCGCATCGTTCCTCCGTCCGAGACCATAGACGCCGGCCCGCTTGCGGGCAAGTGCGACCAACGTAGCTTAGGATGCGGAGAGGCGCATGTCGGATCCCCTGGTCGTGGAGCTGTTCGTGTCCGGGTGCCCGAGCTGCGACGGCGCCGTGGCGCTGGTGGAGAAGGCTCTCACGCGCTTCGGCCCGCGCGTGAAGCTGGAGGTGCACGACCTGGGGCAGGACGAGGACGTCCCCAGCCGCTACGGCGTGCTGGCGACCCCGGCGGTCGTCGTCGGCGGCCGAGTGAAAGTGGAGTCCTGCACGGCGGACCGCGTGGAGCGCGCGGTGGAGAAGCAGCTTGCCGGCTGACCGGCGGGCTCGACTGCCGCATCGGTGACGACGCTGCGCGACATCGCGGCTGCCACCTTCCAGGCCGGCGTCGACGCCGCCACCTGGTTGGTGATGGGGCTCGTCATCGCTGGGCTGGTGCACGAGTTCGTTCCGCCCGCCCGCCTTCAGCGCTGGCTGGGGCGCAGTGGCTTCGGGCCGCTGCTGGCCGCGACGGGCATCGGGGCGTTGCTGCCGATGTGCTCGTGCGGCGTAGTGCCCACGGGGATCGGTCTGTACCGGACCGGGGCCAGCCTGGGCGCGACGCTGGCGTTCATGATGGCGACGCCGGTCATCAATCCGGCGGCGGTGGTGCTCTGTCTGGCGCTGCTCGGGCCGCGACTGACCATCGTCTATGCGATCACGGCCCTCGTGGGATCGGTGACGCTGGGCTGGGTGGGCAACCGGTTCTTCGGGTCGTCGCCGTCCCGATCGCCGTCCCCAGCGCCGTCGTTGTCGCCGTCGCCGTCCGCTGCGCCGCCGCCCGCGCCGTCGCCGGCCGCGCCGCCGCCGATGGTGGTGCTGGTGGCGGACGAGGCGCCGGCGTGGTGGCGCCGGGTGGGAGCGGCGCTGCGCTGGGGCGTGTGGGACCTCGGGACCGACGTCGGCTATTACATCCTGATCGGCCTGGTGGCGGCCGGGGTGGTGGGGACGCTGGTCCCCGCCGACGTCGTGTCGCTCGTGCTCGGGCGCGGCGCGTTCCTGTCGCTGCTCGCTGCGCTCGTCATCGCGCTCCCGTCGTACGTCTGCGCGGTCGGATCGATCCCGCTGGTGGCCACGCTGCTGGTCAAGGGCGCCGCCCCCGGCGCGGCCATCGTCTTTCTCATGGCGGGCCCGGCGTCCAACCTCGGCGAGCTGCTCGCCATCGCCGCCCGCATGGGGAAGCGCACCGCCGCGCTCTTCGCCGGCGGCGTGAGCGCGGCCTCGGTCGCGGGCGGCATTGCCGCGAACGCCTGGCTCGGTGGATTACCCTACGAGGTGGTCACCGGTGGCGGGGGCGCGCTCAAGGCGGCGGCGCTCGCCGTGGGCCCCGCCGCGGCGCGCTTCTCCTGTCCGCCTCCGTTGTACCCACCGGTGGCGTTGCTGTTCCTTCTCGGGGTCGTCGGCGTGTGGCGCCGCGTGCGCCGCCTCGTCAAGCGCGGCGGTCGTCCAGGTG
>DASYRF010000052.1:0-3722 GCA_036004705.1 Myxococcota bacterium
GGCGCGGTCGGCGTCGCGCCCGTTGCGGGGGGGCTCGTCGCCGCCACCCTGCCCCCCATCGCCGCGCACCTCGCGGTCTCGCCCGCCGTGCCGCTTCCGACGGTGCCGCCGGCTTCGGTTCCGTCGCGTGTGGTCATGTCCGTTCCTTCCGTTGTTTTGACCGCCGTCCCGGCCGTCGCGCCCGCCGCCGCGCCCGCCGTCGCGCCTGCCGCCGTCCCTGCCGCCGCCACCGAGATGCTCTTGCGGCACCCCTTCGAAGAGGACGCCAGTCTGGAGCCGGTGGGCGCGCCGCCGGACCACATCATCGGCGACGATCTGGTCGGTGTGCTCAACGCGCTCTTCGCCGCGCTGGAGGGGGCGGTCGGCCCGATGGCTGACTTCGTCCTGCGCGACGCCCTCGGTGCGATCGGCGTCTCCGGCGAAGCGCCCCCCGACGCCATGTCCCGGGACGACCTGCGCCGGCTGGTCGATGCCGCCGCCGACTCCGTCCCGTCTTCGCGCCGCGCCGACTTCCGCGCCCGCCTGCACGCCGCGCTCGACGACGACGATGGCGACGATCTCGACGAGGAAGACGGCGATGCGGGCGCTTGAGCCACCCGTGACGAGCGCCGCCCGCGTGCACGCCGCGGCCGTGCTCGTTTGGGAGATCCACGCCTGCTAGACTCCCGAAGGGCGGACGGAGGGGACAGCGTGACCCGAGTGGCACAAACGACTGGAGCGGTACGAGCAGCACGGGGGCGCCGAGGCCTGCTGGGCGCGGCGATCCTGGCGGCGGCAGCGCCGCTCGCGGCCGCGCTCGTGCTGGCGGCGGGGCTGCAAAGGACGGCGGGGGCGGGTAGTGGCGTGGCGCTGCGCTACGGGTTCAAGGCCGGCGCCGAGCTGACGTATGCGCACGCCGGCCACGACGTCATGACGGTGCACGTGGCGGGCGCCGACCCGGTGCGGATGGAGATGGACGAGGAGATGACGGTCGTCTACGCCGTCAAGGCGGTCGGTCCCGGCGGCATCGGCGTGTTGACGTCACGCATCCCGCGCTGGGAGGCGGGCCTCACCGGCAAGGGGGAGCGCACGCCGGTCATGCCGGGCATCGACGCGGTGTCCTTCGATCTGACCGTCGCGCCCGACGGGAAAGTCGGCAAGGTGGTGAGCCACGGCGTGCCGGCCGACAAAGAGGACTTCCGCGCGTACGTGGAGGCGCTCATCGGCACCTGGTCGGCGCTGCCCGACAAGCCGGTGACGCCGGGCGCCACTTGGAAGGACGCCAAAGACATCCCCACGCCGTTCGTGGGCCTGGGCGTGCTGAAGCTTCACTACGAGGTCGAATACGCGCTGGCGCGCGTCGAGACAATCGACGGCCGGCCGCACGCCGTCGTCGAAGGGCATTACAAGGTGAGCGGCGCCGGCGACAGCCCGGCGGGGCTCACGATGAGCGCGTCGGGCGACGGCACCGAGACCTCCAAGTTCGACGTGCCGCGCGGCCGTTACGTCGGACAGGACTCGTCTTTCAAGCTGCGCGTGACGCTGACGGGGGCCGGCGGCGCGGCGGACGTCGACATCGAGACCACCGGCAGCGCGCGTCTGGACCACGCCCGCTGACGTACCTACGGGTGGAGCGTCGCGGTCGCCGTTGCGGCGCCGCGGCGCAGCGCGCTTTCTTCGGTGATGACGACGCGGCGCGGGCGGAGGCGGCGCCCCCGCGAGGGAAGCTCGTACATCAAGTCAGTCAGCGCTCCCTCCAGGATCGACCTCAGGCCGCGCGCGCCGGTATGGCTTTCTCTGGCCCGCCGCGCGACGGCGCGCAGCGCGCCCGCAGTGAACTGAAGCGTCACGCCGTCCATGCGCAGGAGCTTGCGGTACTGCTTTACGAGGGCGTCGCGCGGGCGGGTAAGGATGCGCACGAGGTCGTCCTCGTCGAGCGCTCCCAGCACCGCCGTCACCGGCAGCCGCCCTACGAGCTCCGGGATGAGCCCGTAGTGCACGACGTCGTCAGGCTCCACGTCGGCCAGGGCCGCGCCAGGGCCGGCGGCGGGTCCGTCGCTGGCCGCGCGGGCGAAGCCCATGGTGCGGCCGCGCTGCCTCTGCGCGACGACGTCGTCGAGCCCTACGAACGCGCCGCCGCAGATGAAGAGCACGTTGGTCGTGTCGAGCGTCACGCGTGGCTGGAACAGCCCGCGCCCGCGCAGCGTGACCGCCGTGCCTTCCAGGAGCTTGAGCAGCGCCTGCTGCACGCCTTCGCCGGACACGTCGCGGCCGGACGTGCCGGGGTGGCGCGCGAGCTTGTCGATCTCGTCGAGGTAAACGATGCCGTGCTCGGCGCGCGCGGCGTCGCCGTCGGCCGCCGCGAGCAGGCCGGCCAGGATCTCCTCGACGTCCTCGCCCACGTACCCGGCCTCGGTGTAGGTGGTGGCGTCGGCGATGGCGAAGGGCACGTCGAGCACACGCGCCAGAGTCTGCGCCAGGAGTGTCTTGCCCGAGCCGGTCGGGCCGACGAGCAGGATGTTGGACTTGCGAAGCTCGACCGTGTCGCCGTCGCCGGCGGCCGCCAGCCGCTTGTAATGGTTGTAGACGGCCACGGCGAGGACCTTCTTGGCGAGGTCCTGGCCCACGACATACTCGTCGAGCGCGGCCTTGATGCGTGCGGGGCGTGGCGGGCGGCCCGGCTTGAGCGCGGGGCGCGCGGACGGGCGCGGCGGCGGTGCGGGGCGCCACTCGGCGGCGGCGCCGGCGGTGGGCGGCTCCAGCGGCGCGGCCGCGAAGCGCACGTCGGCCAAGTGGCGTTCCGGCGCGCGTTCGCCCCGGCCGGCGCCGATGTTGCCGTGGGGCCCCTGGCGCGGGGCGGAACGCTCTTCGCCTACGAATTGGACGCGGGTGCGCAGCCAGGCACGTCCTGCGGCAGGCGACTCCCCGCCGCCGTCGTGCGGCGGGCGCCGAGTGCGCGCGATCGCGCGCCGTAGCGCGCCTTCCAGGTAGACGGGGCTGATGCGCACCGCCCACACGGCGATGCTTTCGATCGCTCTCTGCTTCGTCTCGTAGTCGGTGGTCAGGGCGCGGCCGCCGTGCGTGGGCACGAAGGAGAGGTACGCGCCCCAGCGCCCGTCCAACAGCGGGTCGGCGCGCGCCCGAGCTCGGTAGAAGCGCCCGTTCGTCTCGAAGATGCCTGGGTAGCGGTGCTCGAATGGCCTCGGCACGAACGCCCTCGCTGGTTCATGGGTAACGAGTCCGACGCACGCCGTCAACCGCGTCAGCCCGCGTGGTTCTGCGCCCGACAGCTCAGTGGCGGCGCCGACGTCGAGCGGTCTGACGGAGCGCACATTGATCGCTTCGACGAAATCTTGATCGCTTCGACGAAATCACGTTGGCGGCCGGAAAAAGCGCTTGACGCGCCCGGCGACCCGCGTTAAGCGAACCAAGACATGGCTTCTCGCGCAAACGACCGGACGCGTCGCGGCTGGCGCGCGACCTCCAGGGTCCTGAACTGCGCGTGTATGCGGCCGGCGCGTGCCGGCCTGAGCCGCCTCCCTTCCTGAGGCCGCCCCCCCGCCGACATCGACGCCGGCCGATTCCCAACGCACGGCGGACGCCCTTCGTGGCGCCCGTCAAATTCATGAGGCCGACTTGCGCGCAGCCGGGCCAGCGTCCGGGGCGCGGTGGGAGCTCGAGATGCGAACAGTTCGATTCGAGGAAATGCTCGCTCGTAATGTCCTGTGGTGTGCCGCCGCCGG
>DASYRF010000053.1:0-11068 GCA_036004705.1 Myxococcota bacterium
CTCGAGCGCCTCCTTCAAGTTCGCGAGCGCCTCATCGACGGATTCTCCCTGGCTGGCGACGTCCACCTCTAGGCATTGCGCCACGTACAACGTGGTCTCCTTCGTCACTGCCGCAGTGAGGCGCATCGTGCCGTTCTCCGCGACTGAGCTTACCACGCACCTGCTCGTCGGTCAGATCGTCAGCGCGGCCGAGGTGCTCGAACCGGTGCCAACGTTCGTGGCGTAAGGGCGGGCGTACCTCGGTGCTTGATCTGGATGGGCCACTCCCAACCACGGGCGTTGCACGATGATCGATCTCCCTGGAGGCGCGTGACCAGCGCCGCGGCGGGTCACGCAGCGCAGCGAGGGCAGTCCAGGGCATCGCCCATTCGCGGCCCCTTTCTTCAGCACCGCGAGGGCCGGGCCTCACCGCGCGCTCACGCTACTCCGCCCGCCCCACCCCGCAGCCGCGCTACTCCGCCAGCACCCCACGGAGCCGGTCGAGCCGCGACGGATGCACGAAGACCCAGTTGTCCTCCTCGATCGCGGCGGGGGACCAGGGGCGCAGGCGGCCGGCGGCGCGCTCGCCGACGTAGCGGTACAGCACGTAGCCGAGACCGTCGAAGAACTGGACGAGGTCGGCCGTCTTCAGGCCGAAGCCTTCCAAGAACCAGGGATTGATCTCGCAGACGACCGTCGGGCGCTGCTCGGCCAGGAGCTTGCGCGCGCCCCGGAGCGCAAACAGGTCGGCACCCTCGATGTCGCACTTCAGAAACGTCACGTTGCGGGCGCCGGCCAGGTAGTCGTCGACCGTCACGACGTCGCACGTGATCTCTTTGGTGCGATCGAAGCGCGCGTGCCGCTCCTTGCCGGGGCGGCGATCGTCGCGGCCCGCCATGTGCACCAGTCCCGCGATGATGGCGCCGGAGTCCTGCACCGGGACGGTGAACGTGAGGCTCCCCGGGCGCTCGCCGCAACCCTTCTCCACCAGCTCGACGCCGCGGAAGCGCAGCACGCGGGCGATGAGCCGCAGGGTGCGGAACGTGAAGGGCACCGGCTCGAACGCGACGACGCGGCCGCCGGGCTGCAGCGCGCGCGCCAGGTGATGGCACCACAGGCCGTAGTTGGCGCCGATGTCCACGGCGGTCTCGCCGGGCCGGACGGCGAGGCGGATGAGATCGAGCTCCGGCTCGTACATGGTCCCGCTGCGGATGTCCCACGCCATCGCCGCGCCTTGCAACACGCTGTAGCTGGCCTCGTTGAGCAGCGGGCGCAGGAGCCGCTTGACGAGGCGGCGCGGCAGGGAATCAGGCGGCATGAGCTCTCCTGGACGGCGCGCTGGCGCTAGACGGCGTCGGGCCGCGCGCCGGGCTGCGCCGGGCCCACGGCGGCGAGGGCGCGCTCGAGGTCGGCGCGCGTGAAGTTGGCATGCGGCACGCCCGTGTGACAAGGCGACAGCCGCGGCTCGATCGCGCGCCCCGAGCGCAGGTCTTCGACCAGCCGCCGCAGCAGGTCGCGCCGCGCGCCCCCCGGCGCCGCGTCCGCCTCCGCCCGCACCGTGCTCGACAAACGGTCGTTGCCCGTGCGCTGCAGAATGTAGGCGAGGCTCTGCAAGTAATGTTCGTTCGGCCCGCGCTCGAATTCCTGCCGCTGCAGCATGCCGCGGAAACCCTCCGGCACCGGGTAGAAGTCGTAATAGACGGCCTTCTTGAGATCGAGCGCCTTGTCCAAGCCGGCCCGCTCGGCCAGGCGGCGCAGAAAGGCCTCGTTGCGCTTCAGCAGGCGCACGCGCTTCAGGCGGTCAAGGAACGTGGTCGGCACGCTGTTGCTGAACAGGGCCAGCGTGATGGTCAGGTCGGGCGGGTACATCGGCAGGTGCGCGAGCTGCTCCGGCACGAAGGCCACGTGGTTGGTCGGGTGCGGCGCGCGCTCCAGCAGCTTCATGGAGAAGAGCTCGCGCGCCGGGTCGACCGCCGCCGGCGCCGAGAACATCCAATGCTCGTAGCCCGGGCCGAACACCGTGACGCTCGACAGCAAGAGCGGGCCGTGGTGATGCACCGACTTCGTCGACAGGTCGGTGCTGCGGTCGGGCAGCGGCAGCCAACAGTTCGCCGTGAGGCTGAAGTGCGGGTTGAGATCGAGCTCGATGGCGACGACCGGATAATGCAGCCGACCGAGCGGGTCGTCCGAGCGGAGATACTCGTCCAGCATCGCCGGCAGCAAGCCTGGGGCGCCCGCCAAGTCCTCGAGCACGGGGCGGCTGGCGCGGTGCGCGGCGTGCTTGTCGGGCGTCCGGTCGAAGATCCGGCGGAGCTCGTCGATGCCGCGGTGGATTCGTCGCATGCCCTATGACTCGTCCCAAGAGAGCATCAGGCGCTCGATTGCGCAACGCTGTCGCGGTCGCCGTCGGGGCGGTTGTCGCCGCCGCCGTTGCTTGCACGCTCGCCGTCGCGCGCCCGGCCGCGGCCGCGCGCGGCGGCCAGCGCGTGTAGGCGCGCCCCGATGCGCGGCGCCCACGCCTCCCCGGAGTAGTGCTGCGCCACATGGGCGCGCCCGGCCGCGCCCAAGCGGCGGCGCAGGGCCGGGTCGCGCAGCAGCGCGGTCAACCGGTCCGCCCATTCCTCGTCGGTCCGCACGACGAAGCCGGCGCGGCCGTCCGGCACGGCCGCGGCGTTGACCCCCACGTCCGCTACCACCGCCGGCATCCCCACGGCGAGGTACTGCAGCGCCTTCAGCGCGCACTTGCCCCGGCTCCAGGGCGTGTCATCGAGCGGCATCAGCCCCACGTCCATCTCGTGCAGCGAGGCGACCTCGGTGGCCGCGGTCCAGGGCCGGCATTCTCCTTCGAGGCCTTCCAGCTCGATGCGCGCGCCCACGACCAGCAGGCGAAACGGGATGCGGCGCTGCAGATCGCGCAGCAGCGGCAAGAGCGGACGCAGGTAATGAACGGTCGAAGCGCTGCCGCTCCAGCCGACCACCGGCACGGCGTCGGGCCGCGGCTCCGGGCGCGCGCCGTACACGGCCATGTGGATCGTCGTGGGCCAGATCTCCACGTGCTCGGTGAAGCGGCGCGCGTACTCCGCGAGCGTCGGGTTTCCCGCCGCCACCAGCGCGGCGCGCGCGCACAGCACGCCCACGCGCCAGTCGGAGCGGAGCAAACGGCGCACCGCGTTGTCTCCGGTGGGCGGCGGCAGGTAGACGGCATCGTCGATGTCGTAGACGAGCGGCACGCCGAGCCGGTGCAGCGCCAGCTCCGCCAACGGCGGGCCCGTCAGCGCCGCGTTGCGCATCACCACCAAGAGGTCCGCGCGGCGCGCCGCGCTCAGCTCGACCGCCCAGCCCGGCAGGCGCCGCGCCGCCAGCAGCACGGCGCGCAGGTTCTGGCTGCGCGCCCGCGCGTCGGCCAGCGCGACGGTGCCGAACGCGACGAAGCCCACGTCGACGCCCTCCGCGTGCAGCAGCTTCGCCCACTGCTCCCAGCGGAAACGCTGCGCCGGCACGGTGTCGAACGCGTAGGGGACGGCGCAGGTGACACGCACCACACGTTCACGCTAGCACGCGTCGCCGCCAACGCTCTAGCGCCCGTCGGCGGCGCGGCCAAGCCGCGCTCTCCGCCTCCTACCGGCGCACGACGGAGTGCTTGCCGCCGCGCGAGCGCGGGATGTCGTCGACGTAACGGATGTCCACCGGCACCGGACCGAAGCGCTCGGCCACCTTGGCCAGGAAGGTCGCTTTGTCGCGCGCCTCGAAGTCGGCCTGCCGCGCGACCATGTCGACGGCCAGGCGCCCGTCCACCATCCCGACCTGGAAACGAAGAACGGTGGAGACGCCCTTCACGCAGTCGCCGATCTGCGAGCAGAAGATGCGGCCGCGCCCCGGGACCTCCACGTATTCGGTGCTGCGCCCTTCGATGCTCTCGACCAGCGGCGTGTCCCAGCCGCACGGGCAGGGAACGTCGGGCGCCATGCGGATGCGGTCGCCGATGCGGTAACGGATGATGGGCGTCTCGCGTGTGGCGAACGCCGTCACCAGCACCTCGCCGTCGTCCTGCACCTCGAAGACGCCCGTCGTCAGGTCCATGTGCAGCCGCCCCTCGGCGCACTCCACGATGAACGGCGCGCCTTCGGAGGCGGCGTACTGGTTGCGCACCGGGCACCCGAACACGCGCTCCATCGCCTCGCGCTGCTCGGGGAGCAGCGTCTCGCTGGTGACGAAGATGGCGCGCGGGCGGAACGTGAGGCGCGTGCCTGTCGCCTCGGCGAACCGCGCCAGCTCGCCGATGGCCGAGGGAAAACCGGTGAGGAACGCCGGTGCGAACCGGTTCAGGTCGTCCAAGTACCGCCCGAGGTGCTCCGGCGCCATGTGGAACGTGCTGTAGTAGCGGATGCGATAGAGCCAGTTGGTCCGCCAGAAACGCACGGCGCGCACGTCGGCGTCCCAGACCAGCTGCCGGCCCGACAGCCAGGCGGTGCGCGCGCGCCCCACGCGAAAGCCGTGCATCTCCCAGAACAGGTCCATCAGCGCGGCGCGCTCGTGGAAGCACGGCCAGCCGTTGTAGACCGTGATAGCCGCGCCCGTGGTGCCGCCGGTGAACGAGGCCACGAGGCGGCGCTTGTCGCCGACGACGATCTCGTCGATGCGCTCCAGGAGGTCAGACTTTTCCAGGACCGGGAGGCGCGCCAGGTCGGCGAGGTCCAGCCCGGCGAGGCGGCGGCGATAGAACGGCGAGTGGTCGCGCGCGAACTGCAGCAGCTCGTCCAGGCGGCGGCGCTGCACGGCGAGAAGCGCGGCGCGCGGCTGGCGGCGCCAGGCCCGGTGGTCCGCCCGCCAGCGGCGGTAGTCGCCGCCGCGGCGGCGCAGCAGGAGCTGGCTCGACGCCGCCGTGACCGCGAGGTCCTTGACCGGGGCCGGCGCGGCGGCGGCGAGGCTATCCCACCACGCCACCGGCGACCTCGAGCGGCGCGCCCGACCGCGCGGCGAGCTCGACGTGCCCCCGCCACGCGCGCGGCGGCTCGAAGGGGCGCGTCGCGCGGCCCGGCAGGTCCGCCGCCGGGACCGGCCGCCCGTCGACGACGAACCGCGCGTCGGTCATGGAGCGCGCGGTGAGCGGGTACGGCGCGGCCGCGAAGGCGTTGCGGACGATGGGAAGGCGTGCCGGATCGAATCCCATGACGAGCGCGGCTCCCAGATCGGCGAGGCACGCCTCGGCGGCGCCCAGCAGGAGCCCGTCGTTGCGCGCCTTCGGGTGCAGCGGCCCTTCGCCCTCGCCCGCGATCACGCCGTCGAGCATGCAGGCGATGCGGCGCTGCGGCTGGTCCGCCAGCCGCCCGTCGAGCGTGCCGTACGTGAGGCAGCGGTTGATGTCGAGCGCCATGCGCCACGTGGTGTCGTTGCCGGGCCAGCTCCCGCGGATGACGGACCCGGCCACGAGGTCGAGGAACCGCGCGAGGTTCTTGTGGGCGATGCGCAGGACGTTGTCGTAGGTGCTGCCGTCCATGTGCAGGCGCTCGCCGAGCGCGCCGAACGCCCCGACCACCGGCCCATCGTCGCGGAACTCGTCGCCGCCCTGGCGCGCGCCGCCGGCGCGGTAATGGGCGAGGCAGTCCTTGCGGCCGATGGCGCCGACCGCGCCTTTGAGCCCGCCGGTCAGGCCCACCTTCGCGTGGGTCTTGAGCTTGGCCACGTGCAGGATCAGGTCGGCCTCCAGCACACGCCGGTGCACGACGTAGAGATGCCGGCCGGGCCCATGGTAGCGCTGCGTCGCTTCGGCCGCGTAGTCCTCCACGCGGAAGCGGTCGATCGATTCCCGTGGCAGTCCTTCGAGCCAGCTCTGGGCGCCTGTGTCGAACATCACCGCGGCGCTGTCGTCCTGCTCGACGGCGCGGCGCAGGTAGCCGAGCGGGCTCACTTCGCACGCATAGAGCCGCAGGTCGACGTGGCCGGGATCGTGGCCGGTCTCTTCGCGGTAGAAGCGGCTCAGCGCCTCGAGGCCCAGCGGCTGCCCGAGGCGCGCCACGTCCGCCGACTGCACCGGCGCGTTGCCGAACGCGACGCGCGCCGCGTCGCCGGTCGCCAGGACCAAGTAGTCGAGGACGGGCCGCAGGACGGCGGGGTGCGTGACCATCGCCAGGTTGTCTTCGGCCGACTGGCCCAGGCGCCGGTGCGTCACGAAGTTCACCAGGCAGAAGACCGACTGCCCGGCCGCCACCCACGCGCGCAACGGATTCCAGCGCGGCGTATCGAAGTTCTCGCGGTCGAGGCCCAGGTCGCGCAGTAGCTCGCGCACGGCGCGATACACCGGGTTGGGCGCGCGCGACACGTGCTTGAACGGATATTCTGGATACCGCGTGTCCGGCGAGAACCGCTCCTCGGCCGGCGGGTACGCGCGCGGCGGCTCCATCCGCCGGATCGCCACCAGTGCGCTGTCAGCTCCCGTCACGCCCGTCTCTTAGCATATGTCTCGCGCGTCGTTGGAAGGACGCGGGACCGCGGCTTCGCCGCGCCGCCGACCGGGTCCGGGGGCGGAGGCGGAAGAGGTGGCTCGGCCGCGCCGCCGACGGGGTCCGGGGGCGGAGGCGGAAAAGGCGGCTCGGCCGCCCCGCCGACGGGGTCCGGGGGCATCGGAGCACGGCGTACTCGCCGCGCGCACGGGCCCCCGGGCTAGAACGACCAGCGGGAGATCCAGCGCTGCGGCGTGAAATCGGGGATGGGGAGCGGCGTGAGCTGCTCGCCGTCGCCGGGGCGCAGGAGCGTGCGGAAGTCGAGCTTCTCGCCGGTGACGTAGTAGTGGCGCAAGTAGCGCCAGTCGGCGTGCCACCAGTCCGACACCCAGCGATCGAGGTCGGCGACGCCTGCTTCGTGCAACAGCTGCAGCGAGTAGCGCGTAGCGTTCTTTTCGTAATCGTTGATGCGCGCGAGCTCGGCCTCGCCCTTGCCGACGGACAGGTCCGCGCCGAGGGCGCGATACTCGGCCGACACGTTCCACTGCACCGTGTGGCCGAAGAGGTGCACCAGCACGAAGAGGGCGGCGTCCATCTCCTGGTCGTAGTCGACCTGGATTCGCATCCCGTCGAAGTCGCCGGTATTGGGATCGACCACGTCGCCGATGCTCACGGCGATCTCGTAGCGCGCTTCGATGCGCCGCTTGACCCGGTCGTAGGCGTCGCGCAGGTCGGTCATGGGGCGGCGAAGATAGCACGCGTTGCGACGCGCGGAAGCGTCCGGTACGCTGCCCGCGCCAAGGAGAGAGCCATGAGCGTCTTGCGTCGCCCGTCCCGCCGCGCCGCCGCGTCGTCGTCCGCCGCTTCCTGTGCCGCCGCCGTCCCGGCCCCCGGCGCCGCCGTCGCCGCCGCCGCCGCCCTCGCGGCGCTCCTCGCGGCCGCACCCGGCTGCCATTGCGGGCCGTCCGGGGGCGGCGACGCGAGCGCCGACGCCGGCGCCGACGCGGGGCCACCTACCACCATCGAAGAGCTGCCGATCGACCAGGAGCTCACGTTCCCGACGCTCACGTCCGACGTGGACATCGTGCGCGACGTCTACGGCGTGCCGCACATCTACGCGGCCAACATCTACGACTTGATGTTCGCCAACGGCTTCGTCCACGCGATGGACCGCATGCCGCAGATGGTGCTCTTCCGCGCCGCCGCCGGCGGCACGCTCGCCGAGCTGGGCGGCTCGCTCGCCCCCTCGCTCATCGACGACGACATCGTCTCGCGCTACATCGGCCTGGCCCGCATCGCCCAGGACATCTACGACAACTTCATCGACCCTGCCTCCGAGGAGCGCGAAGGGCTCGACGCCTACGCCGACGGCGTCAACGCGTACCTGGCCATGCTGCAGGCCAACGAAGTCTTCCTCCCCGCCGGCACCGAGTTCCTGAACGCCGCCTTCATCCGCCCCTGGACCGGCGCCGATTGCATCCTCTTCGGCCGCTTCATGTCCTACAACCTGTCGTTCGACGGGGGCGAGGACGTCACGCTCACCGCCGCGCTGCAGGCGATGATCACGGCGTTCGACCAGGCCAACGCCGGCATGAGCCCGGACCTGGCGGCGCGCGCCGGCTGGTGGGCCGACACCGTGCGCTTCGCCCCCAGCGTGCTCGCCACGTCGATTCCCGGCGTCCCCAACTACCCCGTCGACATGGGCACGAGCGCCGTCACGCTCGCCGGCCCGGCGCGCCCTTGGATCTCCGACGCCGCGCTCGACGACGCGCTCGACACGCTGCGCCGCCCGTTCGAGTCGCCGTTCAACCCGTTCCGCAACGACGACCGCGGCTCCAACGACTGGGTCGTTTCGGGGGACGTCGCCACGAACGGCTACCCGCTCGTCGCCAACGACCCGCACCTGTCGCTCGACAACCCCAGCACCTTCTACGAGATCCACCTGGACCTGAAGCGCGCCGGCCCGACGGAGCCGTCGGTCGTGGGCATCGGCTTCGCCGCCACGCCGGGCGTCGTCATCGGCCACAACGAGCACATCGCTTGGGGCGTCACCACCGCCGGCTTCGACGTCACCGACATCTACCGCGAGACGGTGATCGACTGCCCCACGGGCGGGGCGCTGAACTGCGTCATGTTCAACGGCGCCGCCGTTCCCATCACCACCATCATGGAGGACATCGGCGTGGGGCTCGGCGGTCAGGCCTTCTCCACCGTCACCGTGCCGGTGGAGATCGTGCCGCAGCACGGGCCCATCATCCCGACGGTGGCGGGCGGCGCCGTCGTGCCCCGCACCGCCGCCAGCGACGTGCTCACGTACCGCTGGACGGGGTTCGAGCCCTCCAACGAGATCGGCGCCTTCCTGGGGCTCATGCGCGCGAACAACATGGACGACGCGCGCCTGGCCCTCGACGACTTCCGCGTGGGCGCGCAGAACTTCGTCGTCGCCACCACCGACGGGGACGTCTTCTACAGCGCCGAGTCGCGCATCCCCGTGCGCCCGGCGGCGGCGCTCGACTTCGACTACCTGACGAACCCCGGCGGCAACGCGCCCTTCTTCGTCCAGGACGGCACCGGCGCGCTGGAATGGGCCGGCGACATGGACGAGCGCTACGTGCCCCACGCGGTGAACCCCGCCACCGGCTACGTGGCGACCGCCAACAACGACCAGGTGGGCGCGACGCTCGACAACGACCCCTTGCGCGGCGACGTCGACTCCACGATGTTCTACTACGGCTTCGACTTCGACAACGGCTTCCGCGTGGGGCGCATCCAGGAGCTGATCGAGGCGGAGATCGCCGGCGACGGCGTGTCGTTCGAGGACATGCAGGCCATCCAGGGCGACGACCTGTCGGCGATGGGGCGCCGGCTCACGCCCGTGCTGCTCGAATCGATGGCCGCGCTGGAGTCGCACCTCGACGGCAGCGTGCCGCGCGCCGATCTGGCGGCGTGGGCGGCGACGCTGGACCCGACACACCTCGACCGGATGCGCGAGGCGGTGACGCGCCTGACCGCGTGGGACTACCGCGCGCCCGACGGCGTGGAGGTCGACACGACCGCCGCCGACGTCGACAGCAGCATCGCGACCTCCATCTTCAACGCCTGGCTGAACCACGCCAACGCCGACACGTTCGGCGACGAGGACGCAGTGGTCGGCTACCACTGGGGCGGCATGAAGCGCTTCCTGCACGTGGTGGAGGACCCAGCCGACCTGCTGGAGGACTTGAACCCCGACACCGGCGACGCCATCGCCTTCGACGACCTGGCGACGCCGGAGCTGGAGTCGCGCGACCTGGTTTTCCTGCGCGCGCTGGACGAGGCGCTCGACGAGCTCGAGACGACTTGCTGCGGCGCGCTGGACGCCGCCGGCTTCGGGACGGCCGACATGACGATGTGGCGCTGGGGGCTGCTGCACACGCTGCGTCTGGAGAGCATGGTGCCGTCGCTGGCGGCGGTGAACATCCTGGACAACCCGCGCCGCGACGACCCGCTCTACGGCGAGACGGGCAGCGTGGCGTTCGGCTTCCCGCGCCACGGCGACCGCTTCGGCATCGACGCGGCCAACTACGGCGAGGGCGGGCTCGACTTCACGTACAGCGGCGGGCCGGTGATGCGCATGGTGGTCGAGGTGCAGGACGGCGTGATGCGCACCGAGAACGTGATCCCGGGCGGCGAGATCTACGACGCCGACAGCGCGCATTTCGGCGACCTCATGGAGCTGTGGCGCCGCAACGAGACCCATCCGGTGGCTTACTGGGAGCCGGAGGTCGTTGCCGCCTATGAGTCGCGCATCGTCCTTCACCCGGGGAATTAGCGATGAACAAGTGGGCAGCGATGGCAGTGGCGGCGGTCGCCGCCGTGGGGACGGGCGGCGCCGGCTGCGGCGGCTGCAAGCACGCCAGCGACGCGGGCAGCGTGTCCGACGCCGCCACGGACGCGGGTCCGCCGACGACCATCGACGAGATCCCCGTCGACCAGACGCTCAACTTCCCCGGGCTCGACGGCGCGGTCGACGTCGTGAGGGACGTCTACGGCATCCCGCACATCTACGCGTCCACGGTACACGACGTGTTCTTCGCCGACGGGCTGATCCAAGCGATGGACCGCTTCGTGGAGATGCAGATCGTGCGCCTGGCGGCGGCGGGGCGCGTCGCGGAGATCGGCGGCGCCGTGGCCCCCGACCTCGTGGCCATGGATCTGCGCTGGCGGCTCTTCGAGTTCCGCGCCCAGGCCGTCGGCCAGTGGGCGGCCATCGACCCGGCCTCCGACCTCGGCGTCGGCGTTCAGGCCTACTCCGACGGCGTGACCGCCTACATCGAGGGCCTGCAGAGCGGACGCTTCCAATTGGCCGGGTCGCTGGCGCTGTTCAACGGCCTCGTCAACAGCCTCGAGCCGTGGACGCCGGTCGACACGCTCATGACGATGCGGTTCTTTCTGTTCAACCTCAGCTACAACGGCGACGACGAGCTGATCGGCACCGACCTGTTCCAGCGCGCCCTGGCCACGTTCGACGGTGCCAACCCGGGCAGCGACCCGGACCTGGCGGCGCGCGCCGGCGCGGGCGTGGACATTTGGCGGTTCGCCCCGGCGGCGCCCTCGTACATCCTCGGCGGCTTCCCCAACATGCCGGTGGACATGGGGACGGTGGCGGT
>DASYRF010000054.1:0-5893 GCA_036004705.1 Myxococcota bacterium
GCTGTCGAGGCTGGTGTTGCCGCCGTCGCCGCCGCCGCCGCCGCCGCCGTCGCCGGCGCCCGCGTCGCTGCCGCGCAGCGGTACGCGGCCCACGCACGCGGCGGTCGCCAGGACCAGCAGCGCCGGTCCCGCGGCGGTGAACGCGGTCCGCTTCAACGCTTGAACTCTAGCACGCGCGCGGCCCTCGCCGGCGGCGGCCGGCGGCCGCGGCCCGTGGCAACTTGTCGCGGTGTTAGAATGGAACCGTGCTACGCCATTGTCCGCTGTGCCTGGCGTCGTACGTGAACGGCGCGGCGACCTGCCCCAACGACGGCGCGACCACCGTGGCCACGCGCGCCCAGGCGCAGGAGCATTCGCTGCTGGGCAAGTCCATCGGGAGCTACGTCGTGCAGCGCGTGATCGCGCGCGGCGGGATGGGCGAGGTCTACGAGGCGCAGCACCCGAGCATCCGCCGGCGCGTCGCCGTGAAGGTGCTGGCGGCCGAGTGCGCGCAGCACCGCATCCTGGTGGAGCGTTTCCTGGCCGAGGCGCGTGCGGTCAACGCCGTCCGCCACGACCACATCATCGAGGTTCTGGACCTCGCCTCGCTGCCCGACGGCCGTCCGTATCTGGTGATGGAGTTCCTCGAGGGCGAGCCGCTGGCCGCCCGCATCCGGCGCAAGGGACAGTTGCCCATCGGCGAGCTGGGCCCGATCCTGCTGCCGGTGCTGGACGCGCTGGAGGCGGCGCACCACGCCGGCATCGTCCACCGCGACCTCAAGCCCGACAACATCTTCCTGGAGCGGCGCGGCGGCCGGATCGTGCCCAAGGTGCTCGATTTCGGCATCGCCAAGCTCTTCGACCCCGAGCTGCAGGGCGAAGGCGGCGAAGGGCGCACCAAGGCGGGCGCGGTGCTAGGCACGCCAGCGTACATGGCGACGGAGCAGGCGGACGGGCGGCCGGAGGACGTCGACGCGCGCACCGACGTGTTCGCCGCCGGCGCGATCCTCTTCAAGATGTGCTGCGGCAAGGCGCCGTTCCAGGCGACGTCCTACAGCGACCAGCTCGAGCGCATCCTGTCGCAGGCGCCGACGCCGCCGCGGCAGCTGCGCCCCGACTTGAACGTCGCGATCGAGGCGGTCCTGCTGCGGGCGCTCGCCAAGCGGCCGCCTGACCGGTTCCAGTCGGCGCGCCTCATGGCGGACGCGCTGCGCAGCGCGCTGCTTGCCGCCGGCGTACCGGAGTCGGACCTGCCGGTGATGGCGGCGGCGGCGCCCCAGGGCGCGATGGGCAGCACGATGATGGAGGCCCCCGCCGCGCCGCGGAGCGGCCCGCTCGCCGCGGGCTCGCGACGCGCGGCCGGCGCGGCGGCCGCGGCGGCAGCGGCGGCGGCGGCCGTCGATCCTGCCGACGCACTCGAAGTCGTCACCGACGCGCCCACCGATTTCGGGCGGTCGTCCACGCAGGGTCGCCGCCGGCGGCGCTGGCCGATCGTGCTCGGCGTCGTGGCGGCGCTCGCCCTGGCGCTGGTAGGCGCGGGCGTGGCGGCCGTCTACTTCGATCTCGTCGGCGACGAATGGGACCAGTGGCGCGACTTCGACTGGCGCTTCGGCGCCGACGGCGACGAGGGTGGCGCGGACGACGGCCTCACCAGGGCCGCCAAGGCGGCAAGAGCGGCGAGGGCGGCAAAGGCGGCCGCGGAGGCGGCGGCGACAGACGAGGACGAGGCGCCGGGCGACGCCACTAAGCGCGACGGCGATGCGACGAAGCGCGAAGAGGGGAGCGTCGCCCCCGACGACGAGGTCGCCGCGCCCGGCACGGACGCCAAGGGCGCGCGTGCGGCGGCCACCGGCGGAGCCGCGGCGTCGCCGGCGACGAAGGCGACGCCACCAGTTCCGGGCCGCCCGGCGCTTCTCACGGGCCGCGTGCTGACGCCGGGCACGGCCGACGCGCTCGGTGCCAAGAAAGACCGGCACGCCGCCAAGAGCAAGAGCGCCGCGCCCGGCGCGCCCGCGTCCGCACCAGCGCCACCCGCCTCCGCGCCGTCCGCGCCGCCCGCGCCGTCGTCCCCGTCCATCGACACCATCCTTCCGCCGCCCGGGTAGAGGTCCCGCCGCAGAGACGGTCCTTGGCGCAGAGACGTCCCGCGCCGGCGAGACGCCCCTGGTCCGCGCCGCGAAACAAACGTCGGTCGGGTCCCCTGGTCGCCGCGCCGTCGGACCGCCTCCCCGAAACAAACGTCGGTCGGGTCACCTCGGTCGGGTCACCTCGATACCTCGCTCTTCATGTACGCCTATCCGCGCGCATGAGTACCTGCAGCGCAAGCCCATCACCGGCATACGCGAGATGGCGAAGGACCTCGGCCTCACCTACCCGACCGTCGCCTCCACGCTCGACCGCATGAAGAAGCTCCGCATCGTCAAGGAGCTCACGGGCTACAAGCGCAACCGCGTGTTCGCCTACGCGCCCTACGTGGACCTGCTCAGCGTGGGCACGGAGCCAATCCGCTGAGGCGATCATGATCAACTGCGCCTCCGGCGATATCCAGGCGCACTCGCCGGCGACGCCGCGGCCCCCCCGCTCGCTCCAAACGCCGGGGTTGGCGCCGCCCAAAGAAAGGGCCCCCGGCAGGACGCCGGGGGCCCCATGCGGAGGAGCCGCCAGAGGAAGGAGCGCGGAGGAGGGAGGAGCGGTGCGCCGCGCGCGCTAGGAGCCGGCCGGGGGCGAGCTCCCCGCCGCGCCGGACGTGACCGCCGGCAGGACCGCCGGCGCCGTGTCCACGTCCACCGCCGCGCCCGAGTCGCTGCTCGGCGTGCGCAGGGCATGCGGGATGATCTCGGTGACCTCCACCTCGGTCAGCCCCATGTACCTGAGGTCGCGCTTGAGCTGCACCAGCGCCCGCAGCCCCTCGCGCGCCTGCGCGCCGTACGTCCCCACCGCCATGTGGTACGCGGCCTTCGCCGTGTCGGCCGCGGCGACCGCCGCCGCCAGCGGCAACCGGAGCGCTTCGATCTCCGCCGCCCAGCCGCTGCGCTGCGCGTCGCTCCACGGCGGCGCCGAGACGCTCGCCAGCTGGTTGGCGATGAACTGCAGCAGCGCCGGCTTCGCGCTCCGGCCGGCGTCGGTCATCGTCCGCAGGCCGTCCGGGAGGAAGGCCTGCAGCGCGGGGTGGCGGGCGGGGCGCCCCAGCGCGGTGCGCATCGCGCCGTAGATCGCGCCCACCCCCACGAAGGCCGCGCGCTCCGCCGCGAACCAGTCGGAGAAGGCGACCACCAGCGCGCTCTTGGCGGCGACGAACGCGGTGCGCGCGACCGCGATCGCGGCGAGAAAGACCCCGAGACGCGCCGCGGCCGCCGCCGCCACCGCGCCCCCGCGCGCCGTCGCACGCGCGTTGGACGTCTCCAGATACTGATCGATGCGGTCGACGCCCGCATCACCACGAAGAACGAGACCCATGACGAACCTCCTGGTCAGAACCGTTTCAGGCGCCCGGCCACCATGACCGCGCTACCTGACTTGCCAATAGTTCAAGGTCCGTGCCGTGCCTCGTCGCCGCGCCTCCCGCCCGCGCGCTCCAATCGCTCCGCCCACTTGCACGCCGCCGCGCCCCCGCGCGCCGCGCCCCTGCAATTCCTTGCAGTCCCCCTCTGCAATCCCTTGCAGTCGCCCCCGCCCGCATTCCCCGCGCCCCTCGCGCCCTTGCCGCGCTCTGCAATTCCTTGCAGTCCCGCTCTGCAACCCGTTGCAGGCCTTTCCGCCCCGCGGCGCCCGATCCGGCCCAAAAGGCGCCCCTGGGAGCCGCGCCCGCGCCCAAACTGAAATGCGGAACACCCCACGCGCGAAGGCCGCCGTCGCCTCGCGCGCCAGACGCCCTTCACAAGGCTGTGCTGCTGGGGCAGGTCGGATACGGCCCCGAAGCGACACGGATCCAGAACGCTCCGGGACCGTGCCCTGTGAGGCTGGCGAGCAGCGGCTGGCGCAGACGCACGCCGCGTGGGCCGCGCACAGGAGGCGCATGGGCGACAACGTCGGCGACGCCGTCCACGGCATCATCGGGCCGGACTGAACGGCGCGCTTCGGCGTGGCTCCCGCGCGCTCGTGCGGGGGACGGTCTACGATCGCTGGCTCACCCTTCGGCACTCCTCGGGGCGCGCGCTGCGCGTATTCGATGCGTCCTGCGCGACCGGCGACCTCCCGGTTGGCTCGCGACGACGCTGGGTCCTCCTCCGGATCCGGAGACGACGGAGGGATCGATTGGGGTCGGCGGTCTCCGGCCACTCACCGCGAAGCAGAAAACGATGTCGGCTCCTGTCACCCGATGAACAGGTACGGCCTCGTCGCCACCCTGGGCAAACGCGCTCGCAGGTGACGCGGTAGTGCTTAGCACTACTGCGTCATCCGCCGGGACGTTTGCTCGGGTGGCGGAGAGGCCGAGCCATGGTGACCGTCGGCGTGATCGGGTGGTGGCTGGTGGCAGAGCGGACAGCGCGGCAGCCAAGTCGCCAGGAGCCGGGCGATGGCGAGCCGGCACGTGATGAAGGAATCGGGGAAGTGTCGTTCAGGCCGCGACGCGGTGCGTGTCGTCGACCTCCGGCCAGCCGGCCGAGGGGGGAAAACGCCGCACGCGTTCGGCGATGACGAACGCGTAGCAGCACAGGGCGACAGTGACGTGATGATGCCAGCCTGGGAAGCGGCGGCCCTCGAAGTGGTCGAGACCGAGCTCACCCTTGAGATCCTCGTACACCCGCTCGGTCCGCCAGCGTTCCTTGATCGTGCGGATGAAGCTCCGGAAGCTGGTCTTCCTGGGCAGGACCGCGAAGTAGTACTTGGTCGGCGCGACCTCGCCATCCGGCCACTCGCAGATCAGCCAGACGCGCTCGCGCTTCGCGCGCGGCTGACCATCGTCGTGTGCGGGGATGACCTTTCGGAAGGCGAAGCGCGCCGACAGGGTCCGGTTGGTGGCGTCGCGCCAGGCGATGCGACGGAACGGCCTGCTGGCGTAGGCGTTGGGGCGATTCCACAGACGCAGCGCCAGGTCGCCAACGCTGAGGGCGTCGTCGCGAGGACTGCCGTCCCGATCGAGCTGCCACACCTTCGTCGTGGAATCGATGCCGACCGCGTAGTGCAGCTTGCGACGGCGCAGTTGGGCACGGAAGTCGCTCGAATTGCCGTAGGCCGCATCGGCGAGCATGATGCCTGGCGGTACGCCATCCGCCAGAGCCCGGTCGATCATGGCGAGCGCCAGCTCATGCTTGGTGCGGAAAGCGACGTCGTCGGGGATGCGTGCTTCGGCCCGCCGATCCTCGCGATCGGTCCACTCGTGAGGCAGGTACAGTTCGAAGTCGATCGGCAGATGTTCGGTCGCGGTGGCCACGGACAGGCTCACGCCGATCTGGCAGTTGGTGATCTTGCCGGCCGAGCCGGTGTACTGCCGCTGCACCCCGACGGAGTGGCGGCCTTGCTTCAGAAAGCCGGTGTCGTCGACCAGCCACGCCGAGATCGGCTCCCTCTCCGTGAGCGCGGCGACCGCGTGGGCCGCGGCGGTCCGCCGAACGTCGCGGTCGCTCCACTTGGAGTCGTTGAGTAAATGCAGCAGTCGCTGCTGGAGTGCATCGACCTCCTCGGGGTCGGCGCAAGCCCGCGCGGCGATCGGCTCGACGCTCTTGCGCTCTCCGTCCGCCAGCAGCCCCATCGCGTAGGTCGCGAACGATGCGCGCCTCGCCGCGTGGCCAAGCACCTCGCCGATCGTATCGAAGTACGCTTCCAGCCGACGGCCAGCGTCGGCATCCAGTACGAGTTCCATGCGCGAACAAGATCATGCCGCCCTCGCTCGGCCAAGTTCTTGATCGACGAAACTTCTAAGCGATCGACATGATCCAGGTTTCATCCGCAAGCTTTCGACACAGTGGTGTTA
>DASYRF010000055.1:0-47305 GCA_036004705.1 Myxococcota bacterium
CTTCTTGCGCAGCGCCGGGTCGAGCTTCTCCTCGTCGGCCTTGGCCAGCTTCTCCTCGAACAGGCCGCACACCGATTCCCACGAGCTGGTCTCGCGCGCCAACCGGTCCAGCTCCTCGTTGACCGCCTCGTTGCCGGGCGCCTCGCGGAACGCCTGCCCCCACCAGGCGAGCGCGCTGGCCTGGTCGGTGAGCTTCTCCTCGTACAGCTCGGCGATGGTGCGGATGGCCCGCAGCCGCGCCTCCTCCTCCTTCACGTCCTCCAACAGGTCCTGGTGGACGCGCACCAGCTTCTCCCACTCGCCCTGCGCGCGGTACAGCGGGTCGAGGATGGCCCCGATCTGCGGCCGCATCTTCGACTCTGTGAACAGCGCCTCCAGCGCCGCCAGCGTCGGCTCGTGGGCCTCGTTCAGCTCCAGGATCTCGCGGTAGTTGTCGATCGCCAGCTCCAGCTCGCCGAGCGCTGTCTGGCGCAGCTGCGCCAAACGGAACAGCAGCTGCTGGCGCGCTTCGCTCTCGTCGGCGCGCTCGATCTGCTTGAGCAGTATCCCGGCCAGCTTCGCCCAGTCCTGCTTCTCGTGGTACAGCCGGTCCAGCGAGGCGATCGCGTCGGCGTCCGCCGCGTCCAGCTCCAGGATCTTCTCGTACTTGGCGATGGCGTCGTCGTTCGCCTCGAGGTGGATCTCGGCGATGCGCGCGATGCGCCGGCACACCTCGACGGCGTTCTCGGGGATCTGGATCCCGGCGAGCTGCTCCTCCATCTTGGTGACCAGCGCCCGCCAGCCGCCTTCGTTGCGGCCGGCCAGCCGCTCCAGCAGCTCCAGCACGCGCTCGTTGGTGGGGTCGTCCTTGACGGCGCGCACCAACCCTTCGAACGCCGGCTGCGGCTGATCGAGCTTGGACTCCCACAGGTCGGCGATGACCAGGTTCAGCTCAACGCGCTTCTCCGGCTCCTCCGCCAGCTCCAGCATCGTCTCGTAGACGTCCACCAGCTTGCGGAACTCGCTGCCGGTCTCGTAGATCGGCTCCAGCACCTGCGCGGCGAACAGCCGCTCGCTGCCGCTCTTGCGCAGCCGCTCCAGCGCGGCGATGGTCTCCTCGTCGTCGGGTGCGGACCCCAGCACCTCTCGGTAGGTCTCGATGGCGCGCACCGGCTCGGCGAGCTTGGTCTCCAACACCTCGCCCATCCGGTACTTCAGACGGATGGGGTCGTCGGCGAGCGCGACGCGCCGCTCCAAGATGGCGAGCAGGTCGGGCCACTTCGCCGTGGCGACGCAGAGCCGGTCGAGCGCCTCGAGCGCCGTGCCGTCCTCCGGATCCATGTCCAGCACGGTGCGGAAGGTCTCGATGGCCTTGTCCGGCTGCTGCAGCGCCGTCTCGTACACGGCGCCCATCTGGAAGTAGGCGGCCTTGCGCGCGTCGGGATCGTCCTCCGCCAGGTCGGCCTTGCGCTGGTAAATCCCCGCCAGGTCCTCCCAACGCTCGGTCTCGGCGAACAGCCGTTCCAGCTGCTCGAGCGCGTGCTTGTCGCGCTCGTCCTTCTCCAGCACCTTGCGGTAGACGGCGATGGCGCCTTCCTGCGAGTGCAGCACCTCTTCGGTGACGCGCGCCGCCTCTGCCAAGATCGTCTTCTGCTCGTCGAGCTCGGTGAGGCAGTCGGCCTCCTTCATCAGGACGTCGACGTACTCCGTCCATTTCTCACGCGACGAGTACAGCCGCTTGAGCGCGCGGATGGCGTCCAGGTGGTGCGGGTCGTGGACCACGACCTGCGCGTAGCAGCGCTCCGCCCCTTCAGGGCTCTCCAGCACGTCCTCCTGGAGGTGCGCGGCCTTCATCCACACTTCGACCGCCAGCGCGTGGTCGACGAGCGCCGCGCCCACGGCCTCGTAGACGGCCACGAGGCCCGGGTAGTCGTTCAGCTCGGCGCCGATGCGATCGAGCTCGTTTTGCGTCGGCTGGTCCGCGGCGTCCTCGCGGAGCGCGCGCGCGTACGCGGCGAAGGCCTCGCGCGGGCTTTGCAGCTGTGATTCCTGGAGGCGGGCGATCTTGTGGAGCAGCTCGACGCGCTCCGGCGGCGGCGAGTGCTTGATCTGGATCTCGTACGCGCCGATGACCTTCGGCCACAGCCCCTTCTGCTCGTAGAGCGGCTCGAGGATGCGCGAGACTTGGAGCTGGTGGGCGTCGTCCCCCAGCAGGCGCTCCATCGCCGCGGTCGTGTCGGCGTGGTCGGGATCGAGCGAGAGGATCTCCTTGTAGATTTCCACGGCCGCGGCTGTCTGGCGCATCTCGCCCTCGCGCAGGCGCGCGAGGCGGTACTTCAGCGCCACCACGTCCTCGCTGGCCTCGGCCAGCTCGAGCTGGCGTTCCAGATTCGCCGCCAGATCGTCCCATTGCTTCTGCGCGCCGAAGAGCCGCTCCAGCGCGCGCAGCGCGTCCATCGACTTGGCGTCGAGCAAGAGGATCTTCTGGTACGTCTTGATCGCCGCGCCGCGATCGCCGAGCTTCTCCTCCTCGATCTGCGCCACCTCGAAGAAAAGCCCCACGCGGCGAGCGACCTCGCCCGCCAGCTCGATCTTGCGGGCGTAGACCTTGAGGCACTCGCCCCACTGGTTGGTCGCGGCATAGAGCGAGCCGAGCCCGTCGAGCGCCTCCAGGTCCTCGGGCGACTCCTTGAGCGCCTCCTTGAAGGCCTTCTCCGCGCCGGCGACGTCGCCGAGGCGCTCGCCGTACAGCGACGCCACGCGCAGGCGCAACCGCTTGGCCAGGGCCGGGTCCGACTTCCCCTGCTCGTCGGCGGTCGAGCGGTAGAGCTTCACCAGGTCTTCCCAGTTGCCGAGCCCGGCGGCGGCGTTCTCCAGGCGCTTGTAGGTCTTGGCCTCGCGCGGGTTCAGCGTGAAGCACTCCGTCAGCGTCTTGAAGGCGGCCTTGTGGTCGCCGAGCTTCGCCGACTGCACCTCGCCGATCTTCCCCAGCACCTCGGCCTTGCGCCCGCCGTCCTTGGCGGCGCCGAGCTGGATGAAGTGCACTTCGATGAGCGCTTGCCACATCTCGAAGTGCGGATAGACGGGCTCGAGGATGTCGGCGATCTCCAGCTTGTGCGCCGCCTGCGACTTGAGGAGCCCCTCCAGCGCCACGCGCGCGCCCTCGTGCTTGGGCTCGATCGGGAAGATCTCCCGGTAGCAGGCGACGGCCTTGGCGGGCTCGCCCAGGTGCTTCTCGCGCACCTGTCCCAGCCGGAACTTGATCTGCACGGTCCGGCCCTGCATGGCCTTGCGCTGCTTGATGGCCTCGTTGCGCGCGCCGGCCGCGGCCTTGCGCGCCGCCTGCGCGTCCTCGCCCTCCTCGTCGTCACGATCGGTGGGCACCTCGGCCGCGGCCGGCACCTCCGGCGTGTGCCGCGCCACCTCGGCGAGCTCGCGCTCCATGACGCCGGCCAGCGCCGGCCAGTCGGACTTCTTCTCGTAGAGTCGGTCCAGCGCCTCGAGCGCCTTCAGGTCCTCGCCCGCGATGGACAGGATCTGCTGATAGGCCGCGATGGCCTGGTCTTTCTGGTCGAGCTGCGTCTCGTGGATGGCCGCGATCTTATAGAGCAGCTGCACGCGCGCCGCGTCGTTGGGCGCGAGCTGCGCCTTGCGACCCAGGATGCCGAGCAGATCCTGCCAGCGCTTCAGCGTCTCGTAGAGCCGCTCGGCGCCGTCGAGCGCCACGGCGTTGTTGGCGTCGATCCGCAGCGCCGCCACGTAGTGCGCCAGCGCCGGCTCGGGCTGACGCAGCTCGCTCTCGTGCACGCGCGCGCAGCGCAGCTCCAGCGACAGAGCCTCGGGCGCGCCGGCGTAGCGCGAAATGCCGCCCTCGAACGCCTGCGCCGCCGACGCCCAGTTGCGCGTCGTGCCCGCCAACCTCTCCACTTCGTCGCGGATGTCGTCGCGGGTCGGGTCCTCGACGTGCGCGCGCATGAACCACTGCAGCGCCGCGCCCGCGTTGGCGAGCTGGCCCTCGTAGATGCGCGCGATGTCGAGCGTCAGCTGCAGCCGCTCGGCCGCGTCGGTCAGGTGGCCGAGCTTGATCTCCATCATTGCCGCCAGCCGGTCCCACTTGCCGGCCGCCTGGTAGATGGGGATGAGCGCCAGCGCCGCCTTCTCGTTGTTGGCGTCGAACTCGAAGACCTTCTCGAACGCCTTCAGCGCGCGATCGGCCTTGTCGAGCTTGGTGAGCCACAGCTCGCCGACCTTGTAGGTGATCTTTCCCTTCGCGAGGTCGTTGTCGGCGGTGCTGGCCTCGCGCTCCAGCAGGCGGATGAACTCGTCCCATTTGCCGGTCTCGGCGTAGAACTCCTCGAGCGAATCGTAATCGCGCACCTCGAGGTACTTCTTCTTGAGGGCGTCCTGCGCGCGCTTGTTGCCCGGCTCCAGAATCAACAACTCGCGCCATGCGGCGATGCACCGCTCCGGCTGGTTGATGCGCTCCCCGTAGATGACGCCCAGCTTCTGCAGGAGCTTCTTGCGCTCTTCGACGTCCTGCGTCAGCGCCACGCGCCGTGTGCAGATGTCGCCCAGCTGCTCCCACTCGCGCGCCTTCTCGTGCAGTCCTTCGAGCGCGATCAGCGCCGGCTCGCAGTCCGGCTGCACGGCGAGGATGTCCTGCCACAGCGCCACCAGCACGTTAGGCCGCTTGAGCCGCTCGGTGGCCAGCGAAGCGTTCTCCAGCAGCGCGCGCAGCCGCGCGTCGGGGTCCTCGATGAGCGCGGCCTTCTTGCCCTTCACCGTCAGCAGCCGCTCCCAGTCGCGGCGCTTCTCGTACATGTCGGACAGATAGTCGAGCGCGCGCACCGAAGTGGAGTCCACCTCCAGCAGCGCCTCGAAGACCTTGATGGCTTCGGCCTGGTTGCTGAAGCGCTCCAAGAAGAGGTCGGCGCGTTGGTTGTACAGGCCGACCAGCTCGGCGCGAACGCTCTCGTCGCCCTGATCGAGCCGCTCGCGCAGCAGGTCGGCGCGGGTCTTCAGGACCTTGATGAGGTCCGGCCAGCGCTTCATGTTCTCGTACTGGGCCGACAGCGCCTCGAGCGCGGGCAGGTAGTTCGTGTCGATCTTCAATATCTCGTTCAAAACCGTGGTGACCTGCGCGTCGAGCTTGAGCTTGTCGCGGAAGACGTCCGCGGCGTGCTGAAGCAGCGCGATCTTCGTGCGCGGCTTCGAGACGCGCCCGGCGCCCTTGCGCAAAGTCTCCGCGAGCTTCTGCCAATTGCCCGCCGCGGTGAGGTCGCCGATTTCCTTCTGCAGATCCGCGGGCAGCGGCTCGGGCGGCTCCTCGGCCGCCGGCGCGGATGGGGGTGGCGGTGGCGGTGGCGCCGCCGCCGCCGCCGCGGCCTTGGCCGCAGGAGCGGCATCGGCCGCTACAGCGGCAGGGGGCGCGTCCCGCCCGTCGCCGTCGCCGTCGCCGTCGCCGTCGCGCCCGTCGCCGCCCCCGCCGGCGCCGCCGCCCGCGGCGCCGTTGCCGCTGCCGCCGCCGCCGCCGTGGCCGACCGCCGGATGCGCGCCGCTGCCGCCGGCCGCCATCGACGCGACCACGGCGCCGTGCTCCCGCTCGAACGCCGCCAGCTCCGCGGGCGCGCCTCCGAGCGCGCGCACGTGCCCGAAGTAGGCGCGTGCCCCCTCGACGTCGTTGACCGACCGCCAGTGGATCACGGCCAGCTCGGTGGCGAGCTTGACGCGCGTCGGCGCGTCGGTGGCGCGCTCGTATCCCTCGCGACACAGCTCCACCAGCTGGCGCCAGTCGCCGCTGGCGGCCGCGAGCCCGCGGAAGAACGACAATGCGCGCGCGTTGGCCGCCTCGGAGCGCAGCGCGTTCAAGTATAGCTCCTTGGATTTCTCGACGTTGTTGAAGCGATGTCCCCACAGCGCGGCGAAATCCGCCCACAGCTCCGCGCGCGCTGGCCCCTCGGGCGCGCGCTGCGCGCGGGCGTCGTGCAGCATGGCGATTTCGCCCCAGCGGCCCTTGTCGCTGAGGACCTGCTCCAGCAGGAAGTTGGCGGCGGGATGATCCGGCACCGCGTCGACGGCGCGGCGCAGGTACTTCTCGATGTCGGGCGACTCCGGCTCCTCCTGAAGATAGATGCGCGCGCAAGCGAGGTACAGCTCAGCGGCGCGGACGTCGTCGGCGGTTTCGGCCTCCTCGGCGCGGGCCAGCACTCTCTCCATCCATGCGTCGCCTTGGTAGTCGAACATCTCTAGCGCGGCGGTGGCAGACGGGTCGCCGGGGCGCGCTTCCAGCGCCTGGCGGAACGCGGCGACGGCGTCATCGTGTTGGCGCAGGTCGAGCAACACCTGACCGAGCAGCAGGAGCGAGTCGGCGCGGCGGGCGGGATCCTGGGTGGCCTTGAGCTCGAGGCTCAGCAGCTGCGCCACCATCTTCAGATTTCCCATCTCGCGGTAGATGCGGCGCGCGTTCCCGAGGGCGCGCACGCCCTCCTGGGACTGCGGACTCGACTTCCAGGCAAGCTGGAAGTTCTTCATCGCGATGTCTTTGCGAATGAAGGTGCGCTCCCAGATGCCGCCGAGGCGGTAGAAATAACCCGCCTTCTCGGTCGAGTCCTCGATGGCGCCGACGGCCTCTTGCGCCTGCTCGACCGTCGCGCTGAGAAGCTGCCAGTCCTGCGAGGTCTCGAGGATCTCGAAGACCTTTCCGATGTCGGCCATGAAAAAGTGCCCTTTAGAAACGGGGGACCAAAAAGCGCGTTCAACTCCCTGAAACGACAACAGGAAAAGAACCGAACGCTTATATCACGCTTGGGTTTTTGCGATCAACCGACAGGGGCCGGCTCAGGAAGGGCCGGGGGGAGGGGCGCGCGCGCCGGGGAGCAGCGCCGGCGCCTACTTGGGCTTCATCTTGAGCATCTCCGGATCCACGAGCGGCGTCTCGTAGATGATGCTGTTGGCCATCTGGCGCTGGTCCTCGGTAGCGGTCTCGGTGGAGACCTTCAGCCAGTCCGTGAGGATTTCCTTCGCCTTCGCCTTCTCGCCGATCGCGTGATAGCTCACGCCCAGGCCGAACGACGCGTCGTGCAGCGTCGGGTCGATTTTCAAGGCCTTCTCGAACTCCGGGATGGCCTTGTCGTGCTCGGGCGGTTCCTTGTTGGCGAGGCTGGACGCGAGCAAGTTGTGGAGCGTGGCGTCATTGTCGTTGACGCGGATGCCCTCGCTGAAGACCTTGACGGCGTCGTCGTAGTATTTGGGCTCGAGCCAGCCTAGGTCGAAGAACAGGATACCGTACTCGATGAAGGCGAAGCTGAAGTACGGGTTGATCTCCGCGGCCTTCTTGAACGCCGGGCCGGCGCCGTCGATATCGCCCATCGCCTTGAGGACCTGGCCGAGCTTGTAATAGGCGCGGTAGTGATCGGCGTTCAGCTCGATGGCCTTGGAGAGCTCCGCCTTGGCCTCGTCGAACTTGGACAACTCCTGGAGGGTGGCGCCGAGCTTGTAGTGGACCTCGGCGTCGTTGGCCGCCAGCGCCAGCGCGCGGCGGTAGTGCTCAGCGGCGTTGGAGAAGTCCTTCTCCTTCTCGTAGACGGTGGCCAGCGCCAGGCGGCACTCGAGGCACTCGGGGTCCACCTCGGTGGACTTCGTGAGCAGCTCGACCGCCTTGGTGTGCATCTCTTTAGACTCGGCCTCGATGCCCTGGTTCATGAGGTCGATCGACTCGACACGGGCGCGGTTGCAGCCGGCGCCGAGGGCCAGCCAGAGCGACAGCGCCGCGGCGCCGAGGACGAAAGTGGGAGCGTGGGGTGCGCGCATGGTCCTCCTTGGGGCGACCGGCGCGCATTGTCCACCGGGACTGCGGAGGTTGCAAGCGGCGCGGGAAGCGCGCGCGGGGAGGGCGAGAGCGCGGGCTACTTCGCGGGGACGGCGGCCGGCGCGTTGAAGGTGTAGACGTAGCCGACCTCGACGATCCCGCCGCCCTCGGGCTTGGGGAAGATGAAGCGGCCCACGGTCGACAGCACGCAGCTGCGGAGCGTCGGGGCGTCGATCGACGTGCCGGCCGGGTCGATGCTCGACTTGCGCACCGCGCCGGACGGGTCGATGACGAACAGCACCTTCACCTTGCCGGCCAGGTCGTGCGCGCGCAGCAGCTCCTTCTCGTAGCAGTACTTGATCTCGGCGGCGTGCTTGCGAATCACGCGGCGGATGATGTCGGCGCTCAGCGTGCCGATGATCTTGGGTGCCCCCACCGCGACCGAGTCCGGCGCCTTGGCGTCATGGCGGTCCCAGCGCGTCGCCGTGCAGCCGTACTTCTTGGCGCAGCCGTCGTCGAGGCCGTCGCCGTCGTCGTGGCCGCGCGAGCCGATCGTGCGCGGGCCGTCGTCGTCGAGGCCGATGACGGCGTCGGGGTCGGTGCCGGTGCCGCCGTGGCCGGGGCCGTCGTACAGGCTGAGGCCGCGCGAGCCGTCGGCGTCGCCGCGCTCGTCGCCGATCATGTGGCCGAGCGCGTCCATCTCGTCCTTGCCCACGGCGGAGTCGTAGCGCGACCACTCGCTGGCGTGGGGCGAGCCCACGCGCGACTTGAGCAGGCCGAGGATCCCGGAGTCGGTGACGGCGCGGTCAGCCATGACGCGGGCCAAGCGCATGTCGTCGACGCCGGGCGCCGACTTGATGGCGAGGCGGTTCGTGCTGCGCGCCGCATCGGGCGTGCCGGCCTTACCGGGAGGGCCTTTGTGCGCGCGGGAGGCCGTGCCTGACTCGAAGAGGTCGTGCTTCTTGGCGGTGAGCCAGGCGGGGACCTTGTCCTCGGGTCGCTCCACGGGCTTGATGATGAGCTTCACGTAGCGGGAGTCGGGCGCGAACGAGTCGACAGTCATCGAGTGTGCGTCGGGTGCGGCGCTTACCATCAGCAGAATGACGAGCGCGTGGGCCAGGAGCGAGAGCGCGTTGTAGAGCTGCGGCTTCCAGTCGCGCCCGGCGGCGCCGCGCAAGCGCTCCGGACGGGCGGTGCGGGTGACGACAAAGGAGCTCTGCCCGAACGCGACGCTGGCGCGCGCCCCGGCGGGGAGGGTCACCATCCAGCCGCCGTGCGGGGCGGGGACGGCGCGCCCGGAGCGGCGCAACTCGGCGAGCGTACGCGTGTCCGGGCCGGACTGAACCTCGCCCTCGGAGTGATCGGCAAAGGAAACGAGGACGTCACCGGCCCCACCGGCCAGCACCAGCGGCCAGCGTGCCGCGGGGAGCCCCGAGGTCACGCTCCAGTCGGCGGCGGCGTCCTCGCCGATCGTGAAGCTGGCGCGGGCGCCCTCGAGCCAGCGCGCGGATTGAACAGTCCCGTCCCAGAGCGCGATGACCTCGACGCCGTCAGCGGGCGGCGGCGCCATCGGGGTCGTCGTCGTCGTGTTCGCAAACTGCTCGGAGGCCTTCGCTGCGGCGTTCATGGTGTTCGTCCCTTCGAATCGGTGGCGAGACACACGGGGGCCTTCAGCGAGAGAAGGGGCTTTCCACCGTCGGCCCATCCGCCGGCGGCCCCTGTCCCGCGCTGCGCCTCGGCGCTCGCGCTTTCCGTTCGCGGGATGGGACAACGCCCCCCCGGACGAAGTTCCGGGATTCTTTCATATATCGATTGATTGGTATGGCGCGCAGCGTCGCACGCCGCGTGCGCCGTACGGGAGCCGGCAGGCGCACGCTGGACGGCACCCGCCCTTGGACGCCGTCACGGGTTGCGGAGGGTAGTCGGAGCGGAGCGGTGGACGAAGCGGGAGCGGCGACCTACAGAACGCGTTAGTCGGCGCCGTCTCCGCCGGCAGCGTCGTCGGCCTTGCCGCCCGAGCCCGCGTTGAAGACGAACGGGTAGGACACCTCGACGATGCCGCCGCCCTCTGGCTTGGGGAAGATGAAGCGCAGCACCTTGTCCACGACGCACGCGTCGACGGCCGGGTTGCCCAACGTCGACTCGGTGGAATTGGCCTTCGCCACGGCGCCGGTTGGCGCGATGACGAACGAGATCTTCACCTTGCCGTGCAGGTCCGGTTTCTTCGTCAGCTCCTTCTCGTAGCAGTACTTGATCTCGTTCTTGTGCTTGCGGATGACGCGCCGGATGATCTCTTTGTCCAGCGAGCCGCGGATGATCGGCGCGCCCGCCACCACGTCCGGCGCCGTCGACTTGTGGCCGCCCCACGACCCCGCACCCTTGCCGTAGCCGGAGCCGCTGCCGCCGCCGCCGCCCTTGCCGATCGTATCGGGGCCGCCGTAATCGAGGCCGATCGTGCCCTCGCCGGTGCCGCCGCCGCCGCGCCCCGTGCCGTAAAGGCCAAGGCCGCCCTCACCCGCCGCCTCGCCGATCTTGTCGCCCATCAGACCGCCGAGTGCGTTGACCTCGTCCGTACCGAGCGCCGTGTCGCGGCCGAACTCGCTGGCCAGGTGCGACCCGGTCGCCTCCTTGAAGATACCCAGGAAGCCGGCGCTCTTGACCGCCTCGTCCGCCAGCCGCTTCGCCAGGTGGATGTCCTTGTTGTCGGGCGGGCCCTTCAGGCCGTACAGGCCCGTCGGGTTCTTCGAGGTCTTCGACCCCATCTTGCCCTCTTCGCCCTTGTGCCGCTTGCCCTTGCCGCCGGCGTCATCGAGCGACTTCTTCTTCGACTTCAGCCAGGAGGGGATCTTGTCCTCCGGCTTCTCCGGCGGCTTCATGATGTACTTCACGAAGCGGTTGTCGGCGTTGAACGAGTCCAGCGACAGAGAGTGTGCGTCGGGCGGGATGCTGAACATCAGCAGCAGCACCAGCAGGTGCGCGCCGAGCGACACCGCGTTGAACATGTGCTGCTTCCAGTCGCGCGAGCCGCCCGTGCCCACCTTGACCGGCTGGTAGGTGCTCGACACCAGGAACTGCTGGTCGCCGAACGTGATGCTCGCGCGCGCGCCCGCCGGCATGGCGAACATGAAGCCGCCGTGCGGCGCGCCGCTCGCGCGCCCCGCCTGCCGCAGCTCCGCGAGCGTCTTCACCTCCGCACCGCTCACCACCTCGCCGACCGCACGATCGGTGAACGACACGAAGAATTCGCCGCCCTTGTTGCCCGCCACCAGCGGCCACTTGGGCGCCGGGATCTCCGATAGCGGCACGTTCCAGTCGACGCCGATGTCCTCGCCGATGAGGTACTGCTGCGCCGGGTCGCGCAGGTACTTGACGTGCTGCACGGTGCCGTCCCACATGGCGATGACTTCGACGCCGCGCGGGAGAGCGGTGTTCTCCGACTCGGTCGCCGGGCCCTCGCCTCCCCAATCACCTGCCGACACGCGCGCCGCCGGTGCGGCATAGCTCGGCGCGGCCGACGCCGCGGGCGCAGGCGCCGCGTAGCTCACGGGCGGCGGTGCCATCGGGACCGGCGGCGCCGGAACAGCCGGCACACCGCCGCTGCCCGCCGCGGCGGCCGCCGGCGCTGCCGCCACCGCTGCTTCGGAGGGCGCCTCGATCTGCACGACGACGCGCGTGTCGCCCAGCAGGATCTCGTCGCCGCTCTGCAGCTTGCACTTGTTGATCTTCTGGCCGTTGACGATGGTGCCCTTCGTCGAGCCCAGATCGATGATGTAGATCTGGTCGGGCGCCGTGACCTCGATCACCGAGTGCATCCGGGAGACGTTCTCATCGTCGATCCGGAGGTGGCTCGACTGGAGCTTTCCGATCTTGATGATGTCCTGCTCGATCCGCTCGGTGCGGAGGAGCTGGTCCCCCTTGTAGATGGAGAAAGTCAGCGGAATCTTCATGCCCGCCATGGCCGTAGCCCCTTCGCGCTCCTCCTGGGAGCCTTCTGAGACGACCCCGACGACCTCGTGTCCGGACGAAAACTAGATGTCATTCACCGTCCGCAGCATCTCCGGGATGAAGTGCTCCCGGATGCGGATCAGGCTCGAGTGCTTGGACTTCCTCTTCGTGTCGATGTACTCGCCCTCGGGCCGGACCAGCTCGCCTTCGACCACGTCGTCCTCGAAGTCGTAGCTCGTCTTCTTCTTGTAGATGACGCCGTCCTTTTCGACGGTCCCTTCGTCATCCGCCGCCAACGCCAACTCGCCGAAGGACAGGATCACGGTCATGAGAGCCAGTGCAATGATCCGACGCATACCACCTCCACCGTGTTTTTCCCGGCCTACGGCCGCAACGCGCTACTCCACGGCCGAGGACACCGGCCGGGCCGGAAAGTTCCAGTCAGAGTATAGACATCGAAACTTCCGGGTTGCAAGCGCCGCCATTGCCATGCCCTTCCGGGGGGTTGACCCGGCCCGTTGGCCGGCGCCCCGCCCATCACGGCCCCCCCACCGGGCGGGCGAGGACCACCTCCACGGCGTGACGCTCTGCCGGGGCGACGATCTCGGCCACCGGTGGGAAGCGGACCGGCTCCAGGGCGCCCAGCGCGGCCTCGCAGCGCTTCGACCAGGCGTTGAACCACTCCTTGGCGGCCGCCGTTTCCACGCAGTGCCGGAATCCGTCCACCGCCTTCTCCTCGAACAGGTAAGCGGGCTTCTCCAGCGCGGCGCGGTAGCCGTCCTTCTCGGCGTCGCTGAGCACGTGCTCGAGCACGAGCGCTCCGCCTTTGCCGGCGCGCACGACCTTGTCGTGCAGGCCGGCGCGCGCCAGGTCGGCACGCCGAAGCCCGTGCACCTCGTACACCACGGCGCCGGGAATGGGCGCCGCCAACAGCTGCCTGGAGAAATTGTCGTAAATCTCGCCGATGCGGCACAGTGCCGCGAGCCCCCACTCCAGGCTGCCGTAGTGGAGGACCTTGCCGTACGCGTCGCGCGTGGAGGCGAGGCGGCCGGTCTTCTCCTCGAACCAGTCGGCCAGCGCGGCGCGCAGCTTCACCGGGTCGGCGGGCAGCCGCGTCGGCAGCTTCACGGCTAGGAATTCCTCGTACACCGGCTCGGAGACGCGAAACGCGGCCTCGGCGACGGCGTCGCGCCCGGCCGGGCCGAGCGAGCCTTCGGCGGCGGCGCGCGCAACAGCGTCGGGCGGCAAGCGGTCGAACTCGTCGCGGATGGCGGCGAAGGCGGCGGCGCCGGCGGCGGTGACCGCCGCACCGGCCGTCCCCTCCGCGCCGGATGGGGCGCCTGCTCCGCCCAGGCGGCCCTTCGCCAGCGCCAGCCGCGCCGCGAAGTAGTCGTCGAGCGACCAGGCGCGCCCGCAACGCTTCACGTAGCCGTCGTAGACCACGAGCGCCCCCTTGGCGTCGCCCTTCGCCTCGTGCAGCGCGGCGGTGCGGAAGGTGCGCGCGCAGGCCTCCTTCTTGTCCTTGGCGCACGCGGCCACGAACTTCTCGCTGAGCGCGAGGGCGCGGTCGTGCTCGCCGAGCCCTTCGGCGAAGAGGGCGGCATTGCCCAGCGCGCCGCAGGCGTGGGGGCTGGCCGGGTAGCGCGCGGCGAACTCCTCGAACCGCGCCGACGCCTTGTTGTAGAGACCCAGGTCCATGTACATGGCCGCCGCGGCGAATAGGCTGTCGCGCCCGGCGTCGCGGTCCGGGTAAAGCACCGCCAGCGACTCGCGCGCTTTGAGCGCCAGGCCCACGCGGTGCGCTTTCTCGTAGGCGACCGCCGCGTTGACGAGCGCATCGTACAGCCGCGGCGCTTTGGGGTGGTCGGCGGCGTAGTCGTCGAAGCAGAGCCCGGCGCTCGCCCAGTCGGCGCCGCCTTCCACCAGCTTCACGCAGCGGCGGTAGGCACCCCATTCGAGGACGCCGTCGATGACGGGCCCCGCGTCACCCGCCCCGTACAGTGCCGGGATGGCGCGCAGCCGCGCCGCCAGCGCCAGAAGCGCGTCGTCGTCGCCCGTGGCGCGGAGTACGTCCAGGAGCCACAGCGCGGCCGTTGGCGCCAGCGCGTGATCCGGGTGCTCGTCGACGATGCGCGCCAGCAGCGGCCGCGCCGCCGCCAGGCGCCCGTGCTCGCGATGCAGGCGGGCCAGCTCCAGCATCGCGTCGACCGCGTGATCGCCGTCCGGCAGGTACTCGAGGTAGGCCTCGCACGCGCGCGCGAGCTTTTCGTCGTCGGCGCCCGGGTGGCGGTACGCCAGCACCGCCGCCTTGGCGGCCTCGACCGCGTGCGGCCCGTGCGGGTCCTTCTTCAGCGCGTCCAGGAAGCGGTCCCCCGCGGCGCTCCACATTCCCTGGGCGTAGAGGGCGTCCGCCCAGAAGTACGTCATCGTCCCGGCGTCCTTGGCGTCGCTGAAACGCCGCAGGTACTCCTCGTAGGCGACCGAAGCGGCGGCCCAGGCGGCGCGGTCGCCGCTGGCGGCCGCGTCGCGGTGCCAGCCGGTCGCCGTCTCGCGCAGAAGATCGGCCGTGGTGCGGCGGGCCTCGTCCACCACGGCGCGCGCGGCCCCGCCTTTCGCCAGTACGTCGAGCAGGTCGCCCAGCCGCCGCAGCTCCTTCACCGTGGCGCCACGGTCGGCGAGCGGCAGCGTGGCGCGCACGATCCGCGCCTCGCGCGCGTGGTTCTTCGCCGACGCGGGCTCGAGCGCGATGACGCCGCGCCAGGCGGCGATGGCGTCCTTCCAGCGCCCGTCGTCGAACCAGGTCTCGGCGAGCCGCTCCAGCATCCAGACGGCGTCGCCCTCGCCCGCCACCTTGCGGAAGAAGGCAAGCGCCTTGCCCGGCGTCCCGACGTGCGCGAACGCCCGCACGAGGTCCTTCTTGGCCTCGCGCGCCAGGGCGATCTTGCTGGCCTCGCCCTTCCCCGCCCCGGCGGCGTCGTGGGCGATGACCGCGGCGAACGCGCGCAGCGCCGCCTCGTAATCGGCTTCGTTCAGCCAGCACCACCCCTCCTTGTAGAGCGCGTAGCCGTACACGCGCGACTCGCCCCACCCCGTGACGGCGGCGTAGCCGCGAAGCGCCTCGTCGATCCTCCCCTCGTCGAACCAGTGCTCGGCGAACGCCAGCAGCGCGTCGGGCACGTGCTTCGAAGCCGGATGCTCCTTGACGAGCTTGCGGTACGCGTCGAGCGCCCTGTCGTCCTTGCCCAGCTCGTGCAGCAGGTAGCCGAGTGCGTACAGCGCCTCGTCCATCCGCTCCCAGCCGGCGTGGTCGATCATCAGCGCCGTCCACTGCTTCACCGCCTGCACGCGCAGGGCCATCACGTGCTCGTCGAGCGCGGCGCGCCGCGCTTCCACCCCGGCGCACGCCGCCCCCTTGGTCCGCCCCGCCTTGCAGTCGGCGACCGTGTCGTCGAGCGCCCGCGCGCGCATCCATTCGCCCCACGCCAGCTCGTCGTAGGCGCTCCCCAACCGGAACAACAACGCCGGCCGCTCCGGGTCGTCCTTCCCGGTGGCCGCTACCAGCTCTTCGAGCCCGCGGAACGCCTCCACGCGCAGGCCCTTGGCCCGTTCCAGATCCACCGGCGGCAAGACGTCGGCGACGCCCAACGCCGGCTTGTCCGCCCAGGCCGACCCGCCGCCGCGCCCGATCAACCCCAAGAGCGCGACCCCGGCCGCCGCTACTCTTGCCCCGGGGCCCGTGCGCGCGGCGCGGACGCCGCGCTCCGATGCCCCCGGACCCCGTCGGCGGCGCGGCCGAGCCGCCTCGTCCGCCTCCACGTCACGAACACACCGCTGGGCCTTCATGCGGGCGCAGACACTTTGAGCACCAAGAAGTTCCCGCGCGCCGGGCGCGGAGGCGGGGACCGCGCGGGGCCGGAGCGGCAGCAGGGACGGGGAAAGGGGACCAGAGCGGCCGCGGGAGCGGGAGCGGGAGCGGGAGGTGGAGCGGGAGCCGGAACGGGCAGGGACGACGGCGGAGCTTACTTCGCCAGCGCCTTCAGCAGATCGCGGATGACCTTGGCGCGGCGCTCGGCGTCCTTCTTGAGCTTCTCCAGATCCTTACGCCCGCCCGACATGGAGGCGAACTTCTCGTACATGGAGATGGCCGTGTTCAGGTTCTTGTTGTCATCGTCCGTGAGCTTGTAGTTCTCCCACAGGAGGCCGAGGTTGTAATACGGCGCGGGCTCCGACGGCTTCAGCGACGCCGCCTTCTCGTAGGCGGCCTTGGACTTGTTCAGCCACTCGCGCCGCGCCGCCAGGTCCTCCAGCCCGGTACCCTTCCCCCGGTAGGCGACGCCGAGCGTCAGCCACACGTCGTAGTCGTCGCCGCCGATCTTGATGGCGCGCTCGAACTTCTCGATGGCCGTGTCGTAGTCACGGTAGTTGATGGTGATGGCGCCCCAGTTGATGAGTCCCGGCACGTAGTCCGGGTCCTTCGCCACCGCCGTCTTGAAGTGCGACAGCGCCGCGGTCACGTTCTTGTTCTTCAGCTCGATGAGCCCGAGCACGTTCCACACCGGCGCGTAGTTCTCGTCGTACTTCTTCGCCTGCTGGCACACCAGCCCCGCCAGGCGCAGCTGATCCAGCGAGTAGTACACGTAGGCGAACAGGGCGTAGGCCGCCATCGACGAAGCGTCCACCGCCAGCGCCGTACGGATCTTCTTCACCGCGTCCTTCAGGATGTCGGGGCTCTTCGTCGCCTCGTAGTCCTTGAACAGCAGCGACGCCATGTTGAGGTTGCACTCCACGACGGTGGGGTCCTTTTCGAGGCACTTGCCGTACCACTCGCGCGCTTCGGCCTCCTTGCCACGCTTGTGCAGGATGGTGGCCAGCCCGCCGTACGCGCGCCCGTAGTCCGGGTAGCGCCGGATGAGGTCGCGGAACGCCGTCTCCGCCGCGGACTCGTTGCCACACTCCAGGTTCACCGCACCGGCGTTGAAGGCGCCGTCCAGGAAGGTCGGGTCCTTCTCGGTGACCCCCTTGAAGTCGTCGGCGATGCCCCCGCACTTGTCCTTCAGCGTGCCGGTCTTGCGCGCGTCTTCCAGCTTCGCCACGACCTTGCGGAAGTGATCCTTCGTCTCTTCCTTTACGTCGACGACCTTGGCGGTGATGGTCACGCCGCCTTCCGGCGTGGTCTCGATGACCGCCGCCCCGCCGCCCCCCGGCTTGGCGGTCGCCGGTCCCGTCCCAGTCTTGCCGGCGCCCTTGCCGGCGACGGTGGTACCGCCCCCCTTGGGACCGCAACCGGCCCCCCCGACCGCCAGCGCCAGCGCCAGCAAAAGCGCCGCCGTCACCGCCTGCATCGTGTTTGCTCTCATGGTCCTACTCCGCCACCGTGGTGACCGGCCTGGCCAGCACGACCTCGACTGCGTGGCGCTTGGCCGGCGGGAAGATCTCCGCCGTCAGGGGATACTTCGCCGGCTCGATCTTGTTGAGCATCTCCTCGCACAGCTTCGACCAGTCGTTGAACCATTCCTTCTCTTTGGCCGTCGCCAGGCAGACGTTGAAGCCGTCGATGGCCTTGGCCTCCAGCGGGAAGGCGATCTCCTCCAGCCCCGCCTTGTAGGCGTCCTTGTCATCGTCGTTCATCTTGTGCTCCATGTGCGCCACGCCCTTGGCGTCGATCTTCACGATCTTGTCCTTCAGACCCGCTTCCTTCAGCGCCTTCACGAGCATCCCCTTCGGAATGCCCTTGAACTTCGACATGTCGAGCTCGTAGGTCACGAGCTCCGGCGTCGGCGCCTCGAAGAGCTGCGTCTTGAAGTTGTTGTAGATCTGCCCGATGCGGCACAGCGCCGCCAGCGCCCAGTCCAGGCTTTGGTACAGGATGACGTTGCCGTACACCGCGCGCGTCTTCTCCAGCAGCGCGCTCTTCTCTTCCAGCCACTTCGCCAGCCCCTTCTTGAGCTTCTCAGGGTCGGGGTCCACGTCCGCGGGCAGCTTCACGCTCAAGAACTCCGTGAAGATGGGCTCGCTGATCAGGAAGGCCGCCTCGCCGACGGCGTCTCGTCCCGTCGGCCCCAGGCTGCCGGCTGCCACGGCCTTCTCGACGAAGTCCTTGGGGAGCTTGTCGAACTCGTCCTTGATGCCCTCGTAGAGCTTGTAGTCCTTGGCGTCCATCTTCGTGCCAATCTTGTCCTTCACCATGTGCAGCCGGGCATCGAAGTAGTCGTCCAGCGACCAGGTCTTGCCGAACTTCTTGATGTACTCGTCGTACACCTTCAGGGCGGCCTTCATGTCGCCCTTCTTTTCCAGGATCTTCGCGTTACGGAAGAAGCGCAGCGCCGCCTCCTTCTTGTCCTTCGGGCACGCGGCGATGTACTTCTTGTTCAGGTCAATCGCCTTGTCGTACTCGCCGAGCCCCTCCATGAAGAGCGCGGCGTTCGACAGCGCGCCGCAGGCGTCCTTGTGGTGCGGGTGCTTGGTGGCGAAGTCGACGAACTTCTCGGCCGCCTTGCTGTACACCGCCAGGTCCATGTACAGCTGCGCCACCACGAACAGGCTCGCTTCGCCGTACTCCTTGTCCGGGAACGTCTCGGCGAGCTTCTCGCGCATCTTGATGGCGAGCCCCACCTTCTTGGCCTTCTCGTAACCGACCGCCGCGTTGTAGATGCCCTCGTACATGCGCGTCGACGACGGGAACTCCTCGGTGAAGTTGTGGAAGCACAACCCGGCCGGGCCCCAGTCTTCCTTCTTCACGAACTCACCGCAGTACTGGAACTTGTTCCACTCGTAGATCTCCTGGATGATCTTCGCGAACTCCGGATCCTTCTCCGTCATCTTCGGATCCTTCACGAAGCGGTCGACGTACATCTTCATCGACTTGTAGTCTTCCTTCAGGTTCAGGATGTCGAGGAGCAGGTTGCCCGCGTACGGCGCCAGGTAGTGGTCGCTGCGCTCGTTGACGATCTTCTCGAAGTAGGGCTGCGCCTTGTCGAACTCGTTGTAGTCGTAATAGGTGCGCGCGTAGTCGTACCAAACCTCGACGATCTTCTCGCCCTTGGGCAGGTACTTCATGTAGATTTCGTACGCCGCCAGCACCTTCTTATCGAGCTCGCTCAGCGGCTTGGGCGGATAGTCGGCGCGCGTCTTCTTCTTCTTGCCCTTGTCCTTGTCGTCCTCGACGACGATCGCCGTCGTCACGTGCTTGGCCTCGTCGATCTTCTTCAAGTTGCGGTAAGACAGCACCGCCGCCTTGGCCGCCTCCTCGGTGTACTTGCCCTTGGAGTCGATGGAGAGCACCTTCAGGAAATACTCCGCGCACTCCTCCCACTTCTCCAGCTTGTACAGGAGGTCCGCGTAGTAATAGGTCATGATGTAGATGTCTTTTTCCTTCGGGAAGTGGTCGATGTAGTCCTTGTACACGTACATCGCCAGCGCGTAGGTGTCCTTGTTCTTCGTCACCTGCGCCTCACGGTGCCAGGTCGTGGCGATCTCGCGCAGCACGTCCGCCGTCGTGCGCCGCGCCTCGTCGACCTTCGCCTTGTCCTTGGACTTGGTCTCCATCACCGCCAGCAGCTCGCTTAGGCGGTGCATCTCCTTCACGATCTCCTTCTTGTCGCCGATGGCCATCGCGCACTGCAGGATCTTGAACTGCAGGTTGTGGTTCCCGTCGCTGTCGGGATCGAGGGCAATGACCTGCCGGTAGGTGGCGATGGCCTCCTTGAACTTGCCCTGGTCGTAGTAGATGTCCGCGAGGCGCGCGAGCATCCAGTTCCCGTCGGCGTCGCCGCCGTACTTCTTGAAGAAGGCGAGCGCCTTGCCGGGCGTGCCCACGTGCGAGTAGGCCAGGACCATGTCGCGCTTCGCTTCCTTCGCCAGCGAGATCTTGTCCTTGGCGCCCTTGGCCGCTTCGGCCGCGGAGTAGGAGATCACCTCGATGAACTTCTTGATCGACTCCTCGAAGTCACCGAGGTTGTAGTAGCACCAGGCCTGCTTGTAGAGGCTGAAGCCGTAGACGCGCGAGTCCTTGTAGGCGGACACCTTGATGTAGGCGCGCAGCGACGTGTCCATGTCGCCCTCGTAGAAGTAGTACTCGGCGAAGGACAGCAACGCGTCCGGCACGTACGGCGAGTCGGGGTGCTCCTTGATGAGCTTCTTGTAGAAGTCGCGGGCCTGCTCTTCCTTGCCCAGCTCGTGCAGCGTGTACCCGATGGAGAAGAGGACCTTGTCGATGTCCTTCCAGTCGGGCTTCGACTTGACGATCTCGACGTAGGCCTTGAACGCCTCGGTGCGGTACTTCGTGGCGTTCTTCTCGAAGCCGTCGCGCTTTTCGTGGACGCCGGAGCACTTCGGGCCGGTCACGCGCTTGGCGTCGCAGTCGGCGACGATGTCGTCCATCTCGCGCGCGCGGAAGCCCTCCGCTTTCGACAGGTCGTAGTACTGCTCCGCCAGTCGGAAGAGCAGCTCGGGGCGATCGGGGTCGGAGACCTCGGTCTCCTTGATCAGCTCGATGAGCCCCTTGAACGCCTCTTCGCGCAGGGTGCTGGCTTTGGCCAGGTCCACCGAGCGAACCACGCTCTCCGCCTTCAGCGCCGGAGCGGCGGCCTCGACCTTCTTCATGGCCGGGGTAAGGCTCTTGCTGCCCTTGACGACCTTGACCTCTTCTTCGGCCTTGGCCTCCACCGCCGCCGCCGGGCGGGCGGCCAACAGCGCGCCGCACAGCGGCAGCGCCAGCGTCAGGGCGAAGCGTCCGATCTTCAACGAACGGAAGCGGCGAGAGTGCTTCATGATTTCAATCTCCCTCACGATGGAGCCGATGGACCCTGAGGAACTGAGACAACGCCAGCGCGCCGAAGTTCCGGCGGGGGTTACTTGGCGCCGGCGCAGGCCGACAGGATCTCCGAGCGGTAGTACCCGAGCTCGTCTTTCCAGTACTCGCCGTCGAACGGCCACAGCACGTGCTCGTCGTCGACGACCACCTTGGTCTTCTTCTTCGTGGTGACCAGCTCGCCCTTGGAGCCGGCCTCTAGGGCGCCGGCCTCGGCCGAGGCCGTTTCGATGCGGATTCGAATGGCGTCCTTGATGAGGCGGCCGAGGTCGTCGCCGACGGCGGCGAACCGCGCCTTGATCTTGGCGCCGACCTCGCCCTTGGCGAGCGAGGCGGCCACGGTCAGCTCCTCCAGCATCGAGTCGTACAGCGGCGAGTCCTTCCAGCGCTTCTCGTTGGCCTGGATGGCTTTGAGCTCGTTGTCCAGCTCCTCTACATAGAGGACGCTGCGCTCCAGCGCCTTGTCGGCGAGCGCGATGGTCAGCATCTTCTCGATCGTGGGCGACAACTTCACCTTGCCGGTGCGGAACTTCGAGAAGAAGGCGTAGAACTCCGTGGGGTCGGCGTACTTGTCCAGGAAGGCCTTCATCTCGTCGCGAAGCGGCTTGTGGATGTCCTCGAACGACTTGATGGTGGCGCGCGCGCGCGTCCAGCGGCAGTTCACGAACTCGATGAGCGCCTTGAGGATGAGCGATTCGGGATAGAACTCACGGTCGAAATAGGGGGCGTTGAGGGTGTGGATGTTGCCCAGCGCCCGCGAGTAGTCGTCGGTCTGGAAGTGCGCCCAGCTCTCCTCGAACAGCGAGTCGAGCCAGTAGATGGAGTCGGAATCGATCTTGTCCCAGTACTTGATGGCGAGCTTGTACTGGCCGGTGGCGTAGAAGACGCGCGCCAGCGACAGCGTGGCCAGCTCCTGGAACTTCTCGGTCTCCTCGTCCTTCGACGAGGCCGACTCGGTCACGCGCAGGATCTCCTTGAACGCCTCCCCGGCCTCTTTTCCTTCGTTGCGCTGCACGTGCACCATGCCCTTGAAGAACATCGCCTTGACGTAGAACTTGGACGTCTTGGGGACGGCGGCGAAGAGCCCTTCGGCGATGTCGAAGTTGCGTGTCTCGTAGTGGTAGCGGCCCAGCAGGAACGTCAGCTCGGCGGTGACGTCGTCCTTTTCCGCGGGGAAGTCCTCGGGCGTGTACTTGCCGATGGCCTCGAGAACGCCGCTGTCGGGCGGCAGCTCGCGCGCGAGGGCGGCGAGGAACGTGATGGTCGCCTTGAAGTAGGGGTGCGTCTTACCGGCGGCGGCGACTTTCGTGAACCAGCCGAGCGCCGGGTAGAAGAGCTTCAGGTTGTAAAGGCACTTGCCGAGGAAGTACTCGGCCTTCGGGCGGAACTCGTCGGCCTCGGCGGCGGGGTCGACGGCTACGCGGTGAAACATCTTGCAAGCCTGGAAGTACTTGCGACCCTCGTAGAAGCGCGTCGCCTTGTCCATGGTCTCGCCCGGCGGCGGACCGGCGGCGGCCTCTTCGGCCTCGAAGGTGAAGTCGTCCGCGCGCGCGGCGGGGCCGTGCGCGAAGAACGTGAGCGAGGCGGCGGCGAGCGCCACGAAGAGCGTGGCAGCAGCAGACGTCGGCGAAGGCTTGCGCATGGTGGTCTCCGGGTGTCGCGGGCCCCAGGCACGGCGGCCGGGAGCGGCGCCCGGGCACGGCGACCTGGCTACGTTATGGTGAAGGTGGAAGCCAGTCAAGCGAAAGGAAAAGGCTCCTGTGGCGTAAGGCGGCGCCAGCACGGTTGGCACCGCGGGTCGGAGTCGGCCAACGCAGTTGGCGGAGAGCCGCGCCGGCGAGGGGCTCGCGCGCTGGCACGGAACGTGGATCAAGAAACGGGCGTGGCCACGAACGGGGTAGCGTGCATCGGAAGGGCGCCGCGCGGCGATGTTGACACCGGAGCGCGGGCCGGGTTATCCGGGAAAAAGCCACTTCGGGCCCGATCTGGGCAAGGACAGGTCTGGATGAACGGACGCCTCCATAATGTAATCGCCGCGGTGGTGCTGGCCGGCGCTCTCGGCGCGATGATGGGCATGGCCGGGTGCCAGTGCGGCACGCGCATCGGCGACTCGTGCGACCTCGAGCCGTGCGGCACGCTGGCCGGCGACGAGCCGGAGAACGCAAACTTCATCTGCGACCTGCAGGTGAACTGCGACAGCTTCACGTGCCTGTCCTACCGCAGCGACGGCATGAACGAGCGGGCGCCGTTCTGCACGGCGGACTGCGCGCCCGACCCGAGCTGCGATCCCATCGTCGACGCCGCGTCGGCGCGCTCGTGCCTGAACGCCGAGGGCGACCCGTACTCGAACTGCCCGCGCGACTTCAACGGCAACCCGGGCGTGTGCTTCGTCACCAACCAGGTCGTGGGCCCGGACGAGCCGACGAACTGCACGGTGACCATCGCCGGCACAGAGCGCAACTCGCGCTGCGAGTGCGTGCCCTGCTGCGAAATCGACCCGCAGCTCTGCAACAACCCCAACGACTGCAATTGACGTCGCGGCGAAGTCGCGGCAGCCGCGCCGAGGAAGCCGGAGTGGCGTTCCTCGAGAAGCGTGGCTATCGCCTGCTTCAGCGCAACTACCTCGGTCGCCACGGCGAGATCGACGTGGTGGCGGAGAAGGGCGGCGTGCTGTGCTTCGTGGAGATCCGCTCGCGTGGCGGCGTCGGCGCGGGGATGTTTGGCGGGCCGGCGGCGTCGGTAGGGAACGAGAAGCAGCGCCGCATCGTGCGCACGGCGCGCGAGTGGCTGATTCGCAACCGCGCCGAGGGGCGCGCCTGCCGGTTCGACGTGCTGGGCGTCCACGTCCCGCTCGTGTCCGCCGGCGAGCCGCAGCCCGAGCCGCTGTTCGAGCTGTTCGAGAACGCGTTCGAGGCGACCGACCTCTGAGCCCGTGACGCCGGTGGCGCCGCGCTCGCACGCCGGGGCCAGGAGCAGAGAAGGGAGGGCGCCTCGGTTCGCCTTGCGCGGAGGCTCACCGCGGCGGTAGGCATGGGAGGATGGAACCGGGGCGCTGGCGGGGGCTCTATCAGGTGCCGCTGGCGTTCGTGTGGCTGTTCGTCTATTACACGCCGCTGCTGCTGTTCACGCTGCTGACGCTGCGCCTGCTCACCCCGGCGCTGATCCGCTGGTACGCGCGCATCTGGGGGCGGGTCATGCTGGCGCTGCTCTCGATACGGCTGGAGGTCGAAGGCGAGGAGCGCGTGCGCGCGCGCGTGCCGCGCGTCCTCATCTTCAACCACACCAGCACGCTCGACCTCTTCGTGGTGACGGCGCTTTTCCCGCCGGCGGGCGTGGCGGTCGTAAAGAAGGAGATCGCGCGCTTCCCCCTGGTGGGACTGCTGTGGTGGGCGCTGGGGATGATCTTCATCGACCGCGGCGACGGGCCGCGCGCGCGACAGAGCGTGGCGCGCGCCGCGCTGCGCATCCGCCGGCTGCGCCAGACGGTGATCCTGGCGCCCGAGGGGACGCGCAGCCCCGACGGTACGGTGCTGCCCTTCAAGAAGGGGGCGTTCCATCTGGCGCTGGAGACAGGCGCGCCGATCGTGCCGCTCGTGATCTTCCACGCGCACCGGCTGCAGCCGAAGGGCGCGCTCTACTTGCGGCCCGGCGTGGTCCGCGCACGCTTCCTGGAGCCCATCCCGACCGACGCGTGGACGCGCGAGGACCTCCCCGCGCACGTGGAGCGGGTGCGCGCGCTTTACGTCGAGGCGCTGGCGCAGCCGGCGGACGCCGCGGCGGAGGCAGAGGCGAGTCCGTCGGGAGCTGGGGCGCGCGCCGGCGAGCCGGCGTGAAGCGCTGGACCGTGTACCTACTGCGCTGCGGGGACGGGTCGCTCTACACCGGGATCACCAACCGCCTGGCGGCGCGGATGGCGGCGCACCGCGCCGGCAAGGGCGGGCGATACACGCGCTCGCGCCTGCCGGTGGTGCTGGCCTGGTGCAAGCGCGGTCAGGCGCCAGGCGACGCGCGCCGCCTGGAGGCGGCCCTCAAGCGCCTGCGCCCGACGGACAAGGCCCGCCTGGCCGCCGGCGACGCCGGCCTGTGGCGCCGCCTGCGCCGGACGACGCTGGGGACGGCGAGCGGCCGGTGATGAAGCCGCCCAGCGCGCCGGCGCGTCGTTGACAGGGATGTCGGCGCGGCGCTACGGGAGCGCCATGTCGACCGTCGTCGAGACACTGACGGCCCTCCTTCGGGCGCGCGCTCCGGCGGCGGGCCAAGCCTGGCTGGCCGCGGCTTGCGACGAGGCGCGCGCCGGGGGCGCCAGCGCGGCCGCGGCCGTGGCGGCCGCCTTCCCCGCCGCGAGCCGCCAGTTGGGGCGCGGGCCGCTCGGCGCGGCGCTCGACGCCGCCCTCCCCGCCGCGCTGGGCGGCGCCGGCGCGTCCGTGCCGCTCGGCGCCTGGCGCGTGGACGACGCCGCGCGCGCACTACTGCTGCTGGCCCTCGGCGCGGGCGACGCAGCCGCCGCGCGGCTGGCCGCGGCCCGCGAGCTCTACTTCAGCGGCGACGCGCGCGAGCGTACCGGCGCCCTGCGCGCGCTGCCGCTCCTGGGCGACGGCCCCGACGCCCTCCCGGCGGTGCTCGACGCCGTGCGCGCGAACCAGGGCGAGATCTTCGAGGCCGCCGTCTGCGACAACGCCTACGCCGCCACGCACCTGCCGCCGCTGGAGTTCCGCAAGGCGGCGCTGAAGTGCCTCTTCGTGGGGCTGCCCCTGGCGCGCGTGCAGCGCCTGCGCGAGCGCGCCGACGCCGACCTCTGCCTGGGCCTGTACGACTACGTGACCGAGCGCGAGGCCGCGTCGCGCGCCGTCCCGCCGGAGGTCTGGCCGCTCGCCGCCCTGGTCCCGCCGCCCGGTCTCGCCGCCAAGCTCTGCGGCTACCTGGAACACCCCGACCCCGAGCACCGCCGCGCCGCCGCCACCGCGCTCGGCTACCTGGTGGCGGACGGCGACGCCCGCGTGACGCCGTTTCTGACCGACCGCGCCGAGCGCGAGCCTGACGCGCGCGTGCGCGTCGCCCTCGCCACCGCCGTCACCGCCGTGGCGCGCTAGCGCCGGAGCTGATGAAGAGAGGAGCCATGAGAATCTTCGAGCCGCACGCGCACATGTTCTCGCGCGTCACCGACGACTACGAGCGCATGGCGATGGCGGGGATCGCCGCCGTGCTGGAGCCCGCCTTCTGGCTGGGCCAGCCGCGCACGCATGTCGGCACGTTCCTGGACTACTTCGACACGCTGCTCGGCTGGGAGCCGTACCGCGCCGCCCAGTTCGGGATCCGTCACTATTGCGCGCTGTCCTTGAACCCGAAGGAAGCGAACGACGATCGCGTCAATCGGGGCGTGCTCGACGCCCTGCCCCGCTACCTGGTGAAGGACGGCGTGCTGGCCGTCGGGGAGATCGGCTACGACGACATGACGCCGAAGGAGGAGATCTTCTTCGCCGAGCAGCTCGAGCTCGCGCGCGCGGCCGGGCTGCCCGCGCTCATCCACACGCCGCACCGCGACAAGAAGCGCGGCGTGGAGCGCACGCTGGCGCTGCTGCGCGAGTCGCGCTTCCCGCTGGAGCGCGCGCTCGTCGACCACAACAACGAGGAGACGGTGGCGCTGTGCATCGACACGGGCTGTCACATGGCGTTCTCCATCTACCCCAACACCAAGATGGACGAGGAGCGCATGGTGGAGATCCTGCGCCGGTACGGCACCGACCGCATGATCGTCAACAGCGCCTGCGACTGGGGAAAGAGCGACCCGCTGAAGATCCCGCGCACGGCGCTGCTGATGCGGCAGCGCGGCTTCCCCGACGACGAGATCGACAAGGTGGTCTGGCGCAACCCGGTGGCGTTCTTCGCCCAGTCGGGAAGGCTCGACCTGGGCGACCTGGAGAGCGGCGGCGCCGCCGAGGCGCCGCGCGAGCCCTTCCTCGGCAACGTCATCCAGCGCGGTCAGCCGCGCTAGGAACGCGCGCCCCGCCCGTGCGCTTCGCGCTTCCCGACGGCCGCACGGTGCACCTGGGCTTCTGCACCAACGTCCTACCGGGCGAGACGATCGACGCGTTGCACGCGCAGCTGGCGCGCGTGGCGGGACCGGTCCGCGCGCGCCTGGGCGCGGCGCGGCTCGGCGCCGGTCTGTGGATCGCGCACCAGGCGGCCGCGGCGCTGGCAGGTGACGGCGGCGCCTGCCGCGCCTTGCGCGCCGCGCTGGACGACGCCGGGCTCGAGGTCGTCACGCTCAACGGCTTTCCCTACGGCGGGTTCCACGCTCCGCGGGTGAAGGAGCGCGTCTTCGCGCCCGATTGGGGCGATCCGGCGCGGCGGAGCTACACGCTGGACCTGGCCACGGTCCTGACGGCGCTGCTGCCCGCCGACGCCGCCGTGGGAACGATCTCTACCGTGCCGCTCGGCGCGGCGCCGGCCGACCGTGCCGCCGCCGGGCGCGCGCTCGCCGCCACGGCCCACGACCTCGCGGCGCTCGCGGCTCGAAGCGGCCGTCCGATTCGACTGTGCTTGGAGCCCGAGCCTGGCGCCGCGATCGAGACTGCCGGCGACGCCGCCGCGTTCCTGTCGGCGCTGGCGGACGGGCAGGACCGCGAAGCCGACGGCGCGCGCGGCGCCGCCGTGCGCCGACACCTGGGCGTGTGTTTCGACTGCTGCCACGCGGCGGTGGTCGGCGAGACGCCGGACGCCGCGTTCGCCGCGCTGGCCGCGGCGGGAGTGACCTGCGGCAAGGTGCAGCTTTCCAGCGCGCTCGTGGTGCCTCGCCCCGATCGCGCGGCCGACCGCGCGCGCCTCGCCGCCTTCGACGAGCCGCGCTTCCTTCATCAAGTGCGAACGCCCGGCGGCGGCGCTGCGATGGACCTACCTGACGCGCTCGCGCGGCTCGACCCTGGCAGCGCCCCCTGGCGCGTCCACTTCCACCTCCCCATCCACCGCGACGCGTTCGGCCCGCTCGGCACGACCGCCGCCACGATCCCCGACGCGCTGCGCGCGGCGCTCGCCTCGGCGCCCCCGCCCGGCGCCCCGCCACATCTCGAGGTCGAGACCTACACGTGGAGCGTCCTCCCCGAGGGCGAGCGCCCGGAGGGCGACGCGGGTCTGGTCGAGGGCCTCGCGCGCGAGGTGGCGTGGGCGTGCGACGCGCTGGCCGCGGCCGCTGCCGCCGTGCCCGCATGAGCCACGGGGACGCCGCCACCGCCCGCGCCGGCGCCCGTTCCGGGCCCGCGCCCCTCGCCGTGATCGACGTCGTCGGCCTCACGCCGGCGCTGCTCGACTCGGGACGCATGCCCCGCCTGGCCGCGCTCGCGCGCGACGGCTTTCGCGCGGAGCTGGGGACCGTCCTTCCCGCCGTCACCTGCTCCGCACAGTCGACCCTCCTCACCGGCAGGCTGCCGCGCGAGCACGGCATCGTCGGCAACGGCTGGTACTTCCGCGACCTCGGTGAGGTGTGGCTCTGGCGCCAGTCCAACCGCCTCGTCGCCGGCGAGAAGCTCTGGGAGGCGGCGCGCCGCCGCCTCGCCCCCGCGCCGGTCCGCTGCGCGAACCTGTTCTGGTGGTACGCGATGTACTCGTCCGCCGATGTCACCGTCACGCCGCGGCCGACCTACCTGTCCGACGGACGCAAGCTCCCCGGCATCTACACGCGCCCGCCCGACCTCAAACATGCGCTCGAAGAGGCACTCGGGCCCTTTCCGCTCTTCCAGTTCTGGGGGCCGGGCGCAGGCCTCGCCTCTTCCGCCTGGATCGCCGCGGCTGCGCGCCGCGTCTTCGACGCCCAGCGCCCGGCGCTGACGCTCGTCTACCTGCCACACCTCGATTACGACCTGCAGCGTCACGGCCCGGCCGGCCCCGAGGCGCTGGCGGCTGCCGCCGAAGTGGACGGCGTCGCCGGCGAGCTGTGCGACCATCTGCGCGCCGCGGGCGCTACGGTGGTCGTGCTCTCCGAATACGGCCTCACCGCCGCCGACCGCGCCGTGCATCCGAACCGCCGGCTGCGCGAGGCGGGCCTGCTGGAAGTGGCCGACACGCCCGGCGGCGAGCTGCTCGACGCCGGCGCCTCACGCGCCTTCGCCGTCGCCGACCACCAGGTCGCGCACGTGTACGTGAACGACCCCGCCGACCTCCCGGCCGCGCGCGCGGCGCTGGCGGATCTCTCTGGCGTCGCCGAAGTGCTCGACGACGCCTCCGGCGCGAAGGGCGCCGCCGGCCTCGACCATCCGCGCGCCGGCGACCTGGTGCTCGTGGCGGCACCCGGCGCCTGGTTCACCTATTACTACTGGCTCGACGACGCCCGTGCGCCCGACTTCGCGCGCACGGTCGAGATCCACCGCAAGCCTGGCTACGACCCGGCCGAGCTGCTGTTCGACGGCCCGCTCGCCAAGGCGCGCGCCGCGGCGCGCCTGCTGCAGAAGACCCTCGGGTTTCGCTACGTGATGGACGTGGTTCCGCTCGACGCGTCGGCCGTGCGCGGCACCCACGGCCGCCTCCCCGCCGCCCCGCGCGACGGCCCTGTTCTCCTGTGCAGCCGCGCCGTTCCCGCGGTCGCGCGCCCGCGCTTCGCCGCCACCGAAGTCTTCGACTTCCTGCTCGCGCTCCTGTCCTAAGCGTCGGTGCTCTTTCCGGCCGCGCGCGGGACCCACTTGACTCAATGGTTCAACGCGCGTTGAATTACGGCCCATGAGCAAGACGACGCGCGCGACCCGCGGCCGGCCGCACACTCGTTCCCGTCCTGGCGCCGGACGCCGTCCCCGCGCCGGACGCCGTCCGCAGGGAAGCGGCGACGCGCGCGCGCAGATGATAGAGGCGGCGCTCCGTGTCTTCGCGGACCGCGGCTACGACCGCGCCACGGTGCGCGAGATCGCCCGGCGCGCACGCGTGGACCCCGCGCTGCTGTACCACTACTTCGCGGGAAAGGCCGGCCTGTTCGTGGCGGCCGTTCAAGCGCGCGTCCAGCCGCCCGACCGGTCCCAAGTCCCGGCCGGGGAGACGCTCGCGCAGACGGCCGCGCGCCTCGTCCGCACAGCGCTGGCGCGCTGGGGCACGGACGCACGCGCCGTTCCGTTCGTGGCGCTCTTGCGAGGGGCCATGTCCGACCCCGCGGCCGCCACGCTCCTGCGCGGCGTGCTGGAGCGGGACCTGCTGCCGCACTTGAGGGCGCGCCTCGGCCCCGGGGCGGCGGCCCTGCGTATGGGCCTGGTGGCCGCGCAGCTCCTGGGCCTGGGGACGGTCCGCTACGTGCTGCGTCTCGAGCCCGTGGCGAGCCTGCCCCTCGAAGAGCTGGCGCTGCTCGCCGCCCCCGCCATCGCGCGCGCGCTGCGAGCTTCGCCGCGGGGTGCGGCGCCGCGCTCCGCGCGCGTCCTGTCCGGAGCTCGATCGTGACCGCGCCTGTCCACACCCTCGAGCTCGGCGCCGAAGAGGCCCGCTCCTCCGACACGGCCGGCGGAAAGGCGGCCCGCCTCGCCGACCTCGCGCGCGCCGGCTTCCCCGTCCCGCCCGGGTTCGTCGTCACCACCACGGCCTTTGCGCGCCTGCTCGACGGGCAAGGGCCGGCCTTCACGCCCACGCCTGAGGCACTCCGCAACGCCCCCGTCCCGCCCGACGTCGAGGCCGCGATCCGCGCGGCGTTGACCCCGTGGGGCGAAACGCCGATGGCGGTGCGCTCCTCGGCCGTAGCGGAGGACCTGCCGGGGGCGTCCTTCGCGGGGCAGTACGAAACGGTGCTGGACGTCCGCGGCGCCGCGGCCGTGCTGGAGGCGGTCCGGGCCTGCTGGGCGTCCGCCGTCGCGCCGCGGGTTCTCGCCTATCGCGCCGACAAGGGACTGCCAGGAGCGCCCCGCATGGCCGTCCTCGTGCAACAGCTCGTCCAGCCCGTCGCGGCGGGCGTCGCGTTCAGCGCCAACCCCGTGACCGGGCGCCGCGACGAGGTGGTCGTCAACGCCGTCCGCGGGCTGGGCGAGCGCCTCGTGTCGGGCGAGGCGACGGCCGACGAGTGGATCGTCGGCCCCGACGAGCGCGCCCAGGCCGTGCACGCCGTGGAGCACGCCCTGACGACCGACGACGCGCATGCCGTGGCGGCCCTCGCGCGCCGCGTGGAGCGGCACTACGCCGCGCCGCAAGACATCGAGTGGGCGCTCGCCGGTGCGCAGCTGCATCTACTGCAGGCGCGCCCCATCACGGCGCTCCCCGACGCCGTCGAATGGAACGCGCCGGCACCCGGCCTTTGGCTGCGCGCGTTCCGCCTAGGCGAATGGCTTGGAGACCCGATCACGCCGCTCTTCGAGACGTGGCTGCTGGAGCGGATCGAGCGGCGGCTCTTCGCGCGTCTCGAGCGCGTGATCCCCGCGCCGACGCCGCTGCCCTACCACGTCACCGTGCACGGCTGGTACTACACGACGACGAACTTCATGCCCCGCAGCGTGCCGCAGGCGCTGTGGCTCGGCCTGCGCTACTTGCTGCCGGCGGCGATCCGCCGGCCCCGCCAGCTGAGCATCCTCACCACCAGCCACGCGCACCACGGCATGCAGTTCTTCGAGGACGAGTGGCGCAGCGACAGCGCGGCGCGCTACGAGCGGGCCGTCGCGGCCGGGTGGGCGCGTGTCGAGGCCGCACCGCCCGACGAGCTGGTCGGGTTGATCGACGCGCTCGCCGACCTCGCCGGCGATCAGGTGTTCTACTTGTTCGCGGTCGGCGGCGGCGCCTGGAAGACCGAGGCGGCGCTCGCCAAGCTCTACCGCCGGCACCTGGCGCCGCGCATCGGAGGCAACCACCAGGACCTCCTGCAGGGGCTCGGCGAGCCGGCGGCGGTGCGCGATCACCTGGTGCTCGGCCTCGACTGGCAGCAGCCGACGCTCGGCGAGCTCGGGCTGCGCGCCGAGGAGGCGCCCGACGCGGAGCGACGGGCCGAGGCCGTGCGCCGGCGCGAAGAGGCGGGCGCGCGTGCCCGCATCGCCCTGGCGGCGCGGCCGCGGCTCGCCGCGCGCTTCGAAGCGCTGCTGGCGCGCGCCCAGCACTTCGGCCGCGTGCGCGAGGAGCAGGCGGCGCGGCTGACGCTTGCCTGGCCGCTTCTCCGGCGCGCCGTGCACCGGCTCGGCGAGCGTCTGGTCGAGGCTGGGGCGCTGGACGCCGCTGGCGACACCTACTTTCTCACGCAGGTGGAAGTTCTGGACGCGCTGGCGGCGCCGCCTGCACGCCGCGCATCGGCGGCGGCGCCGGCCGACGACGTGCTGGCGGCCCCGGACGCAAAGCAGGCGCTGGCCGCGCGCGCCGCGGACCGCCGCGCCCTCTGGGAGAGCCAGCGGCGCCTGGCCCCGCCCGTCGCCGTGGGCAACGCGAGCGCGATCCAGCGACGAATACTCGGGGGCTTCGAGGCGGCCCTCGGCGCCGCGCCCGCCGGCGCCGCGGCCGAAGTGCGGGGGCTGCCGGCCAGCCCCGGGCGTGCGACCGGTCGCGTGCGCATCATCCGCGGCGCCGCTCAGTTCGGCGAGCTCCGAGCCGGCGAGGTGCTGGTGGCGCCCGCCACGAACCCAGGGTGGACGCCGCTCTTCGCGCGCGCGGCCGCGGTGGTGACGGACACCGGCAGCGTGATGGCGCATGCCAGCCTGGTGGCGCGCGAGTACGCCATCCCCGCCGTCGTGGGCACCGGCAACGCCACCCGCCGGCTGCGCGACGGCCAGCTCGTGACGGTGGACGGCAACGCCGGCACCGTCGACCCCCACGCCTGACGCACCCACAGCCCCGGCGATTCGCTCGCGTCGAGCGCGGACGCCGGGACACCGCACGGTCCGCTACCAGAGCGAGGTGTTCGAGACCGGCCTGGCTTCCCCGCCCGCCTCGCGCATGGACCCAGCAGGGTCCGCCGGCCTGCCCACCCCAGGGGGTCCCATGCGCCACCTGTTGCGGCCGTCCGTGGCCCTGCGGCTCCTCGCGCCCGCCGCCGCGGCCTCGGCCGCCACGACCGCGCCGGCCGGCGCGGCTACAGCCCGAGCGACGCGAAGTAGGCGCGCGCGCGGCGCGCCGTCTCCACGGCGGCGTGGCTGTGGCGGCTGAGCTCCAGGTTCGCAGGACCGGCGTAAGCGGCGGCGCGCAGCGCGGCAACGACCGCGGCGAGATCGAGATCTCCTTCCCACGGGACCAGGTGCTCGTGCGCGCCGCTGGACATGCCTTCGAGGTGCACGTTGGCGAGGAACGGCGCGGCCCGGCCGACAGCGGCGGCGGCGCCGTCGGGCTCTCGCAGGTGCGCGTGGCCGGCGTCGAACGTCAGCCGCAGCGCCGAATGGTCGACGAGCGCGCGCACGCGCTCGAACCCGGCGAGGTCGTCCACGTGCATGCCGGGCTCGGGCTCCAGGGCGAGCACGACGCCCGCCCCGGCGGCGCGCTCGCACAGCGTGCGCAGTCCTCCCGCCAGCCGCGCGTCGAGCGCGTCCCTGCCCTCGGCGCCGCCCCGCCCGCCGCCCCCGCCGGCCCGCCCGCCGCCGCCGCCGGCCCCTGCGCCGCCGACCGCGCGGCCTTTCTCGCGGGCAGCCTCGCCTTCCGCGGCGGCGCCCTCCTCGCCGGCGCCATGGTCCGCGGCGCCCGACCAGAGCGACACCACGGGCGCGCCCAGGGCCACGGCCACGTCGATGGCGCGCTCGAGAAAGTCGGTGCGCCGTGCCCGTGCCGCCGCGTCGCGCGACAGCAGCGTGGGCTGGTGCTTGCGCCGCGGGTCCAGCAGGAAGCGCGCGCCCGTCTCGACCACCGGCAGGAGGTCCAGGTCGCGGCAGCGGGCCGCCGTCTCGCGCAGCGCCGCCGCGTGCGGCGCCGCGCCCGCGAAGGGGCTCAGGTGCAGATGGTCGAGCGTGACGGCGACGCCGCGATAGCCGAGCTCCGCCAGTATCTCCAGCGCATCGCCGAGGGCGTGGTGCGCAAAGCCGTTCGTGTTGTAGCCGAGCCGCACGCCGCCCCTCCCGTCTACGTCGGCGAGAACCAGCGCCGCAGCAGCAGCGCCGGCAGCGCCAGCGCCGCCACGCCCAGCGCCGCCTCCGGCGCGCCCGCGGCCGCCACCATCGTCGCGTCGATGAGCGGGATGAGCAGGATGCCGCCCCCGATAGCCCGCCGCGTCGTCGCGCCGTCCGGCGACTTCCACAGCGGCCCCCACACGCGCCCGCCCAGCCACACGGTGGCGACGAAGAGCACCATCGCCGGGGCGGGAATGTGCGCGCCGCCGGCGCCGGCGTCGGGCGCCTCGTGCGGCGCCATCACCCCCATGATCGCGCGCATGATCAGCGACAGGCCCAGCCAGGTCGCGAGCGCGACGAGCGCCACCATCCCACGCCGCGCGCGCGCCGCGGTGTTGCCCGGCACCTCGTCGCGCGCCAGGTACGTGAGCGTCGCCACGTAGAGCCCGAGCAGCAGCGGCCCGAGCCAGACCGCCGCAGGCAGCGCGGCGAATCCGCGCGCCACCGCGGCGAGCCCCTCGTCGGGCGTCGCCCCCACCCCGCCGCCGGCGACGCCGAGCGGCACGACGCCCGTGGACAGCCCGAGCGCGAAGTTCAGCGTGCGGCACGCGCCCATCACCAGGGGTCCGGTGCTGCGCCGCTTGAGGCCGCCGTCGTAGGCCAGCACCATCGCGGCCAGCGCACCCGCCACGGCGCCACTCGCCGGCGACACCCACGCCGCCAGTGCCACGCCGCCGACGAGCAGCGCCGCCCCTAGCGCGGCCGCCAGCCACACCGGCACGTCGCCGCTGGGGATCGGGCGCCCGGGGCGTTCGCGCGCGTCCACGTCGCGGTCGAACAGATCGTTGAGCACGATGCCGGCGAGGTACATGGCGCCCGACGCTGCCACGACGGCAAAGCCCCGCGCCTCCGCCGCCGCCGGCAGGCCGCCCGCCGGCATCACGCCCAGCGACGCCAGCGTGCCCGCCGCCGCCGCGCCGCCCGCCGCGCGCACGACCAGCACACCCGCCAGCGCGTCCGCGAACGCCGTAAACACGTTCGGCGGCCGCAGCAGGCGCAGCACGCCGCCCGGGCGAATCACGCGGGCAGCTCCGGCGCGAAGTGCTCCAGCAGCAGGCGGTACTGCTCGCCCAGCCGCTGCTCGCGCGTGCCCAGCGGCGCCTTGAAGAACAGCGCCAGCCAGGCCAGCGCACCCTTCTCCCCGCGGCGCGCCGCCAGCTCGCAAAGGCGCAAGAGGTCCAGGCACAGCGGCGCCGCCAGCGCCGAGTCGCATCCCTGCCACGTGAACTGCATCGACATCTGCGCGCCGCCGAAGCCTTCGAAGGCGATGTGGTCCCAGGCCACCTTCCAGTCGCCGAAGCTGCGCAGGAAGTCGATGCCCACGTGCGACTCGGGCGCGTAGCCGAGGATCTCCGCCAGCGCCGCCCCCTTCGTGCGCTGCTTGGAGGCGCGCCGGTCGCTTTGCGCCAGCGCCTCGCCGTCACCGTTGCCCAGCACGTTCTGCCCGAACCAGCTCCGCACGCGCAGCCGCCTGACGTCGAACATCGGCGCCAGGGCCGTCTTCACCAACGTCTCGCCCGTCTTGCCGTCGGCGCCCGCGTGCACGGCGCCGCGCGCCTGCGCCAGCGCGTGCAGCGCGGGAAGGTCGCTGCCGACCGACGGCGTGAAGTTGACGAACCCCATCCCCAGGTCCAGCGCCGCCGCCGCATACAGCGCGCTTGGCGGCAGGCGCAGCTGGCCAGCGCGCAGCGCGCCGAGGAGCGCGTCCGGATCGTCGGGCGGCGCTTCGCCGGCGGGCGGCGCCCACGGCGGCTCGGTCGTCGCCAGGTGCAGCACCACGACGCGCGCCAGGCCGTGGCGTTGGCGGAACGACGCCAGGTCGTCGCGCACGCGCGCGAGCTCGTCGCCGCTGCCGACCGCCGCGACGCCCGGGCGCACCTCGGCCTGCAGCGCGGCGAGGTCTTCCGCCACGCGCGCCGGCAGATCGGCGCGCACGACCCGTTCCGACGCCAGGACGTCGGCCGTCTCGCGCACGGTGCGCGCCCGTACCTCGTGACCGCCCAGGACCCAGCCGTCGAGCGGCGCGAGCGGCAGCCGCGCCAGCGGCGCGCTCTCCGTCAACAGCCCGATCGGCTCGATGAGCCCGCGCCGCAGCGCCGCCCAGCCGGTCGCCAGGCACGCCGCCACGTTGCCCGCAGCACCGACGATCCACGCGCCGGCGCGCGGCGCGCCGCGGCCGCCTTCCGCCGTCTCTCCCGACCGTCCGGACGCTTCCACGCCGCGGCACCATAGCGCCCGCGGCCCCGCAAGAGAAGCGCCCTGCGCGGCGCTCGGCGTGGCCTAGTGTGGCGCGGGGGCGACGACCTCGCCGAGCGGCGCGACGACCGGATGCTTCGTCGTGGTGGTGGCGGGCAAGTGGCCAAGCACGGCGCGCAGGCGGTCGGGATCGATCGTCGCGGCGCCGGCGGGCCCGACGCGGATCGGATGATCGATGCGCTTGCCGGCCCAGTCGAGGCTGAGGATGCGCGGCACGAGCTCGCGTGGCACGCGGATGCTGCCGCTGGGGTCGACCGGCAAGCGCATCGGCACGGGCCCGCCGCTGGTGGCCACGGTGACCGTCACTCCTTTCGGGCACTCAGGCGTGCAGAAGATCGTGACGTCGATCGTCGTCGTGCCGCCGTCCCCACCCGCCGTGCCGACCGTGCCCGCGGTTTCCGCGGTGCCGGCGGAGGTCGCGCCCGACGTCCCCGAGGCACTTCCCGACGCCGACCCGGAGGCGGTGCCCGGCCGCCCCGTCGCGCCGGTCGTGCCGGTTGCAGCCGTGGCCGGGGCGGTCGACCCCACGGTGGTCACTCGCACGACGATGGCCGTTCCACCCTCGCCGCCGCCCCCGCCGGTGCCAGGTGGCGTGGGATCGGAGGCCGCCGTCCCAGGCCCCGCGGGGTCCGCCGCGGCGGAGCCGCGCGACGCCCCGTCGCCGGGCGATACGAACAGGCCCGCCAGCGCCACGCCACCCAAGACCACGGTGACACACGACACGACCAGCGCGATGATGCGCCAGCGCGCCGCCTGCAGCTCCAGCTGCCGGCGCAGCAAGTCGTGCTTCTGCGCCGCGCTCAACCCGTCGGTCGGCACCCGTAGGATGCCGATGTTCTCCGCGATGAGCCGCGCGCGTTCCTTGTCCGGCGCCGCCTCGATGAGCTTGCGTTTCTGCGCCGCCCCCTGCACCAGCCCCCACGCCGCGACGGCCGCGAGGAACGCCGCCAGCGCGAACCCGCCCGTGACGTACTGGATCGCGCCCCACATCCGCCGCCGGCCCTCCGCAGCGCGCCGCGCGCCCGCTAACGACTTCTATCCCGACTCGCCCGGCACGCGCAACGCGCCGCCTCGATCGGCGCATGCGCTATCCTGGTGGCGCCCGCGCACCCGAGCCCAGAAGGAGACCATGCGTCGCCTCCGACTCAGGGAAGATTCACACTCCTGAGTCGTGCGCCCGATCACGGCACCGGCGCGAGCGCGCTGGCGCTGCAGCTCGGCGCGGGGCTCGCCGACGGCGGGCACGGAGACGCATCGTCGCCGCCGTGGAGGCGGATGAGGCCGCCGGCGCCTCCGCCGCCACCGGCGTTGTCTCCGGTCGTGCCACTGCCCGTCCCGGGAGAGCCGTCCAGCGCCGCGCCCGTCGCCCCCACGCCGCCGAGGTGCGCGGTGCCGTCGCCGCCGCGGCCGCCGTCCACCAGGAGCGCGCCTGTCACCAGCAGGACCGGCGCCTCGAGCAACAGGCCGCCGCCGCTCCCGCCGCCTCCGCCGCTATGGCCGCCCGAGCTGTTCTGTCCGTCGCCGCCGGCGGCGCGCACGACGCCGCTGACCGTCAGCGTCCCGCGCGCGACGATCTGAAGGGCCCCGCCCCCGCCGCCGGCGGCCCGCTCGGCCATGCCTCCGGTGTCGTCGCTGCCCCCCGAGCCACCGCCGCTCCCCCCGCGTAGCGGCGTGAGCTCGGCGCCGGCGTAGGGCGCGCCGCCCACCCCGCCCGGCAGGAACGGGTAGCCCGCACGCATGAGATCCCCGCCCGCCCCGCCCGCCCCCGCGTAGCCGCCGCCCCCGCCGGCCGAGCTGTTGTTGTTGGTGGCGTCCCCGACGCCTCCTCCGCCGCCGCCCTGCCCGCCGCCGGCGGCGCCTTGATCGCCGGCGACCGACGCGCCGCTGCCGCCGCCCGGGCCGGCAGCTCCGCCGGCGCCCGCCGCGCCTGCCGCTCCGCCGAAGTCGACCGCGCCCGCGATCGTCGCGTCGCTCGCCGACACCAGCACCACGGCCTCGACGACGCCTGCCGCCGCGTCGAGCGTTGCGCCGCCCGGGAGGTCGATCACCGAGAAGCAGAAGACGGCAAGGTCCGGCCCGGCCGGATCGGCCTGCGGCACGATCGTGGCGGTCACGTCGGTCGTCAGGCCGTCGCCGCAATCGGGCGAGCAATGAAGTCGCGGCGCGCCGCCCGCGTCGGGCAGCACGGTCGCGGAGAAAGCGGGGGCCAGCGGCGGGGCGCCGGCCCCGCACGCCGCCACCAGCGCGATCGGCACGTTGGTCGGGGCTCGGCACGAATCGGCGGCGCAGGCGTAGGCGCAGGCGACGTCCGCGCCGGGAACCGCGCCGTTGCCGCCCGCGTCGCACGTGTGCAGCGTGCGCTTGTCCGCGTCGCAGAACGCCGCGTTCGCCAGGCACGCGGGCGCTGCGTCGGTGGCCGCCGGCACGAGGGCACTGGGGATTCGGCACGCGCCGTGCCCGAGCACGGCCGCCGCGGCGGCGAACGCGGCCATCGCCGTGCGGCGGTGCGGGGCCATCACCGTCATTGTGGCCTGCCCCGCGGAGCACCGTCCACCGCCGGCGTTCTCCGCGCCCGGCAAGCGGACGCCGCCCTTGTGTGCACGCCGGCGCGCCGCCACCGACCTCCTGCCGGGGCTGCGCAGGAAACACTCGACCGTGGATCGCGGGCGCCGCGGTGAGCGCGCCACCAGCGCGGGAACCGGACGCCCTGCATGAGTCTTGCGCTCGGCGCCGGAGAAGCCTTCAGCGCAGGCGCCGCACTTCGCCGTGCCGAAAGCAACCGACGACGTGGTCGTTGACCATGCCGACCGCCTGCATGTGCGCGTAGACGATGGTGGAGCCCACGAAGCCGAACCCGCGCGCGCGCAGATCCTTGCTGAAGGCGTCGGACTGGCGCGTCCGCGCGGGAATCTCGCGCAGCGTGCGCCGGCGGTTCTGCACGGGGCGGCCGTCCACGAAGCGCCACTGATAGGCGTCGAAGCTGCCGAACTCCTCTTGAACGGCGAGGAACGCGCGAGCGTTGGAGACGGCGCTCTGCACCTTGAGCCGGTTGCGCACGATGCCGGGATCGGCGAGCAGGCGGCGGACGTCGCGCGCGCCGAAGCGCGCCACGCGCGCGGGGTCGAAGCCGGCGAACGCCGCGCGATAGCCGGCGCGCTTCTTCAGGATCGTCGACCAGGAAAGACCGGCCTGCGCCCCCTCCAGCACGAGGAACTCGAAAAGCGCGCGATCGTCGTGTAGCGGCACACCCCACTCGCGGTCGTGGTAGTCCACGTAGAAGGGCTCGGCGCCGCACCAGCCGCAACGGGGGCGCGGCGCGACGGCGGCGGCGGCGGCGCGTGTACGTGCCATCCACCCATCCTCGCCTCCGTGCAGCGCCTGCGCAACCGCGCCGCGGCGCGGTCTGGCCAGCTACTCCAGCGCCGCGACCAGCGCCGCGAAGTAGCTCGAGACGCTGTCCCAGGGGTTGGGCAGGTCGTCGTCGGTCAGGTAGACCCAGCCAACGTAGGGCGAGGCGGCGGCGACGAACGCTCCGTCGAGCGCCGGCACCGCGTAGGGGATGATGCCGAAGTTGGCGCGGTCGTAGCCGGTATGCCACCCGCCGAGGGCCGCGACCGCGGGCAGGCCGGCGCTTTCGTAGATGAGCAGCACGTCGACCGTACCGACGTAGGCCGGGTCGGTATCGGTGCCGGGGTTGCCGACGGTGAAGCCGAGCCCCGCGCCGTCCGCGTACGCGGAGAGCGCGCCGTAGTAGGGCGCGTCGGCGGGCAGGTTCGACTGCTCGTCGAAGAAGATGCCGTCCAGCTCGCCGCCGTAGAACGACGCCCAGAGATCGACGTCCGCCTGGACGTCGGCGGCCGGGCGCGCGGCATAGCCGGTGAAAACGTAGCCGATCGCGACGACACCCGCGCCGCGCAGCGCGGCCAGACCCGCCGCGTAGTCCGGGTCCGCGCCCGCCCCCGGCCCGTTGGCGGGATTCAAGATGGCGACGACGGGGACGGTCGGATGCGCGGCCTTCGCCGCGGCGACGGCGTCCCACGTGACGTCGGGCGGGTCGGTGTAGAGCGGGACGATCGTCCCCGTGGCCGCGCTGGCGGCGGACGAGTCGGCGGATGCAGCCGCGTCGGCGGCGGCGCCGCCGCCATCCGCATCTGCGGCGTCGCGCGTGCCTGCTGCGTCGGGTGCCGCCGCGTCGGCGCCGCCTCCTGCGTCTGCATCGGCCCCCGCGTCGCCGTTCCCGCCGCCCGTCCTGTGGCAGGCGCCTGCCCCGAGTGCCAGTGCGATCGCCGCGGCCGCCGCGGTGGTGAGGGCGACGTTGCGCGCCAGTCGCAGCCTCTTGCCGAGCCCGTCACTCAACGGCGCCGCCGCCGGCGCCGAGGCCGGGCCGCTCCGCCAGCGTCTTCGCGGCGACGGGGATCACTCGATCGCGCCCCGTCGCTGCCGCAGCCGTCGCCGAAGCCGCCCGAGACAGCCAGCGTAGCCATGCACTCCAGCGCGAGGCGGCCCGTCATGCGCTGGATCCTAGCAGGCCGTCGGCGAACCGGAGATAGACGGCTGTACCGTGGACCCGTCGCCGCGGCGCCTTCACGACAGCACGGGGTCGCCCTCCCAGAGGCGGGCGACCACGTCGTGGAAGCAGCTGTCCTCCGCTTCGAACTTCTCCTCCCAGTAGATACTGTGCGCGCGCAAGCCCGCGAACAACAGAATCTCCAGCGCTCCGAGGGCACGGTTGGCGTACGGGACGTTCTCCGGCAACGGAGGCTTGCCCGCGGACTGTGCGTCGAGGGTGACGGACTCGGTGGCGGCGCCGTCCGCCTGATCGTTGCGGAAGTTGGAGCCCAGCACGTCCGCGCTCGAGTAGACGTTGATCCAGCGCGGGAAGGCGGGAGCGGCATCCAGGCGCCGGCCGGTGAAGTGGCGCGGCCAGAACGTGCGGATGAGGTCGAACGGACAGCCGATCGTCACCAGCGACGTCACCATCCCGAAGCGCGGCCCCGCAGCGCGCCCCTGCGGCAGGAGCGCGTCGAGCGCCAGCACCGAGCCGAAGCTATAGCCCACGACGTGCACGCGCGGCGGCGGCACCGGCTTCTCCGCGAGGTGCTCGAGCAGCGCTTCGAGCCGCCCGATCATGACCGCGCGCCGCGCCCCGACGTCGAGGTACCCCGACAGGCAGTAGTAGTTGCGGCCGAGGTCCTCCAGCGTGTCGCGCCCCCGGCGCGGGACGAAGAGCGCGGCCGTGGAGACGACGACGACGAGCGTCGTGGCCGCGCGCAGCGCGACGGGAAGCCACGGCTGGCGGGTGAGCCACGCGACCAGCGGGGCGAGCCACGGTGTGCCGCCCTCGCCCGTGGGGGGCGAGGCCGTGGCGGCCGTCGCGGTGGTCAGCACGGCGGTCACCGCCTCGGCGCTCCCGCTGGTGGCAACGCCGAGCGCGCGAAACGCGACATCCAGGAGCGCCGCGGCCAGCACGGCCAGGTACGCCGACATCAGGGCGATGATTGCGCCGCCGTAGAAGAACTGAAACTTGTCGCGGAACGTCTTGCCGTTGCGGCGCGGGTCGACCATCGCGGAGACGATGCGCCACGAGCTGATGAGGATGCCTCCAAGCAACAGGAGGCTGCGCATCGCCAGCGAGCGGCCCTTGAAGTCGCCGACCAACGCCTCATGGTAGTCCAGGCCATAGACGTCGAGGACCGGCTCCGCCGCCTTCTCCGGGCCCGCGCGCCTGAACACGGTGCATGCGTCCGTGCGCAGCCCGTTGCCGAAGTCTTCCGTGCGCACCTCCACGTGGAAGCGCGCGCCGCCCGTCCTGGCACGCCTGTCCAGCGCCACCGCGAGGCGCTTGGCGATGCCCTCCGTGGTCTGATCCACCGGCGAGCCCGCGCCGCTGATTCCCGGGATGAAGACCACCGCGTCCCGCGGCAGCGGCGGCGCCGGCGCTCTCGCGCCGCCCGCCCGTCCGCCCTCCGCCCCATCTGCCGGCCCCGGCTCAACGACGGGCCCTGCCCCTGGCTCCGATCCGGACATGCTTCCCTCCCTGCGGCGCGCGCCACCTCCAGCGCGCGATGCCGCTTGACGCTCGTCAGGCAACTGTACGCGCGGGGGGTCGGCCCCAACAAGCGCCACCGCCGCGCCCCGCATCGCTCGCCGTCAGACTGGAACGCGAGGCACAGATTTCTCGTCGGGCCGCCGCACCGTTCCTTGCGCCCCCGGCGACGGCCCCGCCAACATCCCACCCGACGCCCACACCGACGGCGACGGCACGCCGGACGCCTTTGCGCTGCACGCCTCCCTCGCCGAGCTCGCGCTCGTCTGAGGCGTGGGTCGCGCTTCTCGTGCCGCTCGCGCTGGCCGCCCCAAGCCGTGCCCGCGGGGGCCGGCTGCGCAGGCGGAATGGTGGGCCTGGTGCGCGCCCTGCCGCGCGACGCCACGGCGGTCGGCGGCGTGAACCCTGGCGGCGGTGAGGGCCTCGGCGCTGTTGGACACCGGCGAGAAGCTGCTCGCCGGTACGGAGGTCAAGCCCGCCCATCGGCGCCGACACCGTCAAGACGCTGCGCGACTCGGCCGCCGAGAGGCGCGCCATGCGCAGCGCCCCGATTCGGAGCAGTCCTGCCGCGTCGGCTTCGACGCCCTGCGCAAGGCCGAGGACGCCTGCCGGGCGACGCCAGGTTTCATCGGGCCCGCCGAATGCCGCTGACCCGGCGCGCCGCGCTTCGTCGCGGCCAGGCGCGCCGCGGCGCACCGACCGGGTTGACGCGCGGCACCGACAGCCCTTAGCGTCGCCGACCATGCACATGCGAACTCCCCTTGCGTGCTCCCTGGTGCTACTGCTGGCCGCACTTCCGCTGGCCGCTTCGACTGCGGCCTACGCGGCCGAATCGGCGCCCTCGCCCGCTCCGGACGAGGAGGAGTCGCCGCTCGCTCCCACCGCCGCGCCCGCCGCGGACGGCTTCTCGCACTTCAAGAAAGGCGACCTCTCCGTCAGCGCCTTTCTCGGCCTGAACCTGCTCATCCCCACGGCCGGACGCGCGAACGCGATCTTCGCGATCATGGGCGACGGGGACTACCACCTCACCAATCGCCTCTCCGTGGGCGCGACGCTCGGCCTCGGGTTCAGCGACCGGCTCTTCCGCTTCGATTTCGGCCCGCAGGCGAAGTTCGCGGTCTTCGCCACCGGCCCGCACTACGCCTACGCGCGCGGCGCCCTCACGCTCGACATCTTGCGCTTTTTCGGCGGCGGCATGGGCTTCACCGCCCCGGGCGTGAACCTGCAGCTCGGCGGCGGCTACAAGTACTTCCTCACCGACCGGCTCAGCCTCGGGGCGGACCTGGCCCTGCTGCCGTCCCTCTACTTCTTCGGCGGGAACACGTCGTTCATCTTCGGCATCAACGTCATGGCGGGCGCCGAGATCAAGATCTGAGAACGGCGCGCAGGGCCGGCTGGCGGTGGCCGTGGTCGGGTCCCCGCTGGCGATCGCGGCGATGGTGAACGCGGCGCTGCTGCTCTGCGTGGTGCCCTGAGCGCCGTCAGTCGCGTTCGGCGCGCTCCGCGCCGGCCGGCGCGCGGGTGGCGCGTAGCCACCACAGGAACGTCCCTGCCAGCGCGAAGTCGCCGCAAGCGATGAGCACGCCGCGTCCCGGCGCGTCGCCGAGCGCCCACAGCACGCAGATGATGGCGAAGACCCCCACCTTCCCTATCGTCGCGAAGGCGACTAGCGGGCGATCGATGCCGGGCGCGCGGGCGAGCCACGCATAGGCGCCCCCGAAGAGGAGCACGAAGAACGCCAGCAGCGCGCAATAGACACGGGGCACGGCACCCGGCAGCCCTGCGAGACGTCCGAGCGCCGACGCCGGAAACGCGAAGACAAGCGCCGCACCGGCATTGAAGGGGACGCTCACCCAGAGCGCACGACGCAGCACTCGGTCCCGGTTCATGGCGTTCTGCTAGGGACAGAGCGGCTGGCCGTCGAAGGCGGGCAGCACGCCCAGCCCGCTCGACAGTGTCGTGCCGGCGACCTGGAGCAGGCCGTCCGGCGCGCTGTCGCATTTCCCGCCGGCGTTCATCGCCGTCCAGCACACATTCACCGAGTAGTTGAACCTCGTCGCCCCCCCGAGATGGTCGAGGTCCAGCAGCAGCTGCAGGGTGTTCGTGGTTGCGTCGACGCCCCCCTGCGGGCAGGGGTCCGGCACCACGTCGGGGTAGGTCATCTCGACGTTGCCGTCCACCAGATTCAACAAGAGTGGGTTGCCGAGGTCCGACATGCCGTCCTGGTCGATGTCGAACCAAATCTCCATGCTGTTCCAGCCGGTGGTCATGTTGACGATGGGGAAGGCCGTGAAGCGCAGGCGGAGGTCCACGACGCCGTCCTGCACCATGGCGACGCCCTCCAGCATGTCGGCCGCCGCCCCCGAAGCGTCGCCCGCCGGATCGCACCACCGGACGCCGCCCGCCGCGGGATCGCAGGCGGGCGGCGGCGTAGCCGCGTCGGGCGCGCCACCGCCGTCGGGCCGCCCGCCCGCCCCGCCGTCTCGCGCGCCCCCTGGGGGCCCCATCCCCAGCGGCGTGCACCCGAACAGCGCCAGCGACGCGAGGAACACCGCGCGCCGTCCCGTGGTCATGAAGCGCCGACCTCCCCGCGGCTCGTGCCGCCTACCCACCTTAGCAATCGTCCGCTCGCCGGGAAAGCGCGCCGCCCCGAGCTCTCGCCGGCGCGCCCCTCCAAGCCACCTTAGCAATCGCCCGCTCGCCGGGAAAGCGCGCCGCCCGGAGCTCTCGCCGGCGCGCCCCTCGGATCGTCCTTGGCAGCGTGGCGATCGTCGCTGCGCGTCCCCGGAGGCTATGGCATGCTCCTGGCATGCACGGAGGTCTGGTCCGACGGCCGTCCGCCGCGGCGCTCTGGGCGGCCACGGCCGCGCTCTTGGCGACGCCCGCCGGGTGCGCTCGCGGCCTCGAAGGCCGGCACTGCTTTCCGAATCACACCTGCTTCGAAGGCCTGTCTTGCCTGTCCGAGCGCTGCGTGGTGGTGGCGCCCGACACGGGCCCGCGCACCTCGGCCGACCGGGGCCGCGCCGACGCCGATGGGGCCGAGAGCCGGCGTCCCAAGCGCGACGGCGGCGCCCCCACCGACCCTTCGATCCCGTGGCGATCGCGCAGCGGGCACGGGCTGGCCGCCTTCAAGGGAAAGTTGTGGCTCGGCGGCGGCTACGTCGGCGGGAGCGCCGACAACGACTGGTGGACGAGCGCCGACGGCCGCACCTGGACCATGGTGACCGCGGGGCGACGCTGGTCGCCGCGTGGCGGCTTCGAGCTGGTCGAGCACGCCGGGAAGCTCTGGCTCCTCGGCGGCATGGCGTACGACGGCACCAGCGACGTCTGGTCGTCCGCAGACGGCGCCGACTGGGCCGACGCCGCTGCGGAAGCGCATTGGTCGCCGCGCTACGGCCACGGCGCGGCGTCGTTCAAGGGCCGGCTCTGGGTCGCGGGCGGCTTCGAATTCACGCCCGACCGGCCGCGCGAAGAGCGCCCCCACGTGCTCGGGGACGTGTGGAGCTCCGCCGACGGGAAGACCTGGAAGCTGGAGACCGACAAGCCCGGCTGGAGCGCGCGCGGGAGCGTGGCGATGGTCGTCTTCCACGACCGCCTCTGGCTGATCGGCGGCATGGACGGCGCGCGCGCCCGGCTCGACGAGGTCTGGTCTTCCGCGGACGGCAAGACGTGGACGAAGGTCGACGCGGGCGATCACTTCGGCCCGCGCGAGGGTCACGCCGCCGTCGTCGCCGGCGACGCCATCTGGGTCCTGTGCGGATCGCGCAACGACTCCCACGAATGGGACGACGCCTGGACCTCCACCGACGGCACGCACTGGAAGAAGGTGACGGACCTCGGCGCCGGCTGGTATCCGCGCAAGTACTTCGGCGCCGCGGCCCTCGACCGGCGCGTGATCATCGCCGGCGGCTGGAGCCTGGGACTCAGTTGGTCGAACGGCGTGTGGATGAGCCCGCCGCCGAAGTGAGCGCGCGCCGGCGCCGCGGTGGCCCCCACGCCCGGGAGCGCCGTTGCGCACGCGCCGCCGGGAGAACGACATGAACGCCCGCCCACGCCTCGCAGACCTTGGCCGTGGCCTCGCGCTCCGGCTCGCGCTGGCCGCGGCGGCGCTCGCCGCGCCGGCGTGCACGCGCGGGCTCGAAGGCCGCCGCTGTTTTCCGAACGACACCTGCTACGAGGGGCTCGCGTGTCTATCGCACCGCTGCGTCGTGGCCGCGCCCGGCGCGGGCGACGCTCGTTACGCCGCCGGCGGCCCCGGCGGATCCCGGCGGCGCGGCGCCGACCCGGCACCCGCGCGGCGCGCCCCGCCCGCCCTGAGCGCGGCGGACGTGGGGGAGGACGGCTGGCTCGTGTCCGGCGGCGCGCGGGACACGTACGCCGTGCGGCGCGATCCGGCGGTGAAGCGCGATGGACGCGCGACGCTTCTCCTCGAGCCGTTCGCGGACACCGACGGGCGCTACGGCACGTGGATGCGCAGCATCGACGCGGCGCCCTACCGAGGCAAGCGCGTGCGCATCTCCGGTTTCACGAAGACCGCCGGCGCGACGGCGCGCGTCGACTTCTGGGCGCGCGTGCAAGCCGTGGATTCGCCCGGCGACGGCCCGGGCCTCGGCGGCGGCCACCTCGCCCTGCCCCCGGACTCCGACTGGACCGAGCGCGTGCTCGTCTTCGACGTCGATCCCGCCGGCCACCGGCTGCAGTACGGCGTCGGCCTCGCCGGCCCCGGCCGCCTCTGGCTCGACGCCCCGCGCGTCGAAGTGGTCGCCGCCGCCCCAGCCAAGTGAATCGCCGAGCGACGCCGCGCCGAGCGCGCCCGGCTCCGCGCGACGCGCGTGTGTTACCCTGACGGCGATGTCGAACGTCGCCAAGCGGCAGGCCACGTACGACGACCTCCTCGCGCTGCCCGACAACGTCGTGGAGGAAATCTTGGACGGCGAGCTGATTGCGTCGCCTCGCCCCGCCATCCCGCACGCGCGCGCCGGATCCGTTCTGGGCGGCGTGCTCGGCGGTCCGTTCGACCACGGACGCGGCGGACCCGGCGGCTGGTGGATGCTCTTCGGGCCGGAGCCGCACCTCGGCGCCGCCGTCCTAGTGCCCGACCTCGCCGAATGGCGCCGGCCGCGGCTGCCGGCGCTGCCGGTCGCGGCCTACTTCACGCTCGCGCCCGACTGGGTGTGCGAGATTCTCTCGCCCTCCACGGCCCTGCTCGATCGCACGCGCAAGCTGCATGTCTACGCGCGCGACACACACGGAGGTCCCGGCGAGCCCATCGCCGCAATACTGAGCCGGCGCACCTTCCCCCGACGAAAAAGCGCACATCATGTCAAGTTATCGATTGACAATGTACCAAACAAATCATATGCAAACGCATGCTCACCGACTGGAAGGAAGTCGACGGCGGTCTGCGTCGTCTCGCCCGCACCCGCGCCGCGCACGACCAC
>DASYRF010000056.1:0-5000 GCA_036004705.1 Myxococcota bacterium
GGGGCCGTTCGTGCTGGCCTACAACCTGGGACGGGTGGCGGTGGGAGGGCTCAAGCGCCACGGGTACGCGTCGGCCACGCTGGGGGAGCCGCTCAGCGTGCGCGCCTGGCTGGCCGCGCGGCGCGCCGCCGGCGAGGACGTGCTGGCGCTGCCGCCCGCGCAGCGCAAGGCGCGCGTGGCGGAGCTCGCCGACGAGCTCATGCGGCGCATCGGCGCGGTGGTGCCCGTCACGCCGGTGCCGCTGGTGGCGGAGGCGCTCTTGCGGGAGCGCGCGGAGGCGGGTGAGGACGCGGCCCGCCGGCCGGTCACGCGCGCGGCCCTGGTGAAGCGTGTCGCCACGCTCACGGCGCTGGCGTTGCAGCGCGGCGCGCCGGTGATTCGCGGCGACGAGTTCGCCGAGACCGCCGGGGTACGGGCGCGCCTGGCCGACGCGCGCGACGAGGGCGCGCGCCGCCCCGAGCTGCTGGACGTGGAGGAGAGCCTGGTGCGCGCGGACGAGGCGCGCACCGCGACGCGCCTGGGGTTGGAGATCCTGGTCCGGCGCGGGCTGGTGGAGGCGGTCGGGCAGGGCGACTCGCAAACGCTGCGCGTGATGCCCGAAGCTCTGCCTTACGTGCGCTATTACGCGAACTCGGTGCGCCAGCACTTCGACGCCCGCTAGCCGTGCCGCCGACCGCGTCGCGGCCGCCCCGCGCCACGCTGGTTCGCGCTCTCGACGACCGGCCGTTGCCCTCTTGCCGTGCCGCCGACCGTGTCGCGGCCGCCCCGTGCCACGCTGGTTCGCGCTCTCGACGACCGGCCGTTGCCCTCTTGCCGGACTGCGTGACACGATCGTGCGATGCCGTCGACGGCGCGGCCGCGCGCGCTCAACGAGGTGCTGGTGCGCGCCGCCGAGCGCCTGCGCGCGCAGACCGGCGCGCTGCTCGTCGAGCTCTGGGCCTGGGGCGTCATCCCGCCCTCCGCCGCCGACGCGCCCTACGCCGCGTCCGCCGCACGCGAGCGTGCCGCCGCCGCCGCCGCCGCCGGTGCCGGCGATCCGGAGGCCTGGGCCTGCCTCGCCCGTTCCGGCGCCGCGGACCGACTGCGGCGCGCCGACGTCTTCATGCGCCGCGGCGGGTTGATGGCCTTCGCCCCGGAATCGGCCGCCCCGCCGACGCTGCGCCCGGCGCCGGCCGTGGCCGGAGAGTGCCTGCGCGCGGGTGCACCGGCCGCCTTCACCACCGAGGCGCTCTACGCGGGCTCCGCGCCGCGCGCGCTGCGGGCTCTGCGACGGCTGGTGGGGGCGCGCCACGCCGCGGTTCTGCCGGTGGGGCCGGACCACCCGGCGGCGCTCTGGGTGATCGCCGCCGCCGAGCCAGGGGCCGTGGCCGCGCCGCGCTGGGCGGAGCTGACGGCGGCGGCCGCGCCGTACGCGCTGGTCGTGCGCGCGGCCGACGAGGCCGAGCGGGCGCGCGCCGCCGAGCGCCGTATCGCCGTGCATGCCGCCGAGGAGCGCGAGTTCGCCGGTCGCGTCAGCCGCGTGCTGGCCTCGCACCGCGACGTCCAGGGCGCCTTTCACGCCGTCGCCGCGGAGATCGCGCTGCTGTTCCCGGTCGATCGCGCGGCGCTGCTGATGTACGACGCCGAGCGGGACCGGATCGAGCGCGTGGCGTCCGATCCGGACGGCGAGTCTGGGCTGGCGGCGGGGGAGGTCTTCAGCCCGAGCGGCTCGGTGGCCGTGGCGTTGCGCGACCGCGTCCCACGGCTGCGCGCGCTCGCCGGGGCGACGCAGGGCGTGGAGGGCGCCCTCGCCCGCGCCGGGTACCGGAGCGCGCTGCACTATCCGCTCAACTTTCGCGACCGCACGGTCGGCCTGCTGGCGCTCTCCTCGCGTGACGAGGACGTCCTGACCGCGCGCCACATCGACCTGCTGTACACCATCTCGCTGCCGCTGGCGGTGGCGGTGGAGGACTTGCGCCTGCGGCGCGCCATCCAGCAGTCCGAGCGCAAGTACCGCGACCTATACGACAACGCCCCGGACATGCTGCTTTCCATCGGCCCCGACCGGCGTGTGCTCGACTGCAACGCCACGACCGCGCGCGTGCTCGGGTACGATCGCGGCGAGCTCATCGGGCGCCCCGTCACGGATTTCCACGACGCCGAGTTCAACCGCGTCTTCCGGCGGGCGTTCGACAAGTTCGTCCGCGAGGGCTTCCTGGACGGACTGGAAGGGCGCTACCTGCGCCGCGACGGCGCGCCGATCGAAGTGTCGATGTCGGCGACGGCGATCTACGACGAGCGCGGCGTATACGTGGGGTCGCGCTCGGTGGTGCGCGACATCACCGAGCGAAAGGCCCTGGAGCGGCGCGTTCTGGAGGCGGCGAAGCTGGCCGCGGTGGGACGGCTCGCGGCAGGCGTGGCGCACGAGCTGAACAATCCGCTGGCGGGAGTGGTGGGCTTCGCGCACCTGCTGCTGGAAGAAGTGGAGGACGAGTACGTGCGTGACCGGATGCAGAAGATCCTCGAGTCGGGCGAGCGCTGCCGTCGCATCGTCGAGGATCTCTTGCTGTATGCGCGGCAGAAGGGGCCGCGCATCGAGCGCGTCGACCTCGACCGGTTGATGAGCCGAGTGGTGCGGCTGGGCGAGTACCAGTGGCGCGTGGCGAACGTCACGGTGACGCGTCCGGCGGCCGAGGGCATCCCGGACGTGGAAGCCGACCCGGAACAGATGGAGCAGGTGTTCCTGAGCTTGATGTCCAACGCGGTGGACGCGATGCAGAACGGCGGCGAGCTGACCATCGCGCTGGACCGGTCGCGGCTGCGCATGCCGCCGTGCGCTGCGGTGGACATCCGCTTCGCCGACACCGGGCCGGGCATCCCGCCCGACGTGGTGCCGCACATCTTCGAGCCCTTCTTCACGACCAAGGAGGTAGGCAAGGGCACGGGGTTGGGGCTGAGCATCGCCTACTCCATCGTGCGCGACCACATGGGCGAGATCCTGGTGGAGACGGGGCGCGGGCGCGGGACGACGTTTACCGTGCGGCTTCCGGTCGCGCGGCCAGCCCTGGCGGAAGGCGCGGCGGCGGCGGCTTCGGCGTCGGCGACCGGGCCTGCGCCGGCGGCGGCCGCGGCGGCGGGCGCCGCAGCGGCGGCTGTGGGTGCGGGGGCGGGAACGGGGGCCGGGGCGGCGGGTGCGACCGGCGGCGGGGGTGCGGGCGGCGCCGGGGAGCCGGCGACGGTGCGGGCGGGCGGACGTCTGAGCTAGCGGACTGTTTGCGACGCCCGTCTTGGCTCCAAGGCCGCTCGGCGCTTGGCGCAGGGCGCACGGCGCAGGGCGCACGGCGCGCGCTGTAGGGCGCGCGGACAGGTCCCCCCGCGCGGCCCAACGCGCTGGCGAGCTATAACGAGCGGACGAGGCCTGGTATAAGCCACTCAGGCCGATGAAACGCCCCGAGGTCTTCACGACGCATGGTGCGGCGCGGCTCTGCCGCGTGACGCCGATGACCGTCATCCGCTGGATCGACGAAGGCCGCATCAAGGCCTTCCGCACGCCCGGCGGGCACCGTCGCATTCTGCGCCACGATCTAGAGGAGTTCTGTCGCGCCGCCGGCATTCCGGTGGACGAGACGTACCTCGACGTCCAGAACCGCATCCTGATCGTGGACGACGAGCAGATCATCGTGGACTTGCTGACCGACGTCATCAAGGGGCTCGGCGAGGGCTTTGAGATCGGTGCGGCGAGCAACGGTTTCGACGCCGGGCGCATGGTCGCCACGATGCGGCCGCAGCTCATCTTCCTCGACTTGAAGATGCCTGGCGTCGACGGCTTCGCCGTGTGCCAAGCGGTCAAGGCCGACCCGGCGACCGCGGAGACGGAAGTCGTGGCGGTGACGGGGCACTACACCGAGGAGAACGTGCAGCGCATCCTGAGCTGCGGCGCCTCGCGCGTCCTGCGCAAGCCCATCGACCTGGACGTCGTTCGCTCGATCGTGCGGGAGTCGTTCGGGATGGCGGCGGCGCCGCCGCCCGCGGGACGGCGCCGCACCGGCCGGCGCACGCGCCGGCGCAAGCTGTTGGTGGTGTCGAGCGGCGCCGACGTCGGGGAGACCGTGGTCGGAGGCATGGAGGCGCTTGGAGGCGTGTTCGACGTCTCGGCGGCGTCGGGCGGCATGGACGGCCTGCTGGCCGTGGGCCGCGAGCGCCCGGACGTGGTGCTGCTGGATGCGGCGATTCACGACGTAGATGCCGCCGAGCTCTGCAAGCAGATTCGGCGCTCGGATCCGACCGGGCAGCTTCAGATCGTTGCAGTCGTCGGCACGGCTCCGGCAGAAGGCCGCATCGCCTCGCGCCTCGACGGCACCGGCGCGATCGTGCTGCGCGAGCGCCCTACGAACGCGCGCGCCGTCATCGACGCGACGACCCCCAAGGGCTGAGCCGGCGGACGGGCTCAGAACTGGTGCACGCCGCCCACGTAGCGCACGCTTCCGCTCGCTGGGCGGGCGGGACCGGCGGGCGCGGGAGCGCCGCCTTCGGCGCTCTTGGCTGTCCCCTGGCCGGGGGTGGTGCGGCGCGGCGCGAAGTGCAGCACCTTCGCCGGCGCGCTTTCGCCGGGGCGCGCCATCGCCGCCCGGATGAGGTCCTCGATGAAGGCGCTCATGGGCACGCCGGAGGCCTTCGAGTAGCGCTTCAGGTCCTCGTACACTCCCCGGTTGAGCGAAACGCAGCGTCGCGACTGAACCTTGGCCATCACGCCTCCCAGCCCTCCGGAACGGCGAGGGCGAAAAAAGTTGACAAGTGCAGGATGGCCCGAATGGCGTGACGAGTCAAGACGAAACATGTCATGTCACGTATGGTCACAGGAGGAGGAACGTGGGGAATGTGCTATGGTCCATGGAAAGCGCTGGAAGGTCCATGGCTTGGTGATTAAGATGACGTCGCTGGAGTGACGAGGACTCGTGATGACGGATCTCTACAAGGCCCTGGGCGTTGCCCGTGGCGCCACGCAGGCGGAGATCAAACAG
>DASYRF010000057.1:0-11442 GCA_036004705.1 Myxococcota bacterium
GCTCGGGGAGGGTCAGGTCGACGAGCGGGTGGCGAACGTCGGCGCCGGGCTTCACGACGACGATGAGGCGGCGCGTGACGCCGAGCTTCTCGTTCACGAGGGTCAGGACGTGGCGGCCGGGGGAAAGCTCCACGTTCACGAGGGGCGTGGTGCCGAGGAGGTGCTTGCCCTCCAATACCTCCGCCCAGGGCTTGGCGTTCAGGGTGAGCTTGCCGGGCGGACCGGCGGGCTCGGAGGCGGGACCCGCCGTGGCGGCGGCAGGAGCCGACGCGGGCGTGGGGACGGGGACGGGCACTGGGATCGACAGCGTGACGGTGGACGGGGGCACGGGCGCAGGCGCAGGCGCGGGCGCGGGCGAGGCGGGCGCGGAAGCTCCTTCGTCGCCGGCGCCGTCGCGGGCAGCGGGCTTCACCTTGCCGGGTGGGACGTGCAGGCCCGGAGGCACGGGCGACGGGCCTTCCTCGACGGCGAGGCGCGCGCCGATGAGGACGACGGCGCCGGCCACGCCGCCGCCGGCGAGCAGAAGCGCGAGTGCGGCCATGAGCCACAGACGCGCGCCGTGCAGGCCGAGGCCGGCGACGCGGTCGGTGGGAGCGGCGGCGCTGCGCCCCGAGCCGGGACGCGCCCGCGCGGCACCGCGCGCGCCGGGGTCGGCGGCGCGCAACGCGCCGGCCATCTCGTCCATGGAGGGCCAGCGCTCCTCGACGGTCTTGGCGAGCGCGCGCCGCACGACAAGTTCGAGCCGGTCGCCGACGGCGTCGGCGGTGGCTTCGCCCCAGCGGCGGAACGGCGGCGGGTCCTCCACGAGGTGCTTGTTGGCGAGCTCGATGACGGAGTCGGCGCGGAACGGCGGCAGCCCGGTCAGCATCTCGTAGAGGATCACGCCGAGCGCGTAGATGTCGCTGCGACCGTCGAGCGGCTGCCCGCGCAACTGCTCGGGTGACATGTAGTTGGGCGTCCCGTATACGAGGCCGTCGGTGGTGAGCCCGGTCTGCGCCGCCCCGCCCTCGTACTGGCGGGCGATGCCGAAGTCGCACACCTTCACGTAGTCAGGATCGCCGGCGCGGTCGATGAGCAGGATGTTGTTCGGCTTGAGGTCGCGGTGGACGATGCCGGCGCGGTGCGCCTCGGCGAGCGACGCGCAGATCTGCAGCGCCATGTGTACGGCGCGCGCGGGCGGGAGCGGGCCGCCGCGGATCTCCGCCTCCAGGTGCCGCCCCGGCAACAGCTCCATGGCGATGAAGAGACGGTCCCCGTCGCGCCCCGAGTCGTAGACTACGACCGTGTGCGGGTGCGTCAGCCGCGACGCGAGCTGCGCCTCGCGCTCGAAGCGCGCCAGCACGTGCAGGTTGGCCAGGAGCTCCGGGCGCAGCACCTTCAGCGCGCAGCGCCGCCCGGTGGAGAGCTGCTCCGCCTCGTAGACCTCGCCCATAGCGCCGCGGCCGATGATGTCGCGCACCAGGTAGCGATCGGCGACGCGCCGCCCGAGCAGGCTGTCGTCCATCGCGCGGATCCTAACACGCCCGCGCAAGTCTCTTGCCCACGTGGCGGCGGGCGGTCGGACGTACCGCTGGCACCCGGCCGTTGCCGCACAGCCTCGCCGCGCGGCGGCGGGCGGTTGTCAGGGGGCGGCGGCGTTGGTACGTTGCGGCGCCGATGGCCACGCCGGTGCCCGGGGAACGAACCGTCGCCCTCTTCGGTGGGAGCTTCAACCCGCCGCACATGGGGCACGTGCTGCTCTGCGCCTATGCGCTGGGCACGCGTCCGGTCGACGCGCTCTGGCTGGTGCCGGCGTTCCGCCACGCGTTCGGCAAGGTGCTGGCGCCGTTCGAGGACCGACTGGAGATGTGCCGGCTGGCGGCGGCGCTGCTGGGTCCGCGCGCCGTCGCCTCCGACGTGGAGGGCAAGCTGGGCGGCGAGAGCCGCACGCTGGTGACGCTGCGCCACCTGCGCGCGGCGCACCCCGAGCGGCGGTTCGTGCTGCTGGTCGGCTCCGACGTGCTGAGCGAGCGCCAGGCGTGGTTCGGCTGGGAGGAGATCGCCGCCACCACGGAGGTATGGGCGGTGCGGCGCGCCGGCGCCCCGCCGCCCGACCCCGGCGGCGTGGCCACCGAGCCGAGCATCGAGATCCCTGACGTCTCTTCGACCGAGGTCCGCCGCCGCCTGGCGGCGGACGAGCCGGTCGGCCATCTCGTCCCGCGCACGGTGCTGGACTACGTCCGGCGGCGCGGGCTGTACCGCCACCACCCAGCGGAGAACGCATGAGCCAGGATCGCGACGACGCCGCCAGCGCCTCTTCGACCAAGGTCTTCGCCGACGGCTTGCTCGCCGGGAAGGTCGCGCTGGTCACGGGAGGCGGCACGGGCATCGGGCTCGCCACGGCCACGGAGATGGCCGCGCTGGGCGCGTCCGTCGCCATTGCCAGCCGCAAGAAGGAGCACCTCGAAGCGGGGATGGCGTCCCTGCGGGGCGCGGTGCCGAGCGCGGACGCCGAGGCCTACGCCTGCGACGTGCGCGAGCCCGAGCAAGTGGAGCAGATGGTTGGCGCCATCGTCGACCGCTTCGGCTGCGTCGACATCCTCGTGAACAACGCCGGCGGACAGTTCCCTTCGCCGGCCGAGGCCATCACGCCCAACGGCTTTCACGCGGTCATCCGCTTGAACCTCGAAGGCACGTTCAACGTCACGCGCGCCGTGGCGAACGCGAGCATGATCCCCAACCGCCGGGGGACGATGGTGAACGTCATCGCCAACATCTACCGCGGCTTCCCCGGCATGGCGCACACGGGCGCGGCGCGCGCCGGCGTGGAAAATCTCACCAAGACGCTCGCCATCGAATGGGTCGCTCACGGCATCCGCGTGAACGCCGTGGCGCCGGGCATCATCAAGTCGAGCGGCACGGACAAGTACGGCGCGGACATCCTCGACGCCGCGCGCCGGCGAACGCCGATGAAGCGCTGGGGCTCGTGCGAGGAGGTAGCGCACCTCATTACTTACCTGGCGAGCCCCGCGGCAAGCTTCGTCACCGGCGCCACGTTCTACATCGACGGCGGGGCGCGGCTGTGGGGCGAGACCTGGCCGATCCCCGACCAGGACTAGACGCCGCCTCGGCGTACGCGCCTTCTGGGTGCGGTTGTGCGCCACGCAAATCTCCGCACCTCCCCGCGCGCAGAGAGCGACGGCGACCCGACCTACCGCGACGACGGGCCGTCGTCGGGCAGCGGCATCGCGCCGGGCGCTTCCGGCTCGTCCGCGGGGACTAGCCCCAGCGCAGCGAGCTTCTTGCGCTCGCGGTGCAGGAGGTCGGGCTTCATCACGCGGACGAGCCACTCCATCGCCTCGAAGAAGCGCAGCCGCCGCAGCGGCTCGTTCAGCCAGCCGACGGTGATGCAATAGTAACGATCGTAAGGTACGGTGTGGTGCACACCGTGGTGCGACGGCGCGAGGATCAGCCCCCAGCGCTGCAGGGCACGTACGGCGCGGGGCGCGGCGTCGGCGTGCGCCCACTTGTGGAACTGGTTGGTGCCGAACGTGAAGAGCGCCCCCGACGTCACCATGGTGATGGCGAACAGGCCGGCCGAACCGGGCGCGGGAAAGAAGAGCCAGACGAGGGCCAGGAACGGCAGCGACGCGATGCAGTTGTTGCCGTTCGTCTCGATGAAGTCGTGGCGGGTGATGCCCTTGGGGTCGATGTGGTGGTCGCGGAAGGGGCCGATGAACGTCTTGCCCATGATGGGCGTGTTCTCGTCGCCGAGTGTGTCGCCGGCCCAGTGCACGAAGCCGGACATGAAGTCAGCGAGCAGATAGCCGAGCACCGACCCGGCCGTGACCCAGAACCAGTCGGCGGCGTCGTCGGCCTCGCGGACGACGCGACCCACCAGGGTGGCGATCGCACCGCCGAAGGCCAGGATGCCGGCCAGCTCGAACAGCCGCTGCCCGCGCCAGCGGGTGAGGACCTTCCCAGAAAGCATCGTGCGCCGGATCATGCCAGAGCCCGTCCCATTGTCCAGAGCGAGGTACGGAGTCCGCCGACGCCTGGATCTAGTGAAGTTGCAGGCGAAGGCGGAGCCTGCCTACGCCGGCTTGGGCGCTCGGCCGACCACCAGCTTGCCGCCCTCGACGGCGATGACGGCTTCGTCGCCCGCCTCCAGGCTCCCTTTGAGGATCTGCTCGGCGATGGGGGCCTCGACGAGGCGCGCGAGGGTCTGTCGCATCGGACGGGCGCCGAGCGCGGCGTCGTACCCGCCGTGCGCGAGCAGGTGCTCCACGGCGTCGTCGGTCAGGCGGAAGGAGATGCCGCGCTCCTCGGCGAGGCGCGCGCTCGACTCGGCCACGAGCAGGCGCGCCACGGCGCGGATCTGGTCGCGCGTGAGCGGGCCGAAGACGAGCTTCTCGTCGATGCGGTTCCACAGCTCGATGGGGAGGCGCGTGCGGGCGTGGTCCAGCACCTTGACGGCCATCTCCTCGACGTCGGCGTCGGACATCTCGTCGCGCGCGGCGGCCGCGCCTTCGGCGGCGCCGGTGGCCGTGGCGGTGGCGGCGGCGGTGGAGCCGGCAGCGCTTCCGGAGGCGGGCGTGCCGAAGCCGATGCGTCCCCTGCGGCTGCGGTAGAAGTCGGATCCGAGGTTCGAGGTCATGACGACGACGCAGTTGGAGAAGTCGACGGTGCGGCCGCGCCCGTCGGTCAGGCGCCCGTCGTCGAGGATCTGCAGCAGCGCCAGCAGCACGTCGACGTGCGCCTTCTCCACCTCGTCCAGCAGGACGATCTGGTAGGGGCGCCGCCGGACGGCCTCGGTGAGCTGGCCGCCCTCCTCGTGACCGACGTAGCCCGGCGGCGAGCCGATCAGGCGCGCGACGGTGTGCGGCTCGGCGTACTCGGACATGTCGAGTCGGACCATCGCTTCGCGCGACTGGAACAGGAAGTCGGCGAGGCATTTCACCGTCTCGGTTTTGCCCACGCCGGTCGGGCCGAGGAAGAGGAACGAGCCGATGGGGCGCTTGCCGGCGAAGCCGGCGTAGTTGCGGCGCACGACGGAGGCGAGGCGCGTGAGGACGGGGGCGTGACCGATGATGCGCTCGCCAAGCCAGCGCTCCATGTCGAGGAAGCGCTCGCGGTCCGTCTGCAGGAGCTTGTCCACGGGGACTTCGGCCATGCGCGAGATGACGGAGGCGATGTCGGCGTCGGTGACCTTGTCGCGGCCGGCGCGCCGCACGCGCGAGCCGGCCAGGTCGAGCACGGTGAGCACTTTCTCCGGGAGGAAGCGCTCCGAGACGTAGCGGGTAGCGAGGCGTACGGCGGCTTGCAGCGCCGGCTGCGTGTAGGCGACGCGATGATGGCGCTCGTAGCGGTCGATGACGCCGGACACGATGGCGGCGGTCTCGAGCTGGGTGGGCTCGGGCAGGAGGACCATGTCGAAGCGACGGTCCAGCGCGGGATGCTCGCGGATGATCTTGCGGTATTCGTCGACGGTGGTGGCGCCGATGCAGGGGAACTCGCCGCGGGCGAGCGCGGTGCGCAGCTCGCCGGCCACGTCGAGGTTGCCGTCGCCGGCGGCGCCGGCGCCGACGAGCTGGTGCGTCTCGTCGATGAAGACGATGAGCGCGCGCCCGGCGCGGCGGACCTCGTCCTTGAGCGCGGCGAGGCGCTCGGACAGGGAGCCCCGCAGCGAGGTGCCGGCGAGGAGCGACGAGACCGGCAGCTCGACGATGATCTTGCCGGCGAAGAAGCCGGTCCCGGCGGCGGCGAGCTGGGCGAGCTTCTCGACGAGAGCGGTCTTGCCGACGCCGGGCTCGCCGACGAGCATGGGATTGTTGGCGTGGCGCTTGCCAAGGATGTCGGCGATCTCCTCCACCTGCTTGTCGCGGCCGATGACGGGGTCGAGCTTGCCTTGAGCGGCGAGCTCGGTGAGGTTGCGGGTGAGCTCCGTCAGGACCGGATACGCGGTCGGATCGAGCCGGTACCAGGGCGTGCCCGCGTCGCGGTCCGCGCGGCCTGCGGCGGTCGTGCCGGCGCGGGGCCCGGCGTCGGCGTCGGCTTCGACGTCGGCGACGGCGTCGGCGTCGGCTTCGGCGTCGGGCGCCCGGGACGCGGGAGCGGACGGGGGCCCCGCGGCCGGAGGGCGCGCGGGGGGTGCGGCGCGCGCGGGAGCACCGGGCCGCGCGGCCTCGCCGGGCGCAGGCGTGGGCGGGCGCGGCCCGGGGGCGGTGCGGCCGTGCGTCACACGGGCCAGGGCGACGCGGCGCAGGCGCGCGAGATCGGTGCCGCATGCTTCAAGCGCGGCGCGCGCGCGGGAGGGCTCGACGCGCTCGAGGGCGAGCAGCAGGTGCAGCGGCTCGACACGGGCGGCGCCGCAGCCCTCGGCGACGCGATCGGCGCGGGCGAGGACGTCGTCCACGGCGGCGGGGCCCTCCGCGGCGCGCGCGGCGTGCGCGGCGAGGGCGCCCAGCGCGGCGCCGCATTCCTTCACGAGATCCGCGACGGCGGGGTCGCCGCCGACGAGCGCCGAGAGCAGGTGGCCGGTGTCGAGGCCGCGCCCGGTGCGCAAGGCCAACGCGCGCGCTTCGGCGACGAGGCGTTCGGTGCGCGGCGAGGGGCGCGCCATCTAGGCCGCCTCGCCGCCGAGGGCGCGGCCGCAGGCCCGACAGCGCGCGCCGGCGACGGCGGCGCGCACCTCGCGCGCGCCGTAGCTGACGACCTGGTGCGGCAGGCGAACGCCGTAGAGCCAGCCGTCGCCGGCCGGCGTGCGCAGGGCGCGGTTCCCGCCGACGAAACACGTGGCGCCGAGCGACAACCGCTCTTGCAGCCAGGGCGCGCGCACGGAGCGCGGCAGGGACAGCTCCACCACCAGCCGCAGCAAGCTGTAGACCGAAGGCAGCGTCTCGGCCATCGTGGCCGGCTGGGTGCCGCCGTAGAAAAGCTCGCGCGCTTCCGGCGTGAGCTCGGGCGCGGCGCCGGCGTCGACGGGGAGGCGGTTCTGCAGGCACTCGTAGCAGGGGCCGTCGGCGCCGTCGACGAGGACGTGCTTGTAGTGGGTGACGCCGGGAAAGGCGCTTGGCACGACATGGCGCACGCCGCGCCGTCGCAGGATTTCGCAGGCGGTGAAGTTGTCGTCGCGGCTCCGCCCCATGGCGACGACGGCGACGTCGGGACGTACGCGGTCGCACAGCTCCTCGAAGCGCGCGACGGAGGCGGGGTCGCCTTCGCGCAGGAAGAGCTCTGCGGCGCCGAGCGCGTAGCCCATGCCACGCCGCCAGAGGACGGGGCCGTCGGTTTCGTCGTCCCAGGCGCCGTCGGGGGCGATGCGCTCGGCGAGCACGTCTTGCAGGGCGAACGGCTTGAGCTTGCCTTCGACGTGGTCGGTGCCGGCGAGCTGGCGCACGGGATTGAACGCCGAGAAAGGCTTGGCGTCGACCATCACGAGCTGACGGAAGAAGCGCACCGCCTCGCCGGCGAACAGGCTCCCTGTGCCGCACCCGAGCAACAGGACGCGCGCGCGCGCGGTCAGCGCGGGGCGGAGGGGCGGCGGCACCGATTCGGCGGCGAGCGCGAGCGGGTGGTCGATGGCGGGGTAGCGCACCTCCCAGGGCCAGTGCACCGAGCCGTGCAAGAGGAGCACGCGGCGCTCGCCGAGCCAGAGGTCCTCCAGCTCGGGACGGGCGCGCGGGCCGCCGCGCACGAGCAGGCTGGTCGCCGCCGCCAGGCACAGGGCGTTCAGGTCCAGCCAGTCGAGGAAGCGCAGGCGAGGGTCGGCGGGGGCGGCGGCGTCGAGCTCGGCGACGCGCAGGTCGGCGGCGCGAGCGGCGGCGCGGTCGGCGTCGAGATCCGGGAGCCACACCAGCCGCGCCACCGGCGCGACGCATCCATCCAGGAGCCAGCCGAGGACGGCCGGCACGCCGGCGCGCCGGGCCTCGGCCAGCGCCGCCGCGCCCGCGCCGCCGGGGCCGCCGCAGGCGACGAGCAGCGCGGTGCCCGCGGGCGGCGCTTCTTCGGCCGCCACGTCGTACGCCTCCCAGCGGTTGTGCGCGCCCAGCGCCTCGGCCAGCGCGGCGCCCACGTCGGCCTCGCCGGGCGGCACGCTGAAGGAGGTGACCCCGGTGCGGCCCAGCGCCTCCAGCGCCCGCGCCAGCCCGGCCGCGCCGCGCGCGCGCACGGTGCGCCCGCGCAGCGACTCGCCGACCACCGGCGCGACGCGCTGGTAGTAAAGCGCTGCGCCGCTTGCGCCGCCGACGCTGCCCGAGCCGCCCGCGCCGCCGGCGCCGCTTGCTCCGCCCGCGCTGATCCTCATGCCGCCGCCGCCCCCGCGGGGCGCCGCGGGCGTCGCTCGGCCCGGCGCCGCCGCTCGTAGGCGCGGGCCAGGGCCGGGAGGTCGAGCGCCTCCAGCGTGCGTGCCGCGGCTGCCCAGCGCGGCAGCGGCAGCGGCGCGAAGCGGTTCGCGGCGGCGTCGATCACGTGTACGACGCGCGGCGCCTCCGCGCCGGGATCGGGGGGCAGGCACAGGCACAGCTCGCGCCCGTCGGAGAGCGTGATCAGATAACGGCGCCAGCCGCGCCGCAGCGCCCCGCGGCTCACGCGGTAGCCGGCCGCCCGCAGCGCCGCCTTCTGCGCGTCGTCCCAGGCGCGCCCGGCGTCGGTGCGCCAGTAAGGCGGCGCCAGCGCGCGGCGCACCGCCGGATGCGCGTCGGGGACGATGCGCGCGTCGGGAAGCCGCCGCGCCGCGCCGGCGCCGTCGACGGCAAACGTGGCCAGGTGCCAGCGCCCCGGCGCGTCGCCGGCCAGCATGCGCGCCGGCTCCTCGTGCGGCCAGCAGATCTGCAGCAGGGCGGCCCCCAACCCGAGGCGCTCGCGCCAGGCGACGGCGCCGTCCGTGAGCGCGTTGACCTTCACGTCCATGCCGCTCAGCCAATCGCCGCCGGGGAAAGGGTGCGAGTGCAGCTTGGTGTGCACCTCCAGCCGCGGGGCGCGTGCGATGCGCGCGTCGATCTCGGCGTTGAAGGCGGCGTTCAGGGCGGCGAGGTCGGGACCGGAAAAGTGGCAGTTGTGTGAGCCGAAATGCTTGGCCTCGTCGGGCGGAAGGGCCACGTCGGCGACGACGACGGCGTCGAGATGCTCGGGGCCGCAGAGCTCCAGCGGGCCGGGCGCACCGGCGCGCGGGCGGCGCCGCACCAGCGCCGAGAGCGGATAAGCGATGGCCTCGAAGGGGCTTCCGGTGCGGCGCAGCCCTTCGCGCGCCCAGCGCTCGACCTCGGCGTGGATGCGCGCCCACGCGGAGCGCGCCACCAGCACGCGCGGGCGCGCGGCCCGCGCGTCGCCGTCAGCGGGCCTGGGCACGGCGCTGCTCGTACACCCGGGCGAAGTCGCCGCTCTGCGCCGGGCGGCCGATGACGTTGTAGACGGAATGCATGTCGACGCGCGCCTCCTCCAGCGCCTCGGGCAGGCAGTCCATGGCGCGCAGGTCGGCGAGCATGAGATCGATGAGAACGCGCGGCACGACGCGCTGCTGCAGCACGGTGCGCAAGGTCACGTCGCGCCACTGCGCGTAGTTGCATAGCCGGTAAGAGGTGCTGGGGTAAACGTGCGACGGCGGGATGTCCAGCACGGCAAAGTAGTCGGCGTGCACCATCACGTACGGATCCGTGCGCGGCCAGCCGGCGGGGAGGTAGGCGAACACCGGCGGCGCGAAGAACGTGCGGCCTTCGGCCTTCACGAAGTAGGCACGCAGAGCGGCAGCGCGGTCGCGCGCACCAGCGCCGCGCAGAGCGGCGAGGTGGGCGCGCACCTTGGCCAGCATGGGCCGCTCGTCCACGACGGCGGGGATGCGCCCGACGAACGCCAGCAGCGGCGCCGGCGCCGGCGCGGGCGGACCGCCTCCTGCGGCACCGGCGATCACGGCGCCGGCCGCGGGCGGGACCGGTGCGGGTGCGCCGCAGTCGCCGCAGCGCACGCCGCGGTCGAACACCCAAGGCGCGCCGCAAGCCTCGTGCGCGGGCAGCTCGCCGGTCTCCCAGTAGTCGCCGGGCCCTTGCCGGCCGAGCGCCGCCACCCACGTGGGAAAGTGCTCGGCCATCTCCGCCGCCTCGGCGGCGAGGCGCACCGCCCCCGCCTCGGGCGCCGCCCACGAGATGCGCGCGCGCACGGCGTCGAAGTCCAGCGCCCAGCGGCGCACCTCGCCGGCCGCGCCGGCGCGCTGCTGCGGCGCCGTCCGAGACGCGTGCACGGGCGCGGACCCCGTCCGCGAGCTTTCGGCGGGCGCGTCGGTCAAGGCGCCCCTCAGGACCCGAGGTAGAAGTCGTCCTGCGTGAGATCCACGTGTATAGCACCCGGCTGGCTGCCGCCGCGCAGCTCGGGGGCGGGCGCGCTGCGCGAGGCACCGCCGCGATCCTGTGGGCCTTCGTCGTCGTCGTCCACGGTCGAGAGGCGCTGGTAGGCGTCGGTCGCCACGCGCGCCACGACGTTGCCGGCGGCGTCGACGACCTCGCCGCGCGCCGAGAGCTTCAACCCGGCGGCGATGACGTACTCTCCGTCGCCACGGTTCTTGTAGACGGTGGGCTCGGGCTGGTGCAGCACGCACATGGCGTACTCGGCGGAGCCGTCGCTCAGCCGCCCCAAGTCGGGGCGCAGCACCAGCGGGCTGGGCGGCTCGCAGCACTTGCAGTCGAGGTCCGCGCCGGGCGGCGGGCCGGGGTCGAGGACGGCGGTGCCGGGCTGGGCGCCGGCGGGGCGGCGCGGGGAGCGTGCGGGATCCGGCATCGGAACCTCCTGCGGCCTCCGGCCGCGCGCCCCAGTCTGACGGTTGCGCTCGCCCGGGTCGGTCCGCTACCCTCACAATCTATCGTCGCCGGCGCGCGGCGGCAAGGACGTAACCCCAGAGCGGAGGCATTACATGCGTCGTGGAGTCGCGGCGGCGGCAGGGCTGATGACGGGCATCCTGGTGGCGGGCTACCTGGCGGTGGGCGCCGGGCTCGGAGCGGGGCTGGGCGAGGCAGCGGCCGCCAAGGCGGCGGACGTACTGAAGGGGCGCATCATCATCTCCGAGAAGGCGTTCCCCTCGCGCTTCGCGTCGGACGGCGCGATGGTCGCGCACATGAAGAAGGTGAACAAGACGGAGCTGGTCTGCGACAAGGAAGGCGTGTGGGAGTTCTACTACATGGCCTTCTTCGCCAAGCCGCTGGACGACGTCCAGGTGACGGTGAACCTCTACGACCTGACGACCGGCGGCGAGTTCATCATGGGCGCCGACCAGTACACGTCGGCGCGCGGCGAGCGGATCCTCGCCAGCTATTTCAAGTTCACGCGCGAAGAGATTCCGTCCAATCACAAGGTCAGCATCGTCATCGTGCACAAGGGCTCCCGCCTCGCCACGACCGAAGTGAAGATGCGCGACGACCGCAAGTTCAAGGGCAAGGTCGACTTCGGCGACGACGAAGCCAAGTAGCGCGGACGGGC
>DASYRF010000058.1:0-15033 GCA_036004705.1 Myxococcota bacterium
CTTTCGGCACGGCGTGGGCTGGCGGCCGACGCTGGCGCGCTGGTGGTGACGCGCGGCAGCCAGATGGCGCTGGCGCTGGTGGCGCGGGCGCTGCTCCGCCCCGGCGACGTCGTGGCCGTGGAAGCCTACGGCTACCGTCCCGCCTGGGACGCGCTGCGCCTCGCCGGCGCGCGGCTCGTCCCCGTGCCGGTCGACGGCGAAGGGCTGCGCGTCGACCTGCTGGAATCGCGGCGGCACGTGCGGGCGGTTTACGTGACGCCGCACCATCAGTATCCGACGACGGTCGGGCTGTCGGCCGCGCGGCGGCTGCGCCTGCTGGAGCTGGCGCGCGCGCGCCGGATGGCGGTGCTCGAGGACGACTACGACCACGAGTTCCACTACGAAGGCCGGCCGGTGCTGCCGCTCGCCAGCGCCGACCGCGCGGGCGTCGTCGTGTACGTCGGCACACTGTCGAAGCTGCTGGCGCCCGGCTTGCGAATCGGCTTCGCGGTCGCGCCGGAGCCGCTGCTGGCGCGCGTGGCCGCTCTGCGCACGCTCACCGACCGGCAGGGCGACCTGGCGGTCGAGGCCGCGGTCGCCGAGCTGCTCGAAGACGGCGAGGTGCAGCGCCACGCCGGTCGTGCCCGCCGCACCTATCAGGCCCGGCGCGACGCGCTGGCTGCTGCGCTGCGCGCCGAGCTCGGCGGCGCGCTGTCGTTCGATTTGCCGGCGGGCGGGATGGCGCTCTGGGCGTGCACCGCGCCGGGCGTGGACGCTGACGCGTGGTCTGCTCGTGCGCTGGCGCGCGGCGTGGGTCTGCACCCCGGGCGGCGCTTCGCGTTCGACGGGCGCGCGCGTGGCGCGCTGCGGCTCGGCTTCGCCGCCCACGACGAACGCACGCTGCGCGAGGCGGTGCGCCGCATGGCCGCCGCGCTGTAGCCGGCGCCGCGCGCGAGGAAGCGGTGTGCCGCGTGGCCGCCGCGATGTAGTCGACGGCTGCGTGCGAGACGAAGAGCCGCGGCCGGCACCCGAGTGGCCGGCGCACGGGCCGGCGGCGTGCGCGTGGGCGATCAGCCGTCCCGAGGAACGGGGCCGGCGTCCTCAGTCGGCCCGTGCCGCTCTGGGACGGCGCGCGCGTCCACGAAATCGACCGTGGCCCCGCCGCCGCGCAGCATCGCCAGGACCTGGGGCGACAGCAGCACGTTCACCATGCGCCGGCGCTCGCCGCCGGTCAGCTCCAGCTCCCAGGTGCCGACCGGCAGGCGCACGCGCGCCACGCGGCGCTGCCGGAGCAACGCCTGAACTTCGTCCCAGGCCAGCGCCCCGATCGCGCGCCCGATCTCCGGTGTCGCGCCCGGGTTGCGGCGCGCGCGGTGCTGCAAGATGGCCGGCAACAACGCAAACAGCGCCAGCGCGGGCAGCCAACTCCACAACCTGCTTGCCCCGAAGGATGGACCCGCGCCGCCGCCGCCCCCACCGCCGCCGTCCAAGCTTCCCACGCGCAAGTCGGTCACGCGCCAAAACTTTCCGTCCGTCGTGGCGACGCGCACCTCGCCGCCCACGACGTCGACCTTCGCGACGGCTTCGAGATCGACCCAGCTCAAGAGCTGCGCCGCGGTGGTGTCGGCGTACGCGGCGGCGTCATTCCCGGAATCTCCCCTGCCCGGAGCGTTGACCAGGTACCAGAAGACGACGAACGCACCGATCAGTGCGAACCAGATCCCGACGGTCGTCCAGCGATTGAACATGAGCCCTCCGCGCGTCCGGCGCGCGGGAGGATCGTACCACCCTAGACCTTCTGGTAGATCTCGGCGCCCGCGTCCTTGAACTCGGCGGACTTGTCGGCGAGGCCGCGCTCGAGCGCAGTCTCAGGAGTGACGCCCGTTGCTGCGGCGTAGGCGCGCACCTCCTCGGTGATCTTCATCGAGCAGAACTTCGGCCCGCACATCGAGCAAAAGTGCGCCAGCTTCGCCCCTTCCGCTGGCAGCGTCTCGTCGTGGAACTCGCGCGCCCGCTCCGGGTCGAGGCCGAGGTTGAACTGGTCCTCCCAGCGGAACTCGAAGCGCGCCGCTGACAGCGCGTTGTCGCGCGCCTGCGCCCCTGGGTGTCCCTTCGCCAGGTCGGCCGCGTGGGCGGCGATCTTGTAGGCGATCACCCCGTCGCGCACGTCGTCCTTGTCGGGCAGCCCCAGGTGCTCCTTGGGCGTGACGTAACAGAGCATCGCCGTGCCGTACCAGCCGATCATCGCCGCGCCGATGGCGCTGGTGATGTGGTCGTACCCCGGCGCGATGTCGGTCGTCAGCGGCCCCAGCGTGTAGAACGGCGCCTCGCCGCACACCTCGAGCTGGCGCGTCATGTTCTCGTGAATGAGGTGCATCGGAACGTGGCCCGGACCCTCGATCATCGTCTGCACGTCGTGCTTCCAGGCCACCTTCGTCAACTCGCCGAGCGTGTCGAGCTCGGCGAACTGCGCCGCGTCGTTAGCGTCGGCAATCGATCCCGGCCGCAGCCCGTCGCCCAGGCTGAACGCCACGTCGTACGCCGCCATGATCTCGCAGATGTCCTCGAAGTGCGTGTAGAGGAAATTCTCCTCGTGGTGCGCGAGGCACCACTTCGCCAGGATCGACCCGCCACGCGACACGATGCCCGTCACCCGCCCCGCCGTGAGCGGCACGTAGCGCAGCCGCACCCCCGCGTGGATCGTGAAGTAGTCCACCCCCTGCTCCGCCTGCTCGACGAGCGTGTCGCGGAAGAGCGCCCACGTCAGATCCTCCGCCACGCCGCCCACCTTCTCCAGGGCCTGGTAGATCGGCACGGTGCCGATCGGCACCGGGCTGTTCCGCAGAATCCATTCGCGCGTCTCGTGGATGTCCTTGCCGGTCGAAAGGTCCATCACCGTGTCGGCGCCCCAGCGGATCGCCCACACCATCTTCTCCACCTCCTCCTCGATGGACGAAGTGACCGCAGAGTTGCCGATGTTCGCGTTGATCTTCACCAGGAAGTTTCGCCCGATGATCATCGGCTCGGACTCGGGGTGGTTCACGTTCGCGGGGATGATGGCGCGGCCCCGCGCCACCTCGTCGCGCACCAGCTCGGGCGTGATGGCCGCGGGGATGGCCGCGCCCCAAGACCGGCCGCGGTGCTGCGCCGCCAGCGCGCCAGTCGCCCATTGTTCGCGCCGCTGGTTCTCGCGCAGCGCCACGAACTCCATCTCCGGCGTCACCTCGCCGCGCCGCGCGTAGTGCATCTGCGTGACGCAGGCGCCGCTGCGCGCGCGCAGCGGCGGGCGCGTGCGGCGGAAACGCACCGCGTCGAGCTTCGGGTCGGCCAGCCGCAGCCGCCCGTACTCCGAGGTCACGCCGGGCAGCTCGTCCACGTCGCCACGTGCCCGGATCCATGGGCCCCGCAGCGGCGCCAGGCCGCCGTAGACGTCGATCGCCGCCTCCGGGTCGGTGTACGGGCCGCTCGTGTCGTACACGACGACCGGCGCGTTCAGCACCGCCTCCGCCCTCCCGCCGGGCGCTTGCCGGCGCGTCGGGCTCAGCGCTACCTCACGCATCGGCACGCGCACCGACGGATGCAGCGTGCCGTCCACGTGGATCTTGCGCGACCCGGGGAGCGGACCGCGCGTCACCGCCGCCAGACGGCGCCCATCGACCTCTGGAGGCTGCGACTCGAGATGTTGCGATGTGCTCATTGAGAGGCGCGCCTTTCCCGCGGTGGCATTACCCACGTCAGGTCCCGGGGTCGCTCGCGCGCACGTGCCGCGCGGAGCCTCTCAGCCGAAGCTCCCCCAGCGCGCCCGCACCATAACAGCGGCCCTCGGGACCGTCAACGCGGCGCGCCGTGCCCCGCGCCCGTCCGCGCGGGCGCGCGCGCGCAGCGCGTGAAGCTCGGCGTTCTTACAGCGGGACGACGAAGCCGCTGTGCCAGGTGTCCGGCGTGTCGGTGCACTGCGGCCCGTCGCCCGGTCGCGCAGCTTGTCAGGGCACGGTGGCGCCAGCCGGGGGCGCCGCGGTGGCGCCAGGGGGCGCGCCGTTGCCCACGACCGCGCCCGAGAGCGACTCGTTGCTCCGGCCCACCGTCACGCGCAGGCTTCCCCAGGTCGTCACCAGCGAGGTCTTGCTCTTCGCGCTGAGGACCGCGCAACCGCTGCGAAGGTTGCGAACGAGCCCTACGAACGCCACGATGGGGCGCGTGCGTACCTCGTCCGCGAGCCCGGCGACGGCGCGGTCGGCCGCGGAGATGACGGCGTCGTACTGCGCGCACGCGCCGGCGGGGACCAGCGCGCCGATCGCGCGATCGACGTCGTCGAGCAGCGCGCGCTCGCGCGCGATGCGATCGGCCTCGCACCCGCCGGCGCTCGGCCACGCCGCCGCGGCCAGCAGCAGCGCCAGCCAGCCCCACGCACGCGGCCGGCGCAGCCCCGACCGCGACCGCCACGGGGCCGCGTCCCCGGCGTTGCGATGGGCGTCGGCTTTCATTGCCGCAGCGTAGCCGAGCCGCCGTCCCCCGGCCAGCCATCGAGGTGTAGCGACGCCCGCTCAGCGCTCGGGAATGAGGCCGCCCGTCTGCAGATGGGCGCGCGCGCGACGCACCAGGCGGTGCTCGAGCTGGCGCACGCGCTCCTGGCAGATGCCGATCTTGGCGCCCAAGTCGCGCAGCGACAGCCGCTCGTCGCCGCCGAAGCGCTGCTCGAAGATGTAGCGGTCTCGCTCGTCGAGCCCCTCGGTGAACTCGCTCATGTTCTCGTCGAGCTTGGCGCTGTACTCGCCGTCGATCGCCAGCTCCTCCGGCCCCGGCCCGCCGTCCGCGAGCATCTCGCCGAACGTGCCGCTCTCTCCGGCCATGGCGTGCGCGTCGAGCGGCGCGTCGATCGACACCTCGTGCGCGGGCCCGCGCCGCTCGCCCGGCTTGTGCGTCTTCACGCGCACGTTACGCGCATGCGTGAGGATGAAGCGGATCACAGTGGCGCGGATCCAGAACGCCGCGTACGTCGTGAAGCGAACCCCGCGCTCCGGGTCGTAGCGGTCCACCGCGCGCACCAGCCCGACGTTCGCCTCCTGGATCAGGTCGAGCAGGTCGGGAAAGGCGTTGCGGTAGCGATAGGCGATCTTCGCCGCGAGCCGCAGGTTGGAATTGATGAGCCGCTCTTTCGCCGCCGGGTCCTGCGTGCGCACGTACCGGCGTGCGAAGGCGAGCTCCTGCTGGGGCGTCAGCAGCCCGTGCTGCTCCACCGACGCAAAGTACCGCTGCAACAGGTCCGCGCCGGCGGCGGCGCGACGCTGCGCCAGCGTCGTTCCGCTGATGCCGCCCGGCATGGGGCTCGCGAGCAACTCGTCGACCTCCGCGTCCGTCAGCGGCGGTAGGCGCTCCGGCTCGCCGGCGATGATCCCGCCGCGCGCCGGCCGAGGACGACCGACGCCCGTGCTGCGACCATCTCGGCGTGCGAACGGAACGCGCTTCTCTTCGCGCGCACCGGCTCGGCGGACGCCGCGCGCATTACGGCGCTGCTGTAACTTTCCGGACCGGCTCGGCACTGTGCGCTCTTCTCTCATCGCCATCGCCGTCGTCCTCTCGTCCCCCTTCGTGGCGCGGGCTTGACGCCCCTCATGGGACCCTCACGCGTATGATGCCTCGGCCGTGGCCAAGGATTCTTGAGGCGGTGCGTCGTTCAGCCCGGCTGCACGCCCGCTCGTGTACATTTGACACGTGGAAGCCAACTGGCAAGGATGACGCCATCATGGCCGCCCCGACCAAGCCGCGCGCGCGCGTTCCGCCGGGCCAGACCGAAACCACGAACTGGCCCGTGCTGCACGAAGGGCCCGTTCCGCGTTTCGACGCCAAGACCTGGACTTTCCGCACGTTCGGGCTGGTCGCCGAGCCCTTGACGCTGCGTTGGGAGGAGTATCGGGCACTGCCGCGCGCGACGGTGACGGCGGACTTCCACTGCGTGACGACCTGGAGCCGCCTCGACAACCGCTGGGAGGGCGTCGCGATCGCCGAGATCCTGCGCCGCACGCGCCCTGATCCGCGCGTGCGCTTCGTCGTGGCGCACGGTCACACCCGTTATACGACAAACCTCCCCTTCGAGTTCCTCGACGACGACGACGTGCTCCTCGCCGACCAGCACGACAGCCGCCCGCTCGAGCCGGTACACGGCGGGCCCATGCGCCTCATCGTCCCCAAGCTCTACGCCTGGAAGAGCGCGAAGTGGCTCACCGGCCTGGAGTTCCTGGAGCGCGACGCGCCCGGCTTCTGGGAGGTGCGCGGCTATCACAACCGCGGCGACCCGTGGGACGAAGAACGCTACGGTTGACGCCGGGATCGCGTCACAGGTGGGCGCCGCGCAGCAAGCCGTCGAGGCCGGCCGGGACGCCGGCCTTGTCCAGCGCGCGGGCCGCCTCCGGGATCTTCTTGGGAATGGCCCCGCTCGCCTCGTAAGGCACGCGAAGGACGCCGATCGGAGAAGACACGCGCACGACGCCGCGCAGCTTGAAGGGCACGTCGCCCGGTTTGAGCGCGTCGCCCAGCGCCCGCGCGGCTTCCGGCAGGCGGATGTCGAACGCGGCCGTCATCGGCGTAGTGGCGCGGGCCGGCAGGCTGCTGACGCCCTCGCCGTTCGTCTCGCCTTTCACAGCGGGATGGTCGGCCACCACGACCTCGTACTCGATGCCCTCGATGGGCAGCGACACGTTGTTCGGATTGTAGACCGACAATGCGAGCGTCCCGTGCGCGGTGGCGCCCGTGACCTTCGGCAGCCCCGGGCCCTCGAGGCGCACCTCGACGTTCAGGCCGTCGAAATGCGCGCCGTCTACCTTGACGTCCGGCTTCTCGACGACCGCTCCCAGCAGCCAGCCGCAGCCGGAGGCGCACAGCGCCACGGCGATCAAGAGCGCCACGCCGCCTGCGAGGTTGGACGCGAGCTTCAGCGAATCGGAGGCCATCGGTTCGTCGACTCCTGTCGTGGGGGACGGTCGGGCACGGACAGAGCACGCAGAGTGCCAAGCGCGGATCGCGGCCGAAAGGGGAGGCGGCGCACGCCTTTGACGCGCGGGCGATAGCCGCCGAAAGCCGCGCGGGCGTGCCTCCAGGGCGACACGGTGCGGCAATGCCGGCACAGGGCCGGGTCAAAGCGGAGATTGGTTGCGAGTGCCGGCAACGGCTATCTAGGGCGAGCGCCGAGTCAAGGGCTGCCGGGAATACCTGGCCGTCCCTTCAAAGGATGTGAATCTCTCCCTAAGTCGGAGGCGATGCCTTCGGCGTGCCTCGACTCAGTTGCAGCACGCGCCGACGACGTCGACGGTGCTGGAGGCGCTGGCCCCCGCCGCGTCCAGGACGTCCAGCTCCAGGCGCAGCGCGCGGCCGTCGAGATCGGCCATGGCCTGGGTGAGCGGCGCACCGGCCCAGCCGGCGAACATGAGCGCGACACCGGTGTAGCGCTTCTCGTCACCGACGCGCTGCAAGTCGTCGACGTAGGTCGACTCCGCGAGAACGGTCGTGAGGTCGATGCCGTCTACGACACGGAAGTGAAGCGTCGCGCCCGGGCAAGCGAGGCCGCCGCCGCGCATCGCCCCGAACGTGTGGTAGCCGCCCTGCGGCCCGGCGTAGAGCTGGATCGTGTCGCCGTCCGCGAGCGGCACGAAGTCGGCGGAGCCGGTGCCGGCCTCGACCCACGGGCCCGCCGCGTCCGCGCCACCGCCGGCGCCGCCGTCGCTGGCTGCGCCGGACCCTCCGCACCCCACCCAGAGCGCCGCCGCGAGGAGGCTCGCCATGCGCGGCGCCACGCGCCCCGGCGACCACCACTCGCGCGCCCGCCTCGCTTGCATCGAGTCCTCAGCTTATCACCCGCCCTCCGTGCGCGCGCCTGCGTTCTCCGGTATTCTGTTCACGAAAAAAGGAGGCGTCCATGGCTCGTACCCCCTCTCGCATGGCTCCGCTTGCGTACGGTCTCGGCCTGGGCTTCGTCTCACTCTTGGCCTTCGCGCCGGGCTGTCATTGCGGAAATGGCGGCGCCTCGGGCGAAGTCTGCGGAAACGGCGTCGACGACGACGGCGACGGCACGGTCGACTGCATCGACCCGGAGTGCCGAGACCTGGACCCCTGCCAGAACGTCCCCGAAGCCTGCTTCAACGGCCTCGACGACGACTTCGACGGCGCCGTCGACTGCGTCGACTCGGACTGCGCCGCTGCCCCGGGCTGCAACGAGGACTGCGCCAACGGCGTCGACGACAACGGCGACGGGCTGGTGGATTGCGACGACTCGGTGTGCCGCGGCGTGGACCCCGCCTGCGGCGAAGTCTGCGGCAACGGCGAGGACGACGACTCCGACGGCGACGTGGACTGCGCCGACGCCGATTGCGCCGACGTGATCCCGCCTTGCGGCGCCGGCGGGGCTGACGGCACCGTCTGCTCCTACGACGGCACGCCCGATACGTGCCAGTGCGCCGACGGAGCCGACAACGACGGCGACGGCAACATCGACGTCAACGACATCCACTGCTTCTCGCCCATCGACGACGACGAGTCGTCGTTCGCCACCGGCATCCCGGGCGACAACAACGGCGCCATGGGGCAGATCGAGTGCCCGTTCGACGGCAACTCCGGCATCGGCAACGACGCTGTCTGCTGCAACCTGGCCGACCCATCCATGAACGTGACGCCCAACGGCTGCGACAACACGGGCTGCTGCGAGATCGACGCCAACGGCAACGGCACCGGCGAGCACGTGCGCATCGCCGGCACCTGCGAGTATGCCCCGGCCTGCGGCTCCGGCGCGGGCAGCGAGGGCTGCGCGTGCACCGCCGCCGGCGGCGAGTGCGACACGGGCCAGAACTGCGTTCTGGACGACGACGTCGGCGACGGCTTCTGCTCGCTGTGCGCGCCTTGCACCACGAACGCCGAGTGCGACAACACCTGCGCCTGCGGCGAGGCGTGCTTCGGCGGGTTCGTCCAGCCGACCTCGGAGTGCGGCGGCACCACGATGACGTGCCCTACGGGCGTGACCGAGTGCCCCACCGGCACCGAATGCGACGCCGCCAACAACGAGGTGTGCACGAACGGCTGCTGCTTCCAGACGTGCCCGACGGGCGTCACGCCCTGCACCGTGTCGTCCGATTGCGCCGCCAACAGCGGCTTCATCTGCGTGACCGGCTGCTGCGTGCTCCTCCAATAGACCCCTGGCCGCACCCTCGTCCTCGCCGTCGTCGTCGCCCGGGCCCGCGCCCACGCCCGGGCCTGGGTACGCGCCTGCGCCCGCGTCCAGGCCCCCACCCGCGGGCGGCGCCGCGCGCCTGCGCGCCGGGCTCGACCCCGGCGACTGGGCCGTCGGCTCCTACGCCACCCTCGCGCTCGCCTGGATCCTGATTCGCCCGCACGAGGCGCTGCCGGCCTGGCCCGCCTACGCCGCCGGCCACGCCGCGGTCCTGGCGGCGGTGCTCGCCACGGCGGCGACTTGCCGCTACGACCACACCGGCCTGCGCCGCCTGTGGCGCCACTGGGACGTCGTCGTGTACGTCGTCGCGCTGTTTCTCATGTCCGGGAAAATCGGCCACGCGCTGAACCCGCGCGACTGGGACCCCTGGCTGATCCGCGTCGAGCGCGCCGGCGGAGGGCTCGCGTTATTGCAGTGGGTGCAGACCTGGGCCAACCGGCCTCTCGACGAGCTCGGCAAGATCCTGTGGGTCAGCTACTACTTCCTGGCGCTGGCGCCGGGCCTGCCGCTCTACTGGCGCGCGCGCCCTGGCGGCGACGGCGGGGCGGCCTTCCGCGAGGCCAAGCTCGCCATTGCGCTCGGCTACGTGCTCAGCTTCCTTGGCTACCTCTTCACGCCGGCGCTGGGGCCGCTGCATTTCAAGGCCGAGCTGGGCCTGACCGACCCCACCACGGGCGTGCTCGTCGCCGGGGCGCTGAAGAAGGCGGTGACCGCGCTGCACGGCACGACGGCGCGATACGCGTTCCCCAGCGGCCACGCCCTCACGACCGCGGTCTACGGTTGGTGCCTGGTGCGCCATCGTGTCCGCCCGCTCGTCTGGTTCGCTTTGCCGTGGTTCGGCGGCGTCATCCTGTCCACGCTTTACCTCCGTTATCATTACCTTTCCGACGTGATCGCGGGGCTCGCGCTCGCCGCGGTCGCCTGCGCGGCGGCCACGCACTGGCATGCCCGCTACGCCCGCGGGACAGGCGCCGCCACGGCCCTGCCACGACTACTGGATAGCGGAGACGTTGATAGCTAATCGAGGATATAATCGCGAGTATCCTTACAATCCTCACCCGGCCCGGCCGTTTCTTCCGGGGCCAGCACGATTTCGCATGGACGCCGCCGATCCAGTCTGGCACCGTTTGGAAGGCGCTTCGCATGACGGATGCCTCCTCCAACCGCACCGCCCCTGTGGGGGTGCGCCGCGTCTTGGTCGTCGACGACGACGACATGGCGTGCCGCAGCCTCGCCCGGCTCCTCGTCCGCCTCGGGTTCGACGTGCGCGAGGCGCCGTCGGCGCGCGCTGCGCTCGAATCGATGGCCGCCGCGCCGGCCGACCTCGTGATCTCCGACTTCGCGATGCCTGGCGACGACGGCGTCGCGCTGCTGACGAAGATCGCCGACGAGTGGCCCGACACGCTGCGCGTGTTCTACAGCGCCACGGTGCCGAACGCCCGCATCCGCCATGCACTGGAGCGGGGCGTCGCCCGCCAGCATTTCACGAAGGGCGACCACCTCGAAGGGCTGCTCGACTTCGTCCGCGCCGCCGGCGGAAGCAGCGGCTAGAGAGCGCCGAGTACCCAAAGGGCTGATTGGCGCTCTAGGCGCGTGCGTCGACGGAATCGGGGGTGGGGCGCGAGGCGCGCCACCATAGAATGGCGCTCGCGAGCACGGCGCCCGGAAGCAGCATCATCCCCCAGCCCAGGCGGCTGCGGTCCGCGACGAAGCCGACCAGCGGCGGAGAGACGAGGTCGCCGAAGGCGTGAATGGCGAAGATGCTCACCGCCATCGCCGTCGCGCGCAGCGATTCGGGTACGGAGCCGAGGATGGCGGCGTTGACGGGCGCGGTGGAGGCGAACAGACACAGCTCGGCAGCGCCGAGAAGCACGAAGAAGCCCGTCGGCGAGCGTTGCACCAGGCACGCCCACGCCAGCGGGAAGCCGGCCAGGCTGCTGAGCGCGCTGAACTTCAGCCAGCCGCCCAGAACGTCGGCGCTGCCGCCGGCGCCGCCGACGGCGACGGCGACAGCGGGCGGGCGCTGGCGCGCAAAGACGTGGCCAAAGGCGCCGCCGACGGCGGTGCCGGCGAGCCCGGTGCCGACAGTGATGAGGCCGAACACCTGGTCGGCGCGGTCCAGCGGCACGCCGAGCACGCCGTGCACGTAGCTGGGCGCCCAGGCGGCGAACCCGCCGAGGCCGAAGGTGTAGGCGACGTACCCGGCGACCGTGCCGACGTAGCGCCGCGATGCCCACAGCGGGGCCGCGGCGTCGCGCAAAGTGGGAAGGCGCCGGCGCGGCGCGCGCGCGGGCTCCACGATGAGCAACGTGACCGCGGCGGCGGCAAGCCCCGGCCCACCGGCCACCATCAGCGCGCCCGCCCAGCCGAGCCGCGGCTCCAGCGCGCCGCCGACGACGTAGCCGAGCGCCGACCCGACGGGGATGGCGACGTAGAAGACGGCGAGCAGGCGATTCTTGGCGTGCGCGGCGCTCAGGTCGTCGATGATGGTGGGCGATAGCGTGGCGTAGCTGGCCTCGCCGACCCCGACGCCCACGCGGCAAAGCAGCAGCACCAGGAACGTCGGGGCCAGCCCGGAGCAGAAGGTGGCGACGCTCCAGGCGGCGACGCCGGCGGCAATGAGCTCGCGCCGCCGCCAGCGGTCGCCGAGCGCGCCGAACAGCGGACTCGTCAGGAAGTAGCCGACCATGAAGGCCGACATGACCCAGCCGGCCTGCGCCTTGCTGAGGTGGAACGCGGCCTCGATGCGCGGCACCACCGCCGCCACGATGTAGCGGTCGAGGTAGTTGAGGAGGTTGAGGACGGTCAGCAGGGCGATGATGCCGCCCGGCGATTCGATGCGGAAGCGCCTCACGCCCGCAGCGAGAGTAGCACGGTGCCGCGGCATGGCGTATATGAGCGCGTCGCCGAGGCGAAGGGAGACAAGCGCGTGTGCGCCAAAGGACGTATCGCCGCTGCCATCGGGGCGGCGGCGCTGGCGGCGGGGATCTTGGCGGCCGCAGCGGCGGCGGCGCCCGCGGGAGCGACGGGCACGGAGGCGCCCCCGGCGCCGGCGCTGGCGCCGGCGGCGGCGCGGCCCGCGGTCGCGCTCGCGGTTCCCGGCGCGCCCTCCCTCGCCAGCACGCCGCACGCCGCGGCGGGCGCGACCGGGCCCGAGGTCGTCGCGGTGGACTTCGCCTACGCTCACGCGGTGGCCGAGGGCACCGTGCTGCTGGGAACGGCCGCCCTCTGGAAGCACCTCGGCAAACACAACGCCGGCTGGGGGCCGCAACGCGCCATGGCGGCGGGTGAGCCGTACGTGGAGGTGAGCGCCGCCCCGGCGCCCTTGCGCGTGGATCTCGTCGGCGACGAGCGGGGTTTCGCCGTGGTCGCCCGGCCCGTGGGGGCCGCGCGCGCGCTGAGCGTGCGCTGGGACGGCAAGCCGCTGGCGTCGGTGGCGCTCGAAGCGGCGGCCTGGGCGGAGGCGCGCTTCGCGCTGGGGGCGGCGCTCGCCGCGCCAGGCAGCCACGAGCTGGAGCTGCGCTTCGACGCCGTCAAAGGCGCCGCGCCGTTCGCCGCGACCGACGCGCCCAAGACCGACAAGAAGACCGTCGCGCTGTTGCAGCGCTTCGCGCTGCGCGCGGCGGCGGGCGCGGTTTCGGCGGAGGCGGCAACACCGACGGCGACGGCGGCGGCCACAGCGCCGCTGGCGCCGGTCGCGAGCGTCGCGGCGGCCGAGCCGATGCGCGCGCTGGGGCGCGCGCTCACGCTGCTGGCCGGCGAGCGCGCGAGCTACTTCGTCCCGGTCCCGCCCGGCGCCAGCTTGGTCGTGGACGCGGCGCTGCCGGGGGCCGCCCCGGCGGCGGGCGCCGGGCGCGCGCGCGTGGTGGCGAACGCCGACGGGAAGCCCGCGCTGGTGCTGTACGACGGCGCGGCGGCGGGCGGCGCGCGCGCCTCGCTGGCCGCGCTCGCCGGCGAGGTGGCGCGGGTCGACTTCGAGGCGCACGACGGGCCGGTCACCTACGCCTGGCCGCGCCTGGTGGTTCCGCCCCCGCCGACCGCCGCGCCCGCGGCGACCGCCGCGCCCGCCGGGAAGCCGCCCAAGCACGTCATCCTCGTCATCATCGACTCGTTGCCGGCGAAGGTGCTCAAGCACCTCACGCCGGGCGCGCGCGCCGACACGCCGGTCATCGACCGCATCGCCCGCGAAGGGACCTTCTTCGCCGAGTTCACGGCTTCGGGCGTCTACTCGAAGCCGACGGGCGCGACGATCTGGACGAGCCTCTATCCCGAGGTCCATCACGGGCACGATCCGAAGACCGCGCTGCCGAAGGGCGCGCTGCTGGTGAACGAGGTGTTCCGCAAGGCCGGGTTCAAGACGTGCGGGCTGTCGGCGAACGGCTACGTGTCCGACCCGCTCGGCTACAAGCGCGGCTGGGACCACTGGTACCACTACCTCATCTACGACCACGGACCGTTCCGCGGCGAGAAGATGTACAAGGACGCCAACGCCTGGATCGACGAGACGCTCGGCGCGACGCCCGACGCGCGGCTCTTCATGATGATGTTCCCGACCGACCCGCACCTGCCCTACCGTCCGCCGCCCGCGCTGGCGGAGAAGTACTACGGCCGCCCGTACAAGGGGACGCTCAACCCGAACAACACGGGGCTGCTGGCGGAGCGCATGAAGGACGGCTCGTACAGGCTCAAGCCCGACGACTGGGACTACTACGTGGCGCTGTACCTGGGCGACGTGGACTACTCCGACGTCTGGCTCGGCGCGCTGGTGAAGCACCTGGAGGAGAAGGGGCTCTACGACGACACGCTGCTGGTGGTGACGGCGGACCACGGCGAGGAGTTCCTGGAGCACGGCTCCGTCGGCCACGGGCACGCGCTGTACGACGAGATCATCCACATCCCGCTGTTGCTGCGGCATCCAGGGACGGTGCCGGCGGGGCGGGTGGTGCGCTCCCCGGCCGACCAAGCCGACCTGGCGCCCACGCTGCTGGCGGCGGCCGGGCTGCCGGCGGAGCCGCGCTTCATGGGCATGTCGCTGTGGGGCTGGGTACGCGGGGCGGCGCCGGTGGAGCCGCTGCCGGGGTTCAGCGAGTTCACGACCATCGCGTCGGCGGTGCGCGCGGGGCGCTACAAGCTCATCAAGTTCCATTCGCGGGACAAGAAGGAATACCTGTACGACCTGGCGAGCGACCCGGGCGAGACGAAGAACGTGGCGGTGGAGCGGCCCATCGCGCTGCGCTACGCGTGGAACTTGCTGTCGCATTGGGAGGCGGTGCAGACGCGCTTGCACAAGGCCGACGGGGCGATCGGCGCACTGGTGGAGTGAATCAGGGCGGCACGAGCGCGCAATCGGCGAGCGAGACGACCACGTCGAGGTGACGGGCCGCCAGGATCGTCAGGTCGAACGTGCACGAGGCGTGCGTCTCGGGGTTCTTCAGCACGAGTCGCCGCGGTCCCGCGGGCAGCTCCCAGCCCGTGAAAGGCGTGGTGCGCGTCACGCCAGCAATGGTGACGTTCGCCCAAGTGCCGGGCGTGTTCACCGACAGCGTCCCGACGCGAATGTCGGCGGCGCGTGTGCGCGGCGGGGCTTTGGGCGGCGCCGTCGTGCTCGGCGGCGGCGGCGGCGTCGTGCTCGGCGTCAGCGTCGTGCTCGGCGTCGGCGTCGTGCTCGGCGTCAGCGTCGTGCTCGGCGTCGGCGTCGTGCTCGGCGTCGGCGTCGTGCTCGGCGTCGGCGTCGTGCTCGGCGTCGGCGTCGTGCTCGGCGTCGGCGTCGTGCTCGGCGTCGGCGTCGTGCTGGGCCTCGGCGTCGCAGCGGCAGTCGCCGCCGGAGCCGCAGCCGCAAT
>DASYRF010000059.1:0-4870 GCA_036004705.1 Myxococcota bacterium
TCGAGATCGTCACCGAGGCGGTCTTGAACATGATGTCGAACGTGATGGGCCGCGAGAAGGCGCGCGAGTTTCTGCCGCTCGTCGGGTCGCTCGCCTTCTTCATCTTCTTCAGCAACATCCTCGGGCTCATCCCCGGCTTCCAGCCGGCCACGGGGTCGCTCAACACGACGCTCGCGCCCGCGGCGGTCGTCTTCCTCGCCACGCACATCTACGGCGTGCGCAAGAACGGCATCGCCTACTTCAAGCACTTCCTCGGTCCGGTCTGGTGGCTGGCGCCGCTGATGCTGCCGCTCGAGATCATCAGCCATTGCGTGCGGCCGGTGTCGCTGTCGCTGCGTCTTCTGGGCAACATCTTCGGCGACCACACCGCCGGGACCATCTTCTTCGGGCTCGTGCCGCTGGTTCTGCCCATTCCGCTCTTGCTGCTGGGCGTGCTGGTGGCGGTCGTGCAGACGCTCGTCTTCTGCCTGCTGAGCACGGTCTACATCGCGATGGCGGTCGAGGCGCACGAGGAAGACGCCGTGCACGCCGAGGGCGCGCCTGGCCACGAGGCGGCGGCGGCGCATTGAACCATCGGTTTCGGGCGGTTTTCGGAGCAAACCAGAAAGGCAACGGAGGACAAATGAGGAGCATGACGAAGTGGCTGGCCGGGATCGGTGCAGGCGTCGCGGCGATGCTGGCGGCGCTGCCGCTGGCGCTGGCGGACACCGCGGTCGCCGAGGCGATGGGCGCCGCGGGCGCGGCGGCCGGGCCCGACGACACCAAGAAGTTCATCGCGCTCGCCGCAGGCTTCTGCGTGTGCGTCGCCGCCTTCGCCGGCGCGCTCGGCCAGGGCCGCACCGCCTCGGCGGCGCTCGACGGCATCGCCCGCAACCCGCAAGCGTCGGACAAGATCTTCGTGCCGATGCTGCTGGGGCTCGCCTTCATCGAGACGCTCGTCATCTTCTCTTTCCTGATCTCCATCCTCATGTACGGTAAGATCTGAGCCCGTGCGCGGGCGCCGCCCCCGACTCGCCTTCATCCTCCTGATGGCGGTTGCCGCCGGCTGCGCGGCGCCGCACTTCCCGCCGCCGCCCGGCGACTGGATCGACGACGAGGAGGATCTTCTCGACGCGCCGGCGCGCGCGCGCGCGCTCGAGGTGATCGACCGCACCGAGAAGGCTGTCGGCGTGGAGCTGGCCGTGCTGACCGTGCACAGCACGGGGTCGTTCGACCTGGACGACTACGCCGCGGCCGTCTTCAACGACTGGGGCATCGGCAAGAAGGGTGCGGACAACGGCGTGCTGCTGCTGGTGGTCACCGGCTCGCACGACGTGAAGATCGAGGTGGGCTACGGGCTGGAGTCGAAGCTCACCGACGCGAAGGCCGGCGAGATCCTCGACGAGTACGTCGTGCCGCGCTTCCGCGAGGAATACACGCCCGACGACATGGTGAACCATCGAGGGATGGGCCGCGGAATCGTCGCTGGGCTGGAGGCGATCGCCGAGGCCGTGGGCGTTCCGGGGATGATCAGCGCGGATGACTTCGCCCCGCCGGACCTGCTGGGCTTGGCCGGCGGCGAGGACGACGTCGACGCCGCCGCCGCTGCTGCCGCCGCCGCCGCGCGCCGCGGCCTGGCGCTGCCCGACTTGGACGGGATGATGGACCTCCACGGCGCGGCCGGCAGTGACGCGCCGCCGCCGATCATCGAACGGCGCCTCTACCGCGTGCCCGACGACGCGGTGCGCGACCCGGAGAACGTGCTGGACGCGGCCGAGGCGGCGGCGGTGCGGCGCGTGGCGCGCCTCGTAGCGGCGGCGGGAGGACCGCGTCTCGTCGTGGCGCTCGTGGACGCCGGCACGGAGAGCGAAGCGCGGCGCCGCGTGCGGGCCGAAGCGGACGACCTCGCCGCCGCCGCCGCCGCGGGCAGCGCTACCGTGGCCGTGGTAGCGGCGGTGCCGGCGGGCGTGGTGGACGCGCGCGCCGTGGGCGCGGACGCGGCGAAGGCCGCCGCGGCGAAGAAGGCGCTCGAACGGCGCTTGGCAGGCAAGGGGCACGCGCTCGGCGCGACCGTCGTGCGCGCGCTCCCCGACGTGGCGCGCGTGCTGCTGCCGCCGGCGAAGCCCAGCGCGGCGCCGCTGCCGCTGGACGCCGCGGCAACGGTCGGCGGGCGCGGCCCGGAGGCCGGCGACGGGGGTGGCGGCGCGGACGGCGGCGACGGCGTCGGCGCGGGCGCGGCGCCGGCCAGCACGCCGGCGCCGCCGAGCGGGCGGTGCGCCGATCCGGAGGGCCTGCTCGGGCCCGAGCGCGTCGCCGCGATCGACGCGCAGCTCGACAAGGCCGTCGCCGCCGTCGGCGTGAAGATGGCGGCGCTCGTCGTGTCGAGCCTCGGCGCTGGCGAGGGGGGCGACTTCGCCGCCTACGCCGGGCGCGTGCTGCGCGCTTGGGCCGGGGTCGACGCGCTCCTGCTCGTGGCGGCGGACGAGAACGTCGCGGGCATCGCCATTGCCCCCGGCGCGGAGAAGCGGCTCACGCCCTTCGTCGCCGCCGCGCTGCTGGACGTCGTCTTCGTCCGCCACGTGGGCGGCCCGGGCGGCGTCGGCGAGGCGGTCGTCCAGCTCGCGCAGCACCTCGTCGACGGCATCGTCGCGCCCGGCGACACGTGCGCCGACTTCGTTCCGCCCGCGCTCGGCACCGGCGTCGCCGCGCCCGGCAGCGGCGCCGCGGGCGGTGTCGGCGCCGCCTCCACGGACCCAGCGGCGCCGGGCGCCGTGGAAGCGGGGCTCGCCGCCGTGCCGCACCACACGCGCCCGAGCGGCGCCTCGCTGATGCTGCGCTGGCTGCTCGGCTGGGTGAACCTGGCGCTCTGGCTCGTGCTGTTCATTGCGCTCGTGCTCGCCGTACCCGCGGCGGCGCGCGTGCCGGGGCGCTTCCACGTCGTCACATGGGGCGCCGCCGTCGCCGCCAGCGTCGCCCTTCTCGTCCTGACGCGCTTCGACGGCGCCGGGCCTGCCGTGTCGGGCGTGGGCTTCGTCGCCACCGGCTGGCTCCTCTGGGACGGATGGCGGCGCCGTTGCCTCTCGTGCGGCCACTGGTGCCAGGAGTGGTCGAAGACGCTCGTGCCCGCTTCGTACGCCAGCGCCGGCACGCGCGAGGTCACGCGCCGCTGCACGGCTTGCGGCGCCGAGACGAAGGAGGTGCGCACAATCCCGCGCCGGACGATGACCACGTCCAGCGGCTGGAGCAGCAGCAGCAGCAGCAGCAGCAGCAGCAGCTGGAGCAGCGGCTCATCGTCGCATTCGTTCGGCGGCGGCAGCTCCGGCGGCGGCGGCGCGTCGCGCCACTGGTGACCGCGGCGCCGTGGCCCCATGACGACCGTCCGCACGCTCGACGACCTCTTGGAGAACGCCGCCTACCGGCTCGCCGCCGGGCGCGACGGCTGCGTGAGCCCGCTGGAGCTGGCGACCGTGGCGCCCGCCACCGTCGACGACGCCGTCCGCGTGCTCGACCGCATGGTCGACCGCGTCGACGTCCGCCGCGAGGACCAGGGGCGCTGCACCGTCTATCGCATCCCCGCGGCGCCCGCGGCCGGCGCGCGCGGCGGGTGCCTCGGCTGCGGGCTGCCCGTTCGCGGCGGCGAGGTGTGCGACGCATGCGAGGCCGCGATGGCGACCGAGCTGGCGCGCTCCGGCCGCGACGCCGGCTGGCGTGCGCGTGTGAGCGAGGAGCACGCGCTGTTGCGTGCCGCTGGCGCGCGCGGCGGCGGCGAGCTGACCGCCGCCACCCTGGCCGGCGAATCGGCCGTGGATTCCGTGCACGCGCGCGCGTTGCTCGACCGCTGGGGCGGCCAGGGCTTCGTGGCCGTCGAGCTCGCCTCCAGCGAAGCCCCGCTCCGCTACGTGTTCCCGGCGATGAGCTATCCCCCGGCGCGCTGGGCCTGGGTGCAGGAGCGACTGCGCCTCGCCGCGCCCGCGCCGCTTCCGTGGAAGAAGGCCGCCGTCCCGGCCGCCGCCGCCGCCGCCGCGCTCGTCGTCCTGTGGGGCCTCGGCTTCGTCGCCTACGGGGCGCGCTTCGCGTCGATGCGCGCCGGCGTGGACAGCGCCGCCGCGCAGCTCGACAACGTCGAGGCCCGCCGCGGCGAAGTCGTGAAGGAGCTCGCCACCGTCCTCGCCGCTTCGGCCGGCTCCGACGCCGCCGCCCTGCGCGACGCCGCCCGCGCCGCCGCCGACGGCAACGCCGACATGGCCACCCTCCTCGCCGCCGTGAGCGACGCCCGCGCCAAAGGCCTCGTCGGCGACCGCACCGTCGTCGCCCTCATGGACGAAGTCGCCGGCTCCGAGAACCGCGTTCGCGTCGAGCGCAAGCGCTACAACGACGCCGCCACCGCCGTGCGCGCCTCCGCCTCCGCCTTCCCCGGCGCCCTTTACTGGCACGGCGACCTCCCCGCACTACGCTGACGCTTGGCACGTCGAGGTTGCCTCCAACGTAGGCAAGGCCTCACCGCCGCCGAGCGCGCCTCTTCCGCCTGCCGTCCGTCGGACCATCGACGCATTGCGATGCGGCCCGGCGTGCGTCTCGGGCCCTCGGCCCTCGGGCGGCGTCTCGCCGGGAAAGGCCCACTGAGCCCCCGCGGCCCTGGCTCGAGCTCCTCGACTGTGTCCACTCGGTACCCATCGAGCCCGAGGATCTTGGTATGATCCACCGGCGATCCCACTCTGTGTCCTCCCTTTGTCGACAACTGAGAGAAGACACCACCGGATGGTCCGGTGCCAGTGGGATCGCTTCGTCCTCGTCTCGCTGGGCACGGCGACGTCGGCGCTCTTCCGGTCGGCCAGGTGCAGGGGGCGGCCCGAGCCCCCTGCGGCGGCGTCCGGAGACGGCCGCCGGCACC
>DASYRF010000060.1:0-20435 GCA_036004705.1 Myxococcota bacterium
ACTCGACTCAGCAGAAGAAAGTGACTTTCAAAGACGTCGCCGGTGTGGAGGAAGCCAAGGAAGAATTGCAGGAGATCATCGAGTTCCTGCGCGAGCCGCAGAAGTTCCAGAAGCTGGGCGGACGCATCCCCAAGGGCGTGCTGCTGATGGGACCGCCGGGGACGGGCAAGACGCTTCTGGCTCGCGCCATCGCCGGCGAGGCCAACGTGCCCTTCTTCTCCATCTCGGGCTCGGACTTCGTGGAGATGTTCGTCGGCGTGGGCGCCAGCCGCGTGCGCGACCTGTTCGAGCAGGGCAAGAAGAACGCCCCCTGCATCATCTTCATCGATGAGATCGACGCCGTCGGCCGCCACCGCGGCGCCGGGCTGGGCGGCGGCCACGACGAGCGCGAGCAGACGCTCAACCAGCTCCTGGTGGAGATGGACGGCTTCGAGTCGAACGACGGCGTCATCTTGATCGCCGCCACCAACCGTCCGGACGTGCTCGACCCGGCGCTCTTGCGCCCCGGCCGCTTCGACCGGCGCATCGTGGTCCCGCGCCCCGACGTACGCGGCCGCGAGGGCATCCTCAAGGTGCACACCAAGAAGACGCCCCTGGCCCCCGACGTGGCCCTCAACAAGATCGCCCGCGGCAGCCCGGGCTTCTCCGGCGCCGACCTGGAGAATCTGGTGAACGAGGCGGCGCTCAACGCCGCGCGCTTGGGCCGCGACTTCCTCACCATGGTCGACTTCGAGTCGGCCAAGGACAAGGTGCTGATGGGGTCGGAGCGGCGCTCCATGATCATCAGCGACCACGAGAAGCGCACGACCGCCATCCACGAGGCGGGACACGCGCTGGTGGCGCGGCTGCTCGACGGCGAGAAGGACCCGCTCCACAAGGTGACGATCATCCCGCGCGGGCGCGCGCTGGGGCTGACGCAGCAGCTCCCCGCCGAGGACCGGCTGAACATGAGCCGCGAGTTCGCCGAGAACCAGATCGCCATCCTGATGGGCGGGCGCATCGCCGAGCAGCTGGTGTACGACCAGATGACGTCGGGCGCGGGGAACGACATCGACGTGGCGACCGACCTGGCGCGCCGGATGGTCACGGAATGGGGCATGAGCGAGAAGCTCGGTCCGCTGGCGTTCGGCAAGAAACAGGAGACCATCTTCCTGGGCCGCGAGTTCGCGCAGCACCAGGACTACAGCGAATCGACGGCGCAGGAGATTGACGCCGAGGTGAAGGCGATCATCATGCGCAACTTCGAGCGCGCGCACCGCATCCTGACGGAGAACCAGGACAAGCTGCGCCTGCTCGCCGACGTTCTGCTGGAGCGCGAGGTGCTGGACAGCGAGGAGATCGACACCGTGCTGGCGGGGGGCAAGCTGGCCGACCGCCCGCCGCCCGCGCCCGCCGCCGGACCAACCGACACGACCGAAAAGAGCGGCGAGCGAAAGCGCCGCAAGATCTTCGGCCTGGGCGGCCTCCCCAAGCTGCCCGATCCGGAGCCCGGCAAAGCGTGACGACCAAGAGCGCCGCCGCTCCCGTGGCCGTCGGGCTGGGGGCGATGCTCGCACTTGCCGCACCGGCCCTGGGCGGCGTGAAGATGTCGGCGCTGTTCGAGGCAGCCAAGCGGCCGGCGGGCCCGATCGTCCCGGTCACGCGCCTGGAGATCGCGCTCGCCAAGGGCGTGGCGCCCGACGCTGCACGCACGGTGCTGGAGAGCCGCCTGCGTATCGCCGGCATCCCGGTCGTGGAGGTACTCCCGGCGCCGGGCAGCAAGGCCGCGGCCTCCAAGCCGGGCGCTGCGACGATGCGGGTGCGCGTTGCCGGCTACCGCAAGGAGACGCTGGTGCGGTCGCTGGTCGAGGCCGGGGAGCTGCTTTCGGTGTTCCTGGTGGACGACCTCGATCCGCTCTGGACGGCAGTGCCGTTACCTACGGTCGCCGGCGGCAAGGTGGACCACCGCGTCGAGGCGCTCGACAAGTGGCATGCCGCGCACACGCTGGTCGACGAGAGCGGCGCCGCGCTTCCTGCCTATGTGGCGACGCTGAAGCCTTCGCGCGGGCGGCGCTTCTTGACGGGACCGGCCGGCGCCCACGGCCGGCGCGCGGTCCTGGTCGTCGATCCGCCGCCGCTGACGGGGCTGCGCGTGACGGACGCCCACGTGGCCGCCGATACGTCCGTGTACGCCACACTGGTGCCCGCAGACGCGCGGCACTTCGCGGACGTGACGGCCGTCCATAGCGGCGCGCGCCTGGCGCTGGCGCTCGGCGAGGAGCTGGTATTGGTGGCCAAAGTCGCTACCACCGTCACCGACGGGCATCTGGTCATCTCGTCCGCCGACCGCGCCGCCGCCGGAGACGCCGAGACGCTGGCGCGCCGGCTGAACGACACGCGCGCCGCGTCGGGGCTCGTGCTGCGGCGCGTCGTCCTCGAATAGTGCGCCTCCCTGGCCTGCCCGAGCTGGACTTCGGCGGCGCGCGCACGCTCGTCCTCGGCGTGCTGAACGTCACCCCCGACAGCTTCTCCGACGGCGGCCTTTTCGCCGGCGCGGAGGCGGCCGTCGCACGGGCCCGGCAGCTCGTCGGCGAGGGGGCCGACGTCGTGGACGTGGGCGGCGAGTCGACCCGTCCGGGGAGCGCCGGCGTGTCCGAGGCGGAGGAGCTCCGCCGCGTCCTGCCGGTGGTCGAGGCGCTGGCCGCCGAGATCCCCGTGCCGCTGTCGATCGACACGACCAAGGCCGCCGTGGCCCGCGCCTGCCTCCGCGCCGGCGCGCGCATCGTCAACGACGTATCGGCGCTCGAGGCCGATCCGGCGATGGGGGGCGCGATCGCGGAGGCCGGCGCGGCCGTCATCTTGATGCACCGGCGGGGCGCGCCGCGCACGATGCAGGACGACCCGCGCTACGACGACGTGGTGGCCGAGGTGCGGGCCGCTCTCGCCGCCGCGCTCGCCCGCGCCGCCGCCGCCGGCGTCGACCCGGCGCGCACGCTGGTCGACCCGGGCTTCGGGTTCGGCAAGACCGCCGCCCACAACGTCGCGCTCCTGGCCGGCCTCGGGGTCCTGGCGTCTCTGGGCCGCCCCGTCGTCGCGGGCCTCTCGCGCAAGGCGACCATCGGCGCGCTGACCGGAGTGGCCGACCCCGCCGCGCGCCTGCACGGCAGCGTCGCCGCGGCCTGCCTCGCCGCCGTGAACGGCGCGGCGATGGTCCGCGTGCACGACGTGGCGCCGACCCGGGAGGCCCTCGCCGTGGCCGACGCCGTGCGGGCCGCGCGGCGCGCCTGACGCTCGTTCGCGGCGCAACCTCGCCGTTTTTCCACGGAAGTTGCCCCGGCGCGCCTGCGGCGCTATTCTTAGGCTCGTCTTCGCCACGGCGGGTCGTTTTCGTTTCACCTCAAAGGACCGGGAGCGGACGTGTCCTTCCTTGCGCGCACTCTCGGGGAACTGAAAACCCTCGAAGTCGTCGTCGCGATCGCGGACATCGCGCTCGTCTACTACGTCGTTTACCGCGCCCTGCTGCTCATCAAGGGCACGCGCGCCGTGCCGATGCTCATCGGCCTGCTGCTCATCATCCTCGCCTTCTTCCTGTCGGAGATCGCCGGGCTCGCCACGCTCAACTGGCTGCTGAACAACTTCTTCAACGCGTTGCTGCTCGTCGTCATCGTCGTCTTCCAGCAGGACATCCGCCGCGGGCTGACGCGCATCGGCATGACGCGCCTGTTCCAGACCGCGCAAGGCTCGCGCGAGCAGGCTTTTCTCATCGAAGAGCTGGTGAAGGCGTCGACGGCGCTCGCCGCCAAGAAGATCGGCGCCATCATCGTCGTGGAGCGCACCGCCGACGTCTCCGAGTTCGTCGAGGAGGGAACCAAGCTCGACGCCCTCGTCACGAAGGAGCTGCTCTATTCCATCTTCATCCCCGAGCTGCAGAACCCGGTCCACGACGGCGCCGTCGTCGTCAAGCACGGCCGCCTCGCCTCGGCGGGGGCCTTCCTGCCGCTGAGCCAAAACCCCGCGCTCGACCGCACGCTCGGCACGCGCCACCGCGCCGCCATCGGCCTGACTGAACAGACCGACGCCGTGTGCATCGTCGTGAGCGAGGAGCGCGGCTCCACGTCGCTGTGCTTCGACGGCAACATCGCCCGCGACCTCGACGGCGGGCAGCTGCGCAAGGCGCTGCAGGGGCTGCTCGCCGACCAGCGCAAGGCGCAGCCCGGGCGGGCCGGGACGCCGGCCGCCGTGCCCGGCGCCGCGCGCGCCGCCGCCGACCGCACCAACCCCGGCACGCCCAGCGGCGCCACCCGTGCCGTGGGCGCCCCCGCGGCCGGCCCCAAGCCCGCGCGCGCCGACCACTCGCGGCCCGGCGCCGACACGGCGGCAGGAACGAGCTGATGCCCTTCTCGCTCCGGGCGGTCCTCTTCGAGAACTTCTTCCTCAAGCTCATCTCCCTCGGCATCGCCGTGAGCCTCTACGTCTACGTGCGCGGCGGGCGCCACGAGACCGAGACGGCGCCGGTGCCGGTGGTCTACCAGGGCGACCCCCACGGCAAGGTGCTGGTGAGCCCGCGCGTGGAGGTCGTGACCGTCTCCTTCAGCGCCCCCTGGAGCCCCTTCCGCCGGATCGACACCACCGGCGTGCCGCCCTACGTCATCGACATCTCCGACGGCCGCAACCGCGACGAGGCCTTCAAGAAGGAGCATTTCATCGGCCCCAACAGCCGCGGCGACGTGCGGGTGGACGAGGTCGTGCCGGCGTTCGTGACGCTCACTTTCGAGGACCGTGTCGAGGGCGAGGCGCCCATCGCGGTGGAGTTCACGGGTACGCCCGAGCGCGGCTTCGAGCCCGCCGGGGTGGCGACGCCGCCGCGCGTGGGCGTCTCGGGCCCCGTGTCGGCCATCAGCCGCCTGAAGTCCATCGCCACGGCGCCGGTGGACGTCACGGGGCGCGCCGAGGCGTTCGAGGCGATCACGGTGCTCAGCACGCCGCCGCCGCTGGTGACGTTGCGCGGCGCGCCCAAAGAGGTGCGCGTCGCCGTCTCGTTCCGAGAGGTGCCGGTGGAGAAATGGTATTCGGGCGTGCCCGTCGTAGGCGAGGGCACGGAGTGGGAGGTGGGCTTCGACCCGGAGGCGGTGAGCGTGAAGCTGACCGGCCCGGCCAAGGTCATCGACGCCCTGGACGGCGGATCGCTGCGCGTGGTCCTGAGCCTCAAGGAAGAGAACAAGAAGGGGGCGGGGCTCTATACGCGCGCGCTGGCGGCGGCGACGGTGCGCGGCCTGCCGGAGGGGCGCGGGGTGGCGGTGACGAGCTTCTCCGCCGACGCGGTGAAGGTGCGCCTTGGCGTGGAGGCGACCGACGCCGGCGCCGGCGCGCCACCCGGGCCGGCGACGGCCGGCAGCGGCCCACCGCCCTGACGCGTTGGTGTAAGATGCCGGCATGACCGAGAGGACCTTGTTTGGCACCGACGGCGTGCGCGGCGTCGCCAACCGTCATCCCATGACGGTGGAGATCGCCATGGGGCTGGGACGCGCCGTGGCGCTGATGGGGGCCCGCAAGGGGCACCGCGCCAAGGTCCTCATCGGCAAGGACACGCGGCTGTCGGGGTACATGTTCGAGACCGCCCTGGCGGCGGGCGTGTGCTCGATGGGCGCCGACGTGCTGCTGTGCGGGCCGCTGCCTACGCCGGGCGTCGCTTACCTGACGTCGGGTATGCGCGCCGACGCCGGCATCGTCATCAGCGCCTCGCACACCCCCTACCAGGACAACGGCATCAAGATCTTCGGCCCCGACGCGTTCAAGCTGCCCGACGAGCAGGAGGCGCGCATCGAGCGCGTCGTGCTGAACGCCGAGGACGCCGGCGTGACGACCACCTCCAGCCCGCGGATCGGCAAGGCCTTCCGCATCGACGACGCCGTGGGGCGCTACGTGACGTTCCTCAAGGGGCTGTTTCCGCGCGAGCTCACGCTGGAAGGGATGAAGATCGTCATCGATTGCGCGAACGGCGCCGGCTACAAGGTCGGGCCGGCGGTGCTGGCCGAGCTGGGGGCGACGGTCGTCGAGCTCTTCACCCGCCCGGACGGGCGCAACATCAACAAGAGCTGCGGGGCGCTGAACCCGGAGGCGATGTGCCACGCGGTGCGCAAGCACGGCGCGACGCTCGGCATCGCGCTGGACGGCGACGCCGATCGCGTCATCTTCTCCGACGAGCGCGGCTACGTGGTGGACGGCGACGCCGTGATGGCAATCCTCGCCACCGACATGCTGGCGTCCGGAGAGCTGCGCCGCCGCGCGCTGGTGACGACGGTCATGTCCAACCTGGCGCTGGACCGCGTCATCGAGGACGCCGGCGGAAAAGTGGTGCGCTCGAAGGTGGGCGACCGCTACGTCGTGGAGAAGATGCGCGGCGGTGGCTACAACTTCGGCGGCGAGCAGAGCGGCCACCTCGTCTTTCTGGCGCACTCGACCACGGGCGACGGCATCATCGGCGCGCTGAAGATACTGGCCACGGTGCTGCGGCGGCAAAAGCCCCTGTCGGAGCTGGCCTCGGCGCTGCAGCCGTACCCGCAGGCGCTGGTGAACGTACCGGTGAAGCAGAAGACTGCGCTGAAGGACCTGCCCGAGGTGACCGCCGTCATCCAGGACGTGGAGCGCAAGTTGCGGCGTGACGGGCGCGTGCTGGTGCGCTACTCGGGCACCGAGCCCAAGGCGCGCGTGCTGGTGGAGGGGCCCGAGCCGCTCGCCGTGCGCCAGTACGCCGACGAGATCGCGGAAGCGCTGCGGCGCGCCGTCGGCTAGGCGCGAAGGGGCAGAGCGGCACCGTGGCGGGCGAACGCAAGGTCCGGTTGCACGTCAACGTCGACCACGTCGCCACGGTGCGACAGGCGCGCGGCACGCGCTACCCCGACCCGGTGGCGGCGGCGGTGCTGTGCGAGCTGGCCGGCGCCGACGGCATCACCGTGCACCTGCGCGAGGACCGCCGGCACATTCAGGACCGCGACGTGCGGCTCCTGCGCCAGACGGTGCAGACGCTGCTGAACCTCGAGATGGCGGCGACCGACGAGATGGTGAGCATCGCCCGTGAGGTACGGCCCGACGTGGTGACGCTCGTCCCCGAGCGGCGCGAGGAGCGCACCACGGAGGGCGGCCTCGACGCGGCCGGCGGACGCGCGCGCGGGCTCGCCGCCCAGGTGCAGGCGCTGCGCCAGGCCGGGCTGCGCGTGAGCCTCTTCATCGCGCCCGACGCCGCGCAGGTCGCCGCGGCCGCGGCGCTGGGCGCAGACACGGTGGAGCTTCACACCGGCGAGTACTGCGAGGCGGGGGCCGCCGCCGGCACGGGCGCGGGCACGGGCGCCGGCACGGGCGCCGGCACGGGCGCGCGGCTGGCGGCCGAGCTCGCCCGCCTGCAAAGCGCGGCCACCGCGGCAGCCGCCGCCGGCCTTCACGTCGCCGCCGGCCACGGGCTCAACGTGCACAACGTCGGCCCGGTGGCGGCGCTCCTCGAGGTGGAAGAGCTGAACATCGGCCACGCCCTGGTCGCCGACGCCGTGCTGGTCGGCCTGGAGCGCGCCGTGCGCGACATGATCGCGGCGATGGCAGCGGCGCGCCGGAGCTAGAGGCCAGGGCGGGCCGGCTCAGACCTGCGGCTCGATGCGCAACAGAACCGTCGGCGCGCGCACGAAGTCCATGCCTTCGATGTCCGCGATCGCCTCCTGCACGGCACCCTGGCGGGCGCGATACGTCTGCAACACCACCGGCACCGTGCCGCCCGGCGCCTCGCCGCGCTGCAGGATGGCGGCGATGCTGACGCCGCGGCTGCCGAGCGCCGCGGTGATGCCGGCCAGCACGCCGGGGCGGTCCACCACCGTGAAGCGCAGGTACGCCGGCGTCTCCACCTCCGCGATCGACAGGAAGCGCCGCTGGCCGAGCGCCCCCTCCGGCATGGCGCGCGCGGCCACGCGCGGGCGCGCGCCCGAAGCCACGTCGCGCGCCAGATCGACGAGGTCGGCGACCACCGAGACGCCCGTCGGCCCGCCGCCGGCGCCCCGACCCCAGAGGAGCACCGGGCCCAGCATCCCGCCCTCGAGGTAGACGGCGTTGAACACGCCGCTCACCGACCCGAGCATCGACCCGGCGGGAACGAGCGTCGGGTGCACACGCGCCTCGACCGCGTCGCCCAGGTCACGCGCCAGACAGAGCGGCTTGACGCGGTAGCCCAGCTCCCGGGCGAAGCGCATGTCCTGCGGCGTGACGCGCTCGATGCCCTCGACGTGGATCGACCGCAGGCAGTCGCGCGTGCCGAACGCCAGCGACACCATCAGCGCGAGCTTGTGCGCGGCGTCGAGCCCGCCGACGTCGAGCGTCGGATCCGCCTCCGCAAAGCCGCGCGCCTGCGCGTCCGCCAGCGCCTCGCCGAACGAGACGCCGTCCTCCTCCATGCGCGTGAGCACGTAGTTGGACGTGCCGTTGATGATGCCGGCCAGACGCGAGATGCGGTCCGAGGCGAGCGCCTCCCGCAGCGTGCGGATGATGGGGATGCCGCCGCCGACGGCGCCTTCGTAGCGCACGTCCACGCCGTGCCGCCGCGCCGCCGCGAAGATCTCGTCCCCGCGCTCCGCCAGCAGCGCCTTGTTCGCGGTGACGACGTGCTTGCCTGCCTCCAACGCCCGCAGCGTCCAGGCGTAGGCCGGCTCCAGCCCGCCGATGAGCTCCACCACGAAGTCCACGTCCGGCGCGTCGATCACGGCGGCGTTGCTCGTGGTCAGGCGCTCGGCGCCGACCTCGACCTTGCGCTCCTTGTCCGCGTCGCGGACGCAGGCGCGCCGGAACGCCAGGCGCACGCCCAGACGCCGCGTCAGCTCGTCCTCGCGGTCGCGCAGGATGCGTACGACCCCCGCGCCGACCTCTCCCAGGCCCAGCAGCCCGATCCCCAGCTCACGCATGGGCGCGGCTCACTGCGGCGGCGGCGGCAGGCGGCTGCCGCAGCCCGGGCAGGTCTCTCCCATGACGCCGCGAGTCCCGCAGTCGCGGCACGAGACGGCGATGCGCCGGTCGGCGTCGCGCTCCGCCGCCAGCGCGCGCTCGGTGGTGGAGGCCAGCGCCGCGCGCGCAACGCCCCCCGCGTCGGCCCCGCCGCCGACTCCCGCGCGGGGTGGCCGGGTGCCCACGTGCTGGTCCATGCCGCACGATTCGCAGAATCGCGTCGGGGCCGCCGCCTCGTCCGGCGCCAGGAAACCGCAGTACGGGCACTGCACGATCGTATTGTCCGCCTAGAGCATGGCCGGCAGGAAGCTCTTCCCGTCCTTCTTCAGCCACTTGGCAATGTCGTCCACCGTCTCCTCGCCCACGTCGACCGTGACGACCGCGTCGGTGCCTTTCGCCTCGATCTTGTAGGCTTCGAGCAGGTCCTTCATGAAGGGCATGCCCTCGCTCATGGCCTTGGCCATCTTCTTGGTGCCTTTGGCGAAGTCCTCGAGCTTGCCGGCCACGTCCTCGGCGTCCTCCTTCTTGGCGAAGCCGATGCGCAGGGCCGCCTTGATGCCCTTCGTCAAGGTCACGGCGCCGGTGAAGTCGGTCGCGTCGTCCAGCCCTTTCACGGGCGTGTCGCGAAGCTCGTCCTGCAGGTCGTCGTCGACGCCGGCGGCGAACCATACCGCCGCGCCGCCCTCGACCTTCTTCATTGCCGCCGCCAGCTCCTTGTTGTCGCCGGCGCTCTTCCCCTTGCCGTTCTTCAGCTCCACCATCGAGTCGACCCAGTCGTGGTCGCCCATCACGAAGGTCCGCTTGTCGAACAGGCAATACGACCCGTTCCCCTTCGTGTCGCTGTAAACCTTCATCCCCTTCACTTCGTCCTTGTCCAGGTCGGAGCCCGTCTCCTCCTCCATGAAGTCGAAGATGGCGTCCTCGTCGAGGTCCGTCTTGGAGGTGATGATGGCGGCGCCCTGCAGGTCGCCCTTCACCTCAGCGAACCCGAAGATCACGTAGGTCAGGTCGTTGACCGGGTCCATGCCGGTCTTCTTCTCGAAGTCCTTCAGCGTTTCCTTGACCTTGTCGAGCGACCCGCCGACGGTGTCGTCCTTCGCCAGGCTCCGGAGCACGTCCGTGCCCGTCTCCCATACGCCGGTGCCACGCGCCTTGTTGAGGTCGACGCCGACGACGACCTTGGTGTCGCTGGGCAGCATCTTCAGCGCCGCCGAGCCGCCGCCGCCGCCGCATCCCGCCGCGCCCGCCGCCATCGACGCCACCGCGGCGGCCGCTGCCACCGCCCGCACCGACACCCACGCCGCCTGGTTCCGCTTCATCGTGTCTCCTCGCCCGCACCGGGGCGGTCAAGCCAAGCGCGCCCGCTCGTGGCCGTCAACCATGTACGCCCGCCGCGCGCGATTCCCTCCCTTGACCCCCCGCCCCCCGCCGGGCAACATCGCTCGCCATGGACCGCAACCTCGCGCTCGAGGTCGTCCGCGTCACGGAGGCGGCGGCCATCGCTTCGGCCCGCCTGATGGGACGCGGCGACCGACACGGCAGCGATCAGGCCGCCACCGACGCCATGCGCCGCGCCTTCGATTCGGTGCACGTACGCGGCACGATCGTCATCGGCGAAGGGGAGCGCGACGAGGCTCCCATGCTGTACATCGGCGAGAAGGTCGGCTGCGGCACGGACCACGATCCCGCGGTCGACATCGCCGTCGACCCGCTCGAGGGCACCAACCTGTGCGCCACGGGCTCACCCGACGCCATCGCCGTCATCGCCATGGGCGACCACGGCAAGCTCCTCAACGCCCCCGACACCTACATGGAGAAGATCGCCGTCGGCCCCACCGGGCGCGGCTGCATCGACATCCGCCGCTCGCCCGCCGAGAACCTCGAGGCGCTGGCCGGCGCCAAGCATTGCCGAATCGACGAGCTGACGGCCATCGTGCTCGACCGCCCGCGCCACGAGCAGCTCATCGCCGACATCCGCCGCGCGGGCGCGCGCATCCGCCTCATCAGCGACGGGGACGTGGCCGGCGCCATCGCCACCTGCGTCGAGCGCGCCGGCATCGACATCCTCTTCGGCACCGGCGGCGCGCCGGAGGGCGTGCTCGCGGCGGCGGCGCTCCGCTGCGTGGGCGGCGACATGCAGGGCGTACTGCGCCCGCGCAACGACGAAGAGCGTACGCGCGCCGCCAAGATGGGCGTCGCCGACCTCGACCACGTGTTCGCGCTCGAGGAGCTGGCCCAGGGCGAGGTGATGTTCGCCGCCACCGGCGTCACGCCCGGCTCGTTCCTGCAGGGCGTGCGCTTCTTCGCGGGCGGATGCACCACCCACTCCGTCGTGATGCGCTCCGCCACCGGAACCCTGCGCTTCATCGAGGCGGAGCACCACTTCGACCGCAAGCCCCCCAAGATGATGGGGGCGTAGCGGTTGCCGACGGCGCGCAACGAGGTCGTCGTCGGCGTCCCGCCCGATCGGCTCTGGGACGTCATCGTCGACTGGGACCGCTACCCCGAGTTCTTGCCCGAGCTGAAGGAGGTGGTCGTCCACCGCGCCGCGCACGACGGCTACGACGTCACCTTCGAGGTGTCGCTCATCAAGCGGATCCGCTACCGGCTGCGCTTTCGCGCCGACCCTCCGCACACGCTCGCCTGGGAGATGGTGGAGGGCAACCTGCTGACGCGCAACAGCGGCGCATGGACCCTGCGCGCCGAGGGGGCCGAAGGCGGCGCCACGCGCGCCATCTACGAGGTCGACATCGAGGTCGGCCAGTACGTCCCGCGCGCCATCCTCACCAAGCTCGTCACGGTCTCGCTGCCGCGCATGCTCGCCCAGTTCAAGGAGCGCGCGGAGGCGGCGGCTTCCTGACGGCCATCCTTCGCGCGCACAACGCGCGCGCGGCGCCGGCGGCCGCGGCCTGGTATCATGGGTCGTTCCTGCCCTTCCCTGACCGCGGAGGTGTGATGGCGCGTCGCGCTGCGTGGTGGCTGGCGCTGGGGGCGGCGCTGGGGCTTCTTTCGGCAGGCTGCCTGTGCGGGCCGCCGGGGCGTCTTCCCGCGCCGGACGGGGGCGGGGGACCGGGCGCCGGCGACGCCGACGGCGACGGGCTGACCGACGCGCAGGAGAACGCCGCGCAGGAGGTCGACATCGACGGCGACGGCACGCCCGACTACCTCGACCTGGACTCCGACGGCGACGGGCTGGCCGACGCCGACGAGGCGGGCGACGCCGACCTCGACACGCCCCCGCGCGACAGCGACGGCGACGGCGCGCCCGACTTCCGCGACACCGACTCCGACGCCAACGGCATCGGCGACGCCATGGAAGGAACGGGCGACGCCGACGGCGACGGGCTGTGGGACGCGTTCGACGCCGACGACGACGGCGACGGGCTCTTCGACACGGCGGAGATCGGCCCCGACCCGACGGCGCCCGTGGACTTCGACGGCGACGGCACGCCGGACTACCGCGACGGCGACTCTGACGGCGACACGATCAGCGACGCCGTGGAGAGCGGCACCGACACCGACCTGGACGGCGCGCCCGACCGCCACGACGCCGACAGCGACGGCGACGGCGTTCCCGACGTCGTGGAGGCCGGCGACGCCGACGTGGCGACGCCGCCGGTCGACACCGACCTGGACGGCACCGCGAACTTCCGCGACCTGGACTCCGACAACGACGGGCTGCCCGACGGGCAGGAGGACCTCAACGGCAACGGCGCCGTGGACGCCGGCGAGTCCGACCCGCTGAGCCCGGACACCGACGGCGACGGCATCCCCGACCTGGTGGAGGTCGCCGCCGGCACCGACCCGGGCGACCCGGGCTCCACCATCGACCCGGACGACTTCTTTTTCGTGCTGCCGTACATGGGCCCCGGTGACGGCGGGCCGCTGGTCTTCGCCACCGACATCGTGCAAGCCGACGTGCACTTTTCCGTCGACACCACCGGCTCCATGGGCGGGCTCATCAACAACCTGCAGGCGTCGCTGTCGACGACGATCGCCAGCCTCACCGCCGCCGTCCCCAGCACTGCGGTGGGCGTCTCGGGGTTCGAGGACTACCCGGTGGGCGGGAGCTTCTTCGGCTCCGGCTTCGGCGACCCGGCGTGCGGCGACGTGCCCTTCTACCTCACGCAGCGCGTGACGACGGACGTGGTGGCGGCGCAGGCGGGCGTGGACGTGCTCGACATGCCGCTCGGCTGCGGGTCGGACACGCCCGAGGCGGGCTTCCCGACGCTGTGGCGCGCCGCCACCGGCAGCGCGCTCACCTGGCCCGGCGGCTCGGTGCCCCTGTACGACCCCACCATCGGCTACGACCCCGCGCTGGGGCACGGGCTCATCGGCGGGGCGGGGTTCCGCGCCGGCTCGCTGCCCATCATCGTGCACGCCACCGACGCGATCTCGCACACGCCGGCCGACTACGCGGGCAGCGGCATCACCGCGCCGAGCGAAGCCGACGTGGTGGCGGCGTTCGCCGCCATCGGCGCCAAGTTCGTCGGCATCGACGCCGGCGGCGTTCCGCGCGCCGAGCTCGAGACGATCGCCCGCGACACCGGCTCGACGGTGCCCACCACCGCCTTCAGCGGCCCATGCGCGGGCGGCACGTGCTGCACCGGCGTGGGCGGCGCCGGCGTGACCGCCGACCCGGGCGGCCTGTGCCCGCTGGTGTTCTCGACCGACGGCAGCGGCAGCGGCCTTGGCACGACCATCGTGGATGCCATCGAGGCGCTCGTCCTCTACGGCACGCTCGACATCAACGCCATTCCCCTGGCCGACCCCGCGGAGCTCGCGTCGTCGGGCATCGACACCGCGGCGTTCATCACCGCCATCACGCCGGTGCCGCCGCCGCCGCCCGGCTCCACCATCTCCGGCGACACCTTCCTGGACGTGCAGCCGGGCAACCCCGTCACGTTCATGGTGGACGCCTTCAACGACCTCGTGCCTTCGATCCCCACCACGCAGCTCTTCCAGTGCACGATCCAGGTGCTGGGCAACGGCGTCACGGTCCTCGACAGCCGCACCGTCTACATCATCATCCCTCCGGAGGGCGGCAACCCCATCATCATGTAGGCCGGTTTCGCGCGCGGGCGCCTCCGGCGCCGAGCGCCCGCGCCCCACACCGGCGGCGCGCGGCAGCGCGCGGGAGGAGGGTTCGCATCGTCATGCCGGCGCCGCTCACTCTTCCGCTCGAAGCGGTGGCGGCGCTCTTCCTCGAGCGCCAGCACCTCGATCGCCCGCGCGGGCGGCGGCTCACGGCGGCAAGCCTGTCGGCGTTCGTGGAGGACACGGGCGGGCTCCAGCTCGACTCGATCAACGTGGTCGCCCGCGCGCACTACCTCACCGCCTGGAACCGCTTCGGCGCGTTCCCCACGGCCCAGCTCGACGACCTGGTGTGGCGGCGCCGCGTGCTCGTCGAGTACTGGGCGCACGCGGCGTGCCTGGTGCCGGCGGCGCACCTCGGCGCCTGGCGCCGCGTCATGCTCGATTACGCCGCCGGACACACCGGGTGGCGGAGCTGGCTGCGCAACGAAGCCCGGGTCGTGCGCGCGGTGGAACGGGCCGTGCGCGCGCGCGGCCCGCTGGGCAACGCCGACCTTCGGCCGGAAGGGCCGGGGCGCGGCGGGGCGGGCGGCTGGTGGGCGTGGCGTCCCGCGCAGCACGCCGTGCACTACCTGTGGATGAAGGGCCGCCTGCTCGTCGACTCGCGCGTCCACTTCCAGAAGCGCTACGACCTCGCCGAGCGCGTGCTGCCTGAGCTCGCCGCGGTGGAGCCGCTGTCGCGCGCGGCCTTCCTGCGCTGGCACGTGCGCCAGTCGTTGCATGCGATGGGCGCGGCCACCGAGCTGGACCTACGCATGTACCTGACGTTCCCGCGCATGGCGCGCGGAGAGCGCAGCGGCGTCCTCGCCGCAATGGCGAAGAGCGGCGAGGTCGTCGAGGTGGCGATCGCGCCGCCGCAAGGAGCGGCCGGCGCGCGCGCGGGGCCGGTGCGCGCCTGGGCGCTGGCGGAGGACGTCCCGGCCCTGGCGGCGGCGGCGGGGCGGCGGGCGCCGTCGCGCGGCACCGCGCTCCTGGCACCCTTCGACTCCTTCCTGTGGCACCGCGAGCGGACGAAACGGCTCTTCGGTCTCGATTACCGCATCGAGGTCTACACGCCGCGCCACGCGCGCGTCCACGGCTACTACACGCTGCCGATCCTGCACGACGGCCAGCTCCTCGGCCGCGTGGACGCGAAAAGCCATCGACAGGAGGCGCGGCTCGAAGTGCGTCGCGTGCAGCTGGAGGACTGGCTCGCGCGCGGGGCAGCGCCACCGGCCGCGCGCTGGGGGCCAGTGGACCGCGACGCGGCGCTCGCCGGCGTCGCCGATGCGCTGCAGTCGCTGGCGGCGTTCACCGGCGCCACGCGTGTGACCCTCGGACAGGTGACGCCGCCGCGCCTGGGACCCGCCGTGAAGGCGGCACTGGAGCGTCGCGGCCGGGCGGCGCTCCGACAAGGTGAATGATCCCCAGGAAGAAGCTCGCCCGTCACCACGCGGCTGACGGCGCGCGGCCAAGGCGCCCGCGGGGCGACGCAGTTCGACTTCGCCGCGCGGGACGACCGGCGGCTGCTACTCGGGCCCGCCTTCGCCGTTCCAGCCGTCACCCTCGCGCAGCTCCCAGGCGTTGGCGTCGGCGACCCAGGCGGCCACGTCGAATCCCGGATCGTGGCGGTTCAGCGGATCCAGCGCGCCGTGCGACCAGACCGCATCGGCGCGGATCGGGCTCTGCACGAACAGCGCCTGCACGAGCGCCCGCAAGGTCAGCTCCTGCGCAGGAAGCGGCTGGCCGGCTTTGCCCATGATCTCGATGCCGGGCCCCCAGTTGTTGGGGTTCTGCACGGCGACGCCGTCCACGACGGGCCAGACCCAGCGCCCCGTCTTGCCGGAATACACGCGCGCGACCTTCTGGATGGTGCCGGCCGAGACCTTCTTGCCACGCAACGTCTTCTTCGCGGCGATCTCGGCGTAGAACGTGGAGGCGCGCCCGGCGTGCCAGGCGCGGTCGCGGATGGAGCAGAGCTGATGGAGGTCGCCGTCCAAGCCGATGAGGAAGTTGTAGGACGAGCGCCGCGGGCTGCTGCGCGCCGTGCGGCGGGCGAACGCGCCCGCGTCCGGCACGACGACGTCCGTGCAGTGGATCGTCAAGCCGCGCGGGCCGCCGTACTTGGCGTTCATGTCGCCATGTAAGCCCGGCGTAACCGGAGTGAACTGCACACCGTTCTGGTCGGGGCGCGGCGCCATCTCGTGCTTGACGGCCGTGCTCGCCCAGCCGGCCTGGTCGAACGTGATGTCCATGTGCCTCGGCTCCTCCCTGGCGAGCGCGAGGACGCTGCCGCGCCGCCTGATCGGGGCGGGTGTATCACGAGTACTACGCGGTGTGCTAGCGGCGCGGCGTCAGGCGACGGCGGGGGCCGGCGCTAGCGCGTCTCGTGGACTTCGACGGAGGGCATCGTCACCGCGACGTCCAGCTTGCGGCCCGGCGCGGGGAAGAGGAACTTCCCGTAGACCGTCGACTCGATGCCGGTCTCGGTCTCGTCGATGCCGCGGCCGTCACGGCTGTACAGCACCGGCACCGCCACGCTGGCGCCGAGCGCGACGTGGCGCGACACGCTGAAGTCGATGCCGCCGCCGAGGTGCGTGACGAAGTCGGGCTCGCTGAGCGAGGTACAGCGCTTCACGTTGCAGACGACGAAATGCGTTCCGGAGAGGCCGACGTCGGCGAGCCCGTACAGGAACGCGCCGCGGCCGGCAAATCCGGCCTTCACGCCGGTCGACAGGCTCGCTGCGTACGTCGAATGCGACGTGCCGATGAACCCGTCGTTCAGGTCGTACATCCGTAGCGCCACCATCGGCGCCAGCGCAAAGTGGCCGGCGCCGCGATCCGGACCGAAGCCGATGAGGTACCCGGCCTCGAGCGTGGTGCCCAGCGACGGATCGACGGCGGCGTCGAACGCCGGGCTTAGCGGCGCGAGCACCTGCAAGCCGCCGCTGAGATAGAAGCGGTTCTCCTGCGGCTCGCCGTGGGCCCAGGCGCGCCCGGGCGCGAGCAGCAACGCCAGCGCCAGCGGCAACCCCGCCGCCACTGCCAACGCACCGACCGTACCTCCTCTGTTCGCGTGAGCGATCATGATGCCTCCTTTCGCTCTGGTCGCGTCTTGCCGGACGAGCGGTCGCCCGCCCGGGCCCCCTTTGTGCTGCCCTGCCTACGTTGCAACCGGGGTGCCGGCACGGCGCGCCGCGGACTTAGGCGCCGGCGTGAGAACGGACGGTAACTTCGAGGTCGCCGGAAGTAACGCGCGGAGCGGACGGGCCGCGGAGGAGGAAAACGCGCGGAGAGGCGGGCGCTACATCGCGCTGACCATGGCGGTCGTCGCTACGCCGGAGGCGCCGCCCGCGTCGCAGGCTTCGGCGATCAAGAAGACCGTCGTGTCGGCGAGGCCGTCGGAGACGCCGGCGAACGTCCAGGAGCCGGTCTTGCTGCCCATCATCACGGCGAACGGGTCCATGCACTCGAGCTCGACGCACGCCATGCCGGTGTCGGTCGTCACGCCGTAGAGCTCGTCGCCGCCGGTGTGGTCGTAGTCCATCACGAGATCCGTCGTGCCCATGGGCATCACCAGCTCGGCGACGATCTCGGCGCCTGCGCCGCTGCAGCCGACCCCGGTGTTGTTGCACGACAGCTGCCCGGTGTCGGTGCCGGCGCCGACGTTGCCGAAGTCGACGAGCGTCGGGGTGCCCGACAGGGTGATGGGCGGCGGCACGTCGCCGGTGCACATCGACGCGTCGGTCTCGAGCAGGCAGGCGGCCGTGCAGCCGTCGCCGCCCACGGCGTTGCCGTCGTCGCAGGCCTCGCCGGGCTCGGGGATGCCGTTGCCACAGGCCGCGGTCGAAGCGCAGCCCGCCGTCAGCGTGAAAGCGCCCGACATGCCGCCGTAGCCGTCGACGAACAGGAAGTAGGTGGTGCCGGCAACCACCGTGGCCGGCGCGGCCTCGTCGGCCGTGCCGCCCGCCAGGCTACCCGACACGCAGGCGTCTGGATCGCACGAGTCCGTCACGAGGATGTCGAGGTCGCCGGTCAGGCCGGTCAAGCTGAAGATCACGTCCTCGCTGGTGGCCGCGGCGAACTCGAAGACCTGCTCGCTGCCGTCCTCCATGTTGACCTGGCCGCCGCAGTAGTCGGCGACGACGCCGCCGGTGGCGGAGAGCGTGCCGTTCACGCTGCCGGCCACGCCGCAAGTCACGGGCGTAGTGGTCGGACACATGAAGGGCTCCGGCTGGCACGTGGCGTCGCAGCCGTCACCGGCCACGGTGTTGCCGTCGTCGCAGCCCTCGCCGGGCTGCACCATGCCGTCGCCGCACACGCCCGCGAGCGCCACGCAGGTCGTGCTGCAGGTCATGCCGGGCGGGTCGCACGTCTCGCCGGCGGCTGTGTCCACGACGGCGTCGCCGCAGAAGGGCAGCATGCAGGACACGCGACACGCATCGGGCGTGACGTTGCTGTTCATGGCGCCGTCGTCGCACTGCTCGCCGGTGTCGACCACGCCGTTGCCGCACATGGCCGCCTCGGTCTGGCACGACGCGCTGCAGCCGTCGCCGCTCTGGGTGTTGCTGTCGTCGCAGGTCTCGGGCGTTTCGGTCGTGCCGTCCCCGCACACGGCCTTGTGCGGGCAACCGGTGCCGAGCCCGGCCACCAGTGACAGGGCGAGGGCGCCGCAGAGAGAGAAACGGTCCAAACGCATGTCGGCTCCTTGGAGCCAAAGCGCGGCGTCGGCTCCGGATGGGGGGTTGCTCGATCTGGGTACTGCTCGGAGTCTACCCGAGGAGCGCTCGGGGTCAAGGGGGTTGGAGGCGCGGCTGGCCGCTCAGCGCGCCGTGAGGACAAGGCCGAGCGGGCCGGCGGTGGCGGGGGTGCAGGCGTCCACGACCAGCCAGACGACGGTGTCGGGCGCGCCGTCGGAGAGGCCGGCGAACGTGTGCGTGCCGGCGGCGGCGGGGTAGGGGTCGACGCAGGCGCGCTCGGCGCAGGTGTCGGGGGAGAGCGCAGTGACGGCGAGGAAGTGGTCGCCGGGCGGGGTCTGGTCGAACGCGACGTCGAGGTCGGCGGCGCCGGCGGGGAGGATGATCTCGATCACGGCGTCGGGGCCGCCCGCGCAGCCGGGGACGGCGGCGCTGCAAGAGAGCGCGCCGTGATCCAAGAACGCGGTGGTGTCGAGCACCACGGCGACCGACGCGCCGACTGGGCGCAGGTCGACCGGCGCCAGCGCGTTGCGCACGCACAGCGGGGGCGGCGCTTCGGCGCGGCAGGTCGACGTGCAGCCGTCGCCGGAGAGGAGGTTGCCGTCGTCGCACGCTTCGCCGGCCGGCGCGGGCCCGCCTTGCAGCAGGCCGTCGCCGCAGAGAGCTTCGGTCTCGCAACCAGCGTGCAGCGTGAAGCCGCCGGCGGCGCCGGCGAAGCCGTCCACGTAGACGAAGTAGGAGGTGCCGGCGGCAGCGGCGAAGGCGGCGGTCTCGAGCGGCGGTGCGGCGCCGGGGAGGCCGGCCGGTTTGGGCCGCATCGCGCCGCCGGCGCAGGCGATGGACTCGCACGGCGCGGCGACGGCCACCACGTCGAGCGGCGGCGGGGCGGCGCCCGGCGGCGCGCCGGGATCGACCGTGGCGACGAGCGAGAACGTCACGCCTTCGGCGGCGGGGTCGTCGAACTGGTAGACGAGCTCGGGGCCGGTCCATCCGCCTTCAGCGGCGCCGCAATGGTCGGCGCGGCCGTTCGTGCCGTCGGCGGTGTTGGCAGTGACGGTGTCGCCGCAGGCGATGGACCCCGCCACGGTGCAGGCGAAGGGCTCGATCTGGCAGGCGGCGTCGCAGCCGTCGCCGGCGGTGGTGCCGCCGTCGTCGCACGTCTCGCCCGCCTCGACGACGCCGTTGCCGCAGACGACGAGCGGTCCCTCGTCCAGGCAGGTGTCGGTGCAGCCGTCACCGGACGTGAGGTTGCCGTCGTCGCACTCCTCGGCGACCTCGGTGATGCCGTTGCCGCATACCGCGCCGGTGTCGCGCGCGTCGGTGCCCGGGCCGGCGTCGCGCGGCGGGCCGCCGCAGCCGAGCACCGCCAAGCCGCCGGGCGCTGCGAGCAGGAGCACGACCAGCGAGGGCGCTCGCCGTTGCGGTCGCCGCCGCGACGGCAAGAACGTGAATTCGGGCCGGTGGCCGTGCGTCGTCATCATGGAGTTGCGCCACGGTAGCCACGCGAGGCCACCGGTGGCAAGATGCGGCGCCGGCGGGGCGCCGGCGGGGCACCGGCGGGGCATGGAGGAGCGATGCGGGACGGGAGGCACGTGGCGCGGTTGGCGGCGCTGGGGTTGGTCTGGCTGGCGGGGATCGGGGCACCCGGGGCGCTGGCGAACGAGATGCCGAACTCCGGAAACACGACGTTCGGCGCGCAGCGGCCGAGCG
>DASYRF010000061.1:0-2090 GCA_036004705.1 Myxococcota bacterium
CCAACACCACAGCGGAGCGGTGAAGGTCGCCGGTCGTGTCGGGTAAGGCGAACGCGCCGAACGGAGCGCCGACCGTCACGACGCGGGCGCAGCCGCCCGCGCCGCCCGCCGCGGCGCCGGTGGCCACGGTGGCCGCGAGTGCCAGCGCCATCCAGCGCGCGGCGGCCGGGCGCTCAGCGCGGTGGTTCATCGTGGCCGGGCGGTGCGGGAGACGGGGCGTTGGCCCCGTCTTCGCGCCTGCGGCGCCGGCGACGGCGGCGTCGCCGCGGCGCGGACGCGCCGTCCGGGCCGCCCCCCGCTTCGCCGCCCGAACCGCCTCCGGCGCGAGCTCCCTCGCGCCCGCCGCCGGCGCGCAGCGCCTCGGCCGCGCGCGTCAGCGTGCGGCGCACGTTCTCGTGCGTGACGACGGCCAGCGCCTCGGCCAGGGGGAACCAGCGCACCTCCTGAATGCCCTCCTCGGTGCGCGGAGCCATGGCCGGGTCGTACACGGCGACGCGGGCGAGGAAGTAGGCGACCGTCTTCAGGCGCGGGCGCCCGCCGGGGACGTGGAAGGCGTAGTGGATCTGGCCGAGTGACGGCCCCGCTTCGAGGGTCGTCCCCTCCCCGAGGTTCAACTCCTCGCGCGTCTCGCGGAGGGCCGCTTGCAGCGGCGCTTCGCCGCGTTGCAGCTTTCCCTTCGGCAGCTCCCAGCTCTCGCCGGTCTCCCGCCCGACGCGAATGAGTGCCACCTCGGGTGCCTCGATCGCGCCACGCCAGAGCACCGTGCCGGCGCTGAGCTGGAAGCGGAAATCGGAGCGCGCGTTCAGGATGAAGCGTCGCGGCAGGAACTCCACCTCGAAGTCCTCGTGGCCGGCCGGCTGGAACGTGACGCCACCCTTGTGCGCGCGGCGCGCGTCGACGTAGAGGACGCACGGCTTCTGCCCGCGCAGGCGCCGCGCCAGCTTCCAGGCGCGTGCCTCCGACGCCACGAGCAGCGCGTGCCTTCCTTTGCCGCCGAGCCCCGCGCCGCCGAGCACCTGGTCGCGCACCTTCGCGCTCGTACCGACGTAGAGCACGTCCGGGGGCGCGGCGTCCGGTTCGCGCGGCTTGTTCGCGAGGCCCTTCGTGGCCGGCGGGAGAGCGGACTCGGACGCCGGTGCGTTCGAGCTCGCGGGCCGGGCCGCGGCCGGATCGTTCGCGCTTGGATCGGCGGCAGGCGGGGACGCCGATGCCGGTTCGTGCGCGGGCTCGAGCGTGCTTTCGCGCGCCGCCTCGTGCTCGTCCGCTGGCGCTTGCGCGCGCGCATCGCCTGCGCCGGGGACGCCGGGAGGCCCACCGCCGAACGTGTGACCGTTCAGCGCGCGGATGCGCTCCCCTTCGATGGCGTAGCGGCCCTTGCGATCCGCCTCGACCAGCGTGACGATATCCGCCGCCGCGAGGGCCGGGTCCCCGACCAGCTTCTGCATCGCGGCCACGAGCGCCGGCAGCTCCGTCCAGCCTGCGTCGTCGAGCGTGAGCCCTCCCACCTCCGGGTGGTGGCGAAGGAGGAAGGCCATCGTGCGGGTCAAGCGAACGTGGCGCGGGAGGCGGGAGCGCCCCATGTCGGGCACGTTAGCGTCCCTGGCCGTCGGGGCGCAAACGTGAGCGCCGCCGGCGCCGTTTTCCCTGTGGGGCTGCATCTCGACGGCCGCCGCTGCGCCGTGGTCGGTCCGCTCGCGTCGGCCGCGCCGCGTCTCGCCGCGCTCCAGGCGGCTGGCGCCGCGGCCGTGCATCTGGGCGAGTCCGTTCCCGACGCCGCCACTCTGCGCGGCGCGTTCCTGTGCCTGGTCACCGAGGATGCGCCCGAGGACGTCGCGCGGGCCGCCGCCGCCGCCGCACGTTCCGCCGGCGCTCTCGTCTGGTGCGGCGACCGCCCCGCGCTGAGCGACCTCAGCCTGCCCGCCGTCCTACGCCGCGGCCGCGTCGTGGTGACGGTCTCCACCGGTGGCGCGAGCCCGGCTCTCGCCGTGCGCCTGCGCGACGAGCTGGCGGCGCTGCTCGGGGAGGAGCTCGGCCAGTTCGCCGAAGCGCTGGCCGCTGCCCGCGCGGCCGCCCGAGCACGCCACCCCGAC
>DASYRF010000062.1:0-4787 GCA_036004705.1 Myxococcota bacterium
GTGTCGAGCGGCAGCGGCGCGCCCGGCGTGCCGGTGGGCGTACCCGCCGCCACCGCCACGGCGAAGCTCCCCAGCGTCACGGGCGGCGCCGGCTCGTTCGTCACGCACCCCGCCGCCGCCAGCCACGCCGCCGCCAGCGCCGGGGCGAGCGCCCTCGCGCGGCCGCCGCGCTGCCCTGCGCCGCCAACCCGCCGAGCGCGCGCATCGGCCCTGGCTCGTGCGTGCTTCATGGCAGGATCCTCCCGATGCGGCCGTCGCTGGCGGAGTTGACACAGCTGAGCCGGTCACAGATGGTGCGCGCGCGCGCGTCCAGCTCCTCGGGCGTGCACTCCGCCGCGGTGATGCCAAGGCAAAGCGTCGCCGCGTCGGCGGCGGCCACGTCGGCTACGCAGTCGTCCACCACGCCGCCGGTGCACAGCGGCAGGCCGATGATGTAGTCCTGCACCGCGTCGCGCAGCGAGATGCCCGAGTCGAGCTGCGTGGTGTTGCGCTCGAGCACCTCGAAGCCGCTCCCGCCGTGGGCGATGAAGTCGTTCGTCGCCAGGCTGTAGACCAGGTTCGGCACCAGCGGGACGCCCCCGTCCTCCGGCCGCCCGCCCATGAAGATGTCGGTGGCGTTGGGCCCGCAGTCGGCGTCGGCGTTGCACAGCTCGTAGGTCCCGGCGCACAGCCCCACCGCCGCGTCGCACGCGGTCCACGGGCAGTCGGCGTCGCTCGTGCAGGCCACGCCTTTCTCGTTGCACACGCCGGCCGCCGTGTCGCACGCGGTGGTGCGGCAGTCCATCACGAAGGACACGCCCGCCACCTGCGCCTGCGACTGGCAGCCGCGGTCCGCGCTCCGTGCCGAGACGAAGTCGAGCAGCTCCTTCACCTCGGTGCCCGCGAGCGACATCGTGGTGATCGTGTTGTCGAACGGGAAGATGTTGAAGAGCGCCTCCACCGTCACCGGCCCGGCGTTGATGTTCGTGCGGATGCCGGTGGAGTTCGTCAGCGAGAACTCGGCGAAGACGTCCGGCCGCGCCAGCATCGCTTCCGCCACCAGGTTCCCCAGCGGCGAGTCGCCGCCCGACGTCCCGAAGCGCGGCACCGTGTCGGTCGCGTAGCCCACCGGCTTCGACAGCGGGATCTCGTTCAAGAGCGCCCGCTGGTAGGGCTCGATCAGCTCCTCCATGAACGGGTCGACCGCCACCGTCGCGTCCACCGGCAAGAGGTCGTAGCGGTGCGACGCGACTTCCCAGCCGTTGCGCTCGTTGCCGGCCGCCGCCTCGCGGAACACCACGTCCAGCCGCCCCAGGTATTTCATGAACGCGCCCGAGTGCACCAACAGCACGCGCCGGTGCGGGCCCGGCGGCAGGGTGTCGCAGCGGGCTATCTCGGCGTCGGTCTCGGGGGCGGTGCACTCTTCGATCTCGAGCGGCGGGCGCACCACCACGTGCAGGTGTCCGCCGAAGACGAGGTCGATGCCCTCGGTGCGCGAGATGATGTCCATGTCGTCGTCGGGGCCGATGTGCGTCAGCAGGACGATCACGTCGGCGAGCGGGCGCAGGAAGTCCACGTAGAACTGCGTCACCGCCACTCGGTCGAGCGGCGTGATGCCCAGCGAATTCGGCGTCTCCGACAGCGACGTCAGCGACGACGTGTTGCCGATGCCGATGACGCCGACCTGCAGCCCTTCCAGATCGAAGAGGGCGAACGGCGTGGCGATGTCGCCGAGCCCCGAGCTCCCCGGCAGGGTCGGGTCCTCGAACTCGTAGTTCGCCGCTAGCACCGGGAACGTCGACCAGTCGAGGAGCTGGTCCACGTAGTTGTCGACGCCGCGGTCGAACTCGTGGTTGCCGATGACGGTGACGTCCACGCCCGAGGCGCTAAGCGTCAGCGTCTCCACGGCGCCGCTGAAGAGGTTGAAGATGGGGGCGCCCTGGAAGCAGTCGCCGCTGTCGACGTGCAGCACGCGAGGCCCGGCGGAGGCGCGCGCGTCGTTCAGGAGCGTGGCGAGGCGCGTCACCCCGCCGAACGGCGCGTTGGCCTGGATGAGCCCGAGCGACCGGTCGGTCGTGCCCACCGTCTCGAAGTAGGGCAACAGCCGCGAGTGCCAGTCCGCCGTGTGCAGGAACGTGACCTCGACGTCCTGCCCGCTGAGGTCGATGGGCGCGGCGCGGCGCGTGCAGCCGGCGCCGAGCAGCAAGGCGGCGGCGAGCGCCGCGGGCAGGGCGGCGGGCGAGGCGGCGCGACGTCGGCGGCGCGCGACGGGGATCGGCGGGGGCATGGCCTCTCCGTAGTCGAGTGACGGCCTCCCCGTCAACGGCGAAGGCGGCCGGCGGGCCGGCCGGGCCCCGGCCGCCGCCGAATCGTCACGCCGCCTTCACACAGGCGCGCGGCTGCCGGGCGGCGCGCGCGCCCCGCGAGGGGGGCTTGACCACGCGCGGGCCGGGTTGGCGCCGCACGCCGCGCGCCGCGCGCCGCGGGCCGCGCGCGGGTGTTGTCACGGCGGCGGGGGCGGTCCATCCTGTGTGGCCTGTGAGGCCATGCTAGGGACGCTCGTCGAGCTGCGCGACCGCGGCAAGATCGTGCTGGGGACGGTCGTGAAGGCCGACGGGGAGAAGCTCGTGGTCCTCACTCAGCAAGGCCGCAAGCTCTCCACGTCGCGCGAGAAGGTGCTGCACGCGTCGGGCGAGCCGGCGGGGCGCGACGCCCAGGCGGCCATGCGCCGCTTCGCCGAGCGCGTCGCCGAGGCCGCCGCGCAAGTCGACCTCGCCCAGCTCTGGGACCTGTGCGCCGACGAGCGGGACGGGCCCCTCGACCTCGCCGCCCTGGCGGCGCTGCACTTCAACGCGCCCGACTCCGCGCAGCGGTCGGCGCTGCTGCACGCGCTGGAGCAGGACACGCTCTTCTTCCGCGCCCGCGGCGAGGCCTTCGCGCCGCGCTCGCGCGACGAGGTCGAAGCGGTGCGCGTCGCCCGCCGGCGCGAGTCCGACGCGGAATCGGCGCGTGCCGCCGCGGCCGAGTGGCTGGCGCGCGGCGGGCAGGGCGACATGCCCGAAGGCGCCCGCCGCCACGTCGAGCTGCTGGCGGACTTCGCCGCCCACGGGGACGCCTGGGACAAGGCGCCGGCGGCGCGCGCCGTGGCCGCGCGCGCGCTTCCTGGGACGCCGCCGGAGCGCGTGACCCCCGCCGAGGTGCTGAAGGTGCTGGTCGGCGCCGGCGTGATCGGCCCGCACGAGAATCTGCTGCTGCGCCGCCACGGTTGGCCGCGCGCCTTCGCCGCCGAGACGCTGGAGGCCGCCGCGCGCGCCGCCGCCGCCCCCGCGCCGGATCCGTGCGCTGCCGTCCGTCGCCCCTGGCCGGGCACGGCGGCGGTCGCCGTCGACGACCCGACCACGCGCGAGGTGGACGACGCGCTGGAGCTGTGCGGGCGCGCGCCCGGCGGCGGGTGGCGCGTCGCCGTTCACATCGCCGACCCCTCGCGCTTCTTCGCCCCCGGCGACCCGCTCGACCGCGAGGCGCAGCGCCGGATGACGACGCTCTACCTGCCCGACGAGCGCTGGCCGATGCTGCCGCCGCCGCTGGCCTTCGGCGCCGCCAGCCTCGTGGCCGGCGACGCCCGTCCCGCCGTCACGTTCCTCTTCACGGTCGACCCCGACGGCGCGCTCGGCGGCGTGGAGGTCGTCGCCGCCACGCTCACGCTCGGCCGGCGGCTCTCCTACGAGGAGGCCGACGCCGGCTGCGCCGCCGAGCCCGACGGCCCGCTCGCCGCGCTGCTCGCCGCGGCCGACGCTTTGCGCGCGCGCCGCGGCCTGGCCGGCGGCGTGACGGTGTCGGCCCCCGAGGTCGCGCCGCGCGTGACGTTCGACGCCGCCGGCACGCCGCAGGTCGCCCTGGAGCGGTTCGACCCGGGGGCGCCGGGACGGCGCCTGGTGGCCGAGCTGATGGTGGCCGCCAACATGGCCGCCGCCGGGGCGCTCTTGCGGGCAGGCGTGCCCGCGCTCTACCGCGTGCAGCGCGAGGAGGCGCCGGCGTCCGGCGGCGGCGACGCCGCGCTCGCCGCGGCGCCGCGCACGCCCCAGGAGGTAGGCGCCGCCTACGATCCGCTGGCGATGGCGCGCAGCGCCCTGCCGCTCGGCCGCGCCGAGTCGTCGCTCAAACCCGGGCGCCACGCCGGGCTGGGCGTGGACCAGTACCTGCAAGTCACGTCCCCGATCCGCCGCTACCTGGACCTCGTGGCGCACCGCCAGCTCAAAGCGCTGGCGGCGGGCGTCGCCGCGCCGTACGACCCCGCGGCGCTGACGGACATAGGCCGCCGCGCCGACGAGCGCGCGTCGGCGGCGCGCGCGATCGAGACGGCCGGGAACGAATACTGGCTGCTGTTCTGGTTCGGCCAGCACGTGGGAACGGAGGCGACCGCCGTGGTGTTGCAGGAGCAGGAGGACCGCGTGAAGGTAGAGCTCCTGGAATTCGGCTACCGGACCACCATGCGGCTGCACCGGCGCGCCGGCCCCGGCGCCCGCGTGCCCGTGGTGGTGAAGGGCGCGGATCCCCGCGCCGGGCGCGTCTTCTTGAAGGAGCGCGCGTGACGGCGGCGCGGCTCGGCCCGGAACGCCGTGAAGGGGCGAGGGGCGGTGAGGCGAGCGAGGCGCGGCGGCGCCCGGAAGGGGGTGCTTCGCCGAGCCCGGTTCCGGATCGCCATGAAGGGGCGAGGGGCGGGGAGGGGAGCGAGGCGCGGCGGCGCCCGGAAGGGGGTGCTTCGCCGAGCGCGGCTCCGGAGCCTCCGCGGGGGGTGCGCCCCCAGC
>DASYRF010000063.1:0-6981 GCA_036004705.1 Myxococcota bacterium
CCTTTCCCACCGCGCTGCGCGCCCACGGTTACCCCGGCGGCCCCGACCTCCTGTTCGTGCTGAGCTCGAACTTCGACCTCAGCCTCAGCGGAGGGTCCCTCGCGACCATCGACATCGGCATCGCCGAGGAGGTCGGCGCCCTGTGCGCCGGCGCCGGCGGAGCCGGCGGCGTGTGTCTCGGCTACGGCGCGCAGGGCTACCCGCGCATCCACAGCGGCGCGGTGATGAACTGTCTCGACGCCGTGCGCGTGTCCTCCTTCGCCCGCGACCTCGCCCTCAGCGCCGACGGCTTGAACCTCTACGCCCCCAGCGGCGGCGACGACTCGCTCACGTGGGTCGAGGTCCATCCCGAAAGGGCCACCGACCCGCGCGGCGACGGGCGCGGCGTGCTGAGCTGCTATGCCGCCGCCGGCGCCGCCCCGGATCTCGACGCGTTGCTCGCCGCCAACGCACAGCAGGGTTGCCCCGGGGGCGACCTCGGCGACCTCGACGTATTCAGCGTCCCGGTTTGCAACGACCTGCATCGGCCGCGCCCCGCGCTCGCCAACGACTACGAGGATTATTGCGCGGACCCCACCAACCCGAACCACACGCCGCCGCCAGTCGGCTTGGATCCTTGCCCGCTCGAGCACATGCCCGGCGCGCCCTTCGCCGTGGCGCTCAGCGCCGACGGGCGGCTCGCCCATGTCACCCACCTCGACAGCGGCGCCCTGTCGGTGTTCCAGATCGTGGGCGGCGTCGGCCCCGGCGACGACGGGCGGCCGAGCTACGTCAACACGTTCGACTCGGTGGACCTCGCCAACGGCGTCAGCTTCCACCCCACCTCGGCGCTGGTCTTCGTCACCGGGCGCAGCGCCGTGAACGCCGCCGCCGGCACGCGCCTCGCCGTCTACGAGACCGCCGCCATCGCCGACGAGCCCGAGCCTTTCCTGCCGCCGCCCGACGCCGCCGAAGGCGCGGACGCGCCGCCCCCGGCCGTCGACCCGCACGTCACCACGCTCTCCATCGCCGCCGACGCCGGGCACGACCTGCGCGGCATCACCTTCTCGGCCGACGGCACGCGCGGCTACCTCGTGGAGCGGTCCGCGGGCGGCGACGTGCTGGTGGTGCTCGACACGGCCGGCGTGATGCGCGGTGACTTCGTCATGCCGCCGATGGCCGCGGTGGCGGTGGGGAAGGGCGCGCAGAACGTCGCGCTCATCGAGGGCGCGCTCCCGAGCGGAGGGCGCCTGGTGCTGGTGAGCTGCTTCACCGACGACTCCATCTACATGGTGGATGACGCCGTCATGGAAGTCGTGGGCGTCGTGAAGGTCGACCGCGGTCCGTTCGGCATGGCGCTGTGGACGCCCGACGGCGCGGCCGCGCCGCGCCGCCTATTCGTTTCGAGCTTCACCGCCGCGACCGTGAGCGCGGTGGACGTGGAGCCCGCCAGCCCGAGCTTCGGCGAGGTGCGCTACGCCATCGGCCCGCCGCGGGAGTCCGAGCAATGAGCGTTCGCGGCGCGTGGCGCGCGCGCGCGGCGACGGAGTCGTCGTCGGCGGCGGCGGCATTGGCGGCGCCGGCGGCGTGGGCGGGTGCGCCGCGGCTGCTGGCCGGCGCGGCGGGGCTCGTGGCGCTCGCCGCGGCCGTGGCGGCGGGCGGTTGCAAGAAGCAGACGCCCGTGCCGACGAACAACCTGGACCGTCCCGCGGCCCTGGCGTTCGTGTGCCTGCGCGACGGCGCCCCCATTCCGCCCGGGGATTGCACGCCCCCGACGATTCTGTCGGGCGCGGCGAGCGGCGGCACCGACCAGCTCGTGACGCTCGTGCTCAACACGTCGCGCGGCGAGGTGGCGGTCGTAGAAGACCGCGTGCTCGTCACCGGCTCGGGGACCAACGGCGTCGACAGCTTGCGGGCCGTGCTGCTCGACTCCGACTTCAGCGTGCCGGAGTTCACGTTCATCGCCTCCGGCGACGCGCCGGTGGCCATGGTAGGCGCGACCGACGGCTTGAACGTCTACGTGGCCAACGCCGGCGGCTGCAGCCTGGGCGTGCTCGACGCCTCCACCGTGCTCGACGGCCATCACGACCAGCGGCTGCCGCAGATGCCTTTGCCGGGGCGCCCGGCGGATCTCGTGGTGCTGCCGGGCGCGGCGGCGGGCGGCGGCGACCTGTACGCCGTTTCGCTGCCCGACACGGCGACGGTGGCGCTGGTCGATCCGGCGGCGTGGGACGGCACGCCAGGCGGCTCCTGCACGGCGCCCGCCGCGCCCGGCGCGCCCCAGATCGTCGCCATCGTCGGCCCGCTGGGCATGGGGCCGGGGATCTCGCGCCCGGGACGGCTGGCGTACGACGGAGTCGCCGCGCGCCTGTACGTCGCCGACGAAGGCGAGCCGGCCTGGCACGTGCTGGGCGTCGCCGACCCGCTGGCGCCGCTCGTCGCCGACGCGGTCGCCGAGGGGCGCACCGGGGCGCTGGCCGTCTCGCCGGACGGCGCGTTCCTGTACGTCGCCGACCTCGACCACGGCACGTTGCTCCTGTACGACGCGGCCGCCCGGACGCTGCTCCCCGACGTGAACGACGCCGATCCCTACGCGCCGTTCCGCGGCGTGGATTTCCCGGGCGTCATCCGCGACATCGTCTTCTTCGAGCGCCCCAGCGACCTGGGCGCCGATCCCGCCCCCGAGGACACCGGGCCGGGCGTGCTGCTGGGGACGTTCGCCGCGCTCGCCTCGTCGAACGGCAACGTCTACTTCATGAACGTCGACCCGACCTATCCGGACCGTTCCCCGGCGGCGCCGACGGCGGAGGTCGACGTCGTGCGGCCGCTGCAGCCGGCGCACACGGCGCGCAACGCGGCGAACGACGACCAGGCGGCGGTGGGCACGGCGCCGCGTCCGTTCGCCGGCGGAGACTTCCTCAGCTTCGACCCCAACTCGCTCGACCCGGCCTTCCCCGTCATCGCCACGCGCCCCGACGAGTGTCTGACGGCCTCGATGCCGTCGACCGACGTCTGCTACGACCCCGCCGGATTCAACGACGTGCACGACTACGGCCTGCAGCTCTTGGCCGGCGTCACCGACGTGGGCGTCCCGATCACCGCCAACCCGGGCGCGGAGCGCTGGACGCACAGCGAGACGTGGCAGATCACCTGGGAGGGCGTCATCGGCGGCACGCGCCGCTTTGCCGGGCTGCTGGTGGCGCCCGGGCAGATCGACGACCCGCTCGCCGCCTTCTGCGCGCACGGCGTGCTCGCCGGCGACGCGGTGGAGATCCTCGACCCGCCCACCGGGGCGGCCTGCAGCGACGACGAGGTGGAGGTTTTCTCCGTGGAGGAGCGGCGCGTGTTCCCGGTCACGGCCGCGGCCGACGGGACGCTGGCGCTGGGGCCGTACACCGATGCGCGCGGCGGCACGCCGGTCGACTACCCGGCGCGTCCGGAGTGCTTCGGCAACCTCGTCGCCTACCAGGTGCGCGTCGTCGGCGAGTACACGCTCAGCGGCAGCGCGAGCGGCTTCTTGCACGGCGTGACCGCGAACATGCTGACAGGAGCGTGCGACCCCAATCCTGACCCGGCCGGCGACGCGGGGCGCATCCCCGTCGAGCTCGTCGGCGACATCGGCGCCGGCTGCTCGCACCGCGCCGCCGTCTCGAACCTGATCTTCGAGGGCGCGTTGTGGTTCGACAGCTGCGGCGCCGCCGCGCCGGGCCCGCCCGAGCGCGACACGGGCTGGTCGTTCGGCGTGTCGTCGGGGTTCGCGCGCCTGCGTCTCAACCCGGTCGCCGACGCCACCGGCGGCGTGAACACCATCAGCAACCTGGCGGCGCTGCGCCTGGCGCCCTTCCCCGGCGCCGACGAGCTCTACGTGGTGGACGAGGGAGCGGAACGCATCACCGTCTGGTCGCTCGACGAGGGCTTCGCCCTCGACGTCGGCCGGACCATCCAATAGTCGGCTCGCGCTCCGGCCCGTGGGCTCGGGAGCGGCGCCGGCGCGCCTGGAGGAACGATGCAGGATCTGACCTGGCTGGACGCGACGGCGCAGGCCGAGCTGGTGCGCAAGGGCGAAGTGAAGCCGAGCGAGCTGCTGGAGGCGGCCATCGAGCGCCTGGAGCGCGTCAACGGCCGGCTGAACGCGGTGATCACGCCCATGTACGAGCTGGCGCGCGGGCTCGTGGCCGGCGCGGCGGCGGCGGCGCTGCCGGCCGGGCCGTTCCGCGGCGTGCCCTTCCTGCTCAAGGACCTGCTGGCCACGTACGCCGGTGTGCGCCGCGCCGACGGGTCGGACTTCATGGGCGAGTACGTGCCCGATCACGACAGCACGCTCGTGGCGCGCTACAAGGCCGCCGGCCTGGTGACGTTCGGCAAGACCAACACGCCCGAGTTCGGCATCCTGTGCACGACCGAGCCTCGCCGCTTCGGCCCCACGCGCAACCCCTGGGACACGTCGCGCACGACGGGTGGATCGAGCGGTGGGTCGGCCGCCGCCGTGGCGGCGGGCATCGTGCCGATGGCGCACGCCAACGACGGCGGAGGGTCCATCCGCATCCCCGCCTCGTGCTGCGGCGTCTTCGGGCTCAAGCCCACGCGCGGGCGCACCACGCTGGGCCCCGACCTGGGCGACATCATGGCCGGCCTGGTGCACGAGCACGCCGTCACGCGCTCGGTGCGCGACAGCGCCGCGCTGCTCGACGCCGTCGCCGGGCCGGAGGTGGGCGACCCGTACTTCGCCACGCCGCCGGCGCGGCCCTACCTGAAGGAGGTGGGCGCGGACCCGGGCCCGCTGCGCATCGGGTTCACCGGCCGCAACGCCACGGGGGTGGCGCTCCACGCCGACTGCGCCGCCGCGCTTCAAGACGCGGCCCGGCTGTGCGCCGAGCTGGGGCATCACGTGGAGGAGGCGCCGCTTCCCGACGTGGACGGTCAGAGGCTGACGCAGGCGTTCCTGGCGCTGTGGGCGGCGGGCGGGGCGGCCACCGTGGCGGGCGCGGGGCTCGTGACCGGGCGCACGCCGGCGCCGGAGCAGTTCGAGGCGCTGACCTGGGCGCTCTACGAGATGGGCAACGCCGTGCCGGGCCCCCAGGTCCTGCTGGGAATCATTTACGTGCAGGGCGTGGCGCGCGCCTTCCAGAAGGCGTGGCAGGGATACGACGTGGTGCTCACGCCGACCATCGCCGAGCCGCCCGTGCCGCTGGGGACGTTCGACTCGCCGCCGGACAACGGGCTGGCCGGGCTGTTCCGCGCCGCCGAGTTCACGCCGTTCACGCCGCTGCAGAACATGACGGGGCAGCCGGCGATGTCGGTGCCGCTGTACTGGAACGCCGCGGGCCTTCCGATCGGCACGCACTTCGTCGGCCGCTACGGCGACGAGGCGACGCTGTTCCGCCTGGCCGCGCAGCTGGAGCAGGCGCGCCCCTGGGCAGGGCGCCGCCCGCCGGTCCACGCGTAGCCGGGCGGCGGCGTCACTTTCTTTGAGCGGCGCCGATTCCGGACCACAATAATGGATGGGGATGCGTGCGCGCCGGGGACGGTGGCAGGGGGGGCTTGCGCTCGGCGCGGCGGCGCTCGCTGCGATGGCGCTGGCGGTGCCGGCGGGCTGCGGCGGTGGGAAGGTGACCGCGATGCGCAAGGATCTGGCCGTCCTGGGGTCGAAGCTGGCCGCGCTGGAGCGCGCGCGCGGTGACGACGCCGCACGCATGGCGGAGCTAGCCACCACGCTCACGCTGTTGACCGACCAGGTGGAGACGCTGGCGGTGATGGCCCGGTCCGGCGGGCGGACACCCGACCTGCCGGTGCTGAAGCTTGCGCCGCCCCCCGCCGCGGGCGACCCGGCTGGCGCGTCGGGCGCCGCCGCGCCAGCGCCAGCGCCGGAGCCCGGCCCGACGCCGATCGTCCTCGGCGCGCTCGACGACGCGGCCGGCGACGCCGCGGGCATGCCGTTCCCCGCCGGAACCGACGACGGCGGCGGCGTTCGCCCGCTCCTCACCGACCGCCCGCCGCCCGCGCACGCCGCCGCGCCCAAGAAGGCCGCGGCCGGCGCGTCCCCAAAGGCAGCGGGCGACGGGCCCGCCAAGGCCGCGGCCGGCGCGCCCACCGCCGAGGCGCTTTACGCCCGCGCGATGGAGCTGCTGAAAGCGAAGGACTACGACCGCGCGCTCGTGGAGTTCAACGAGATCGTCAAGCGCTTTCCCGCGCACCCGCACGCCGACAACGCGCTCTACTGGATGGGCGAGATCCGCTACGACCGCGCCGAGTACATGCTCGCGGTCAGCGAGTTCGCCCGCGTGGTGCGCGAATACCCCGCCGGCAACAAGGCGCCGGCGGCGCTCTTGAAGATGGGCTACAGCTATCACCGCCTGGGAGACGACGTGACGGCGCGCTCGCTGCTCGCCCAGGTCGTCGACCTCTATCCCGGCAGCGACGAGGCGCGCCTCGCCTCCGGGAAGCTGGAGGAGTGGAAGTGAGCCATAGGCTTCGCGCACGCACGCGTCTCGCGCTGGCCGCCGCGCTGCTCCTGGCGGGGACGGCGGCGGTCCCGGCGCCGGCCGCGGCCGTCACCACCACGCCCTTCCCCGTGCCCGGCTACCCGGGCACGCCGCTGCCGGGCGCACCGCTGCCGGCGCCCGCGGCGCCGGCCGCGGCCGCTCCCGCGGCGCCACCCGCCGGGCCCGGCGTGCCCGCCCCCGGCACCGAAGGGCCGCCCGACGTGGGCAACATCGGCATCGTCGTCGGCGGCCGCGGCGGCGGGCGCATCGGCGACGACACCGGCACGATCTATGCGTCAGGCGAGGGCGCCCCGCCCACCGGCGAGGTCTACGTCGTGCAGCCCGGCGACACGCTCTGGGATCTGTGCGGCTACTTCTTCGGCAACCCGTACCTGTGGCCGAAGATCTGGGCGTACAACCCCATCATCACCAACCCGCACTGGATCTATCCGGGCGACGTGCTGCGCCTGATGCCGGCGTCGGTGTCGGTCGCGCCCGTGCCGGCGCCGGCGGCGGCCGC
>DASYRF010000064.1:0-1652 GCA_036004705.1 Myxococcota bacterium
CAGCACGTGCAACGCGGAAGGGGGTCAGGCTTCCGTGGGCGGCGCGCGATTCGGTGCTGCGACGCCGGGTAAAGGATAGCTCCGCAAAACCTGAGCGAGTCTCTCCGTTAGACCAGGCCATGGCAGAGCCCGGCGCGGCTCAGGCGGTGCGCTCGTCGGCGTCGTCTTCGAGCCAGAGGTGCCACGCGGAGAGGTGGAGCAGGAGCGCGCGCCCGTCGGCGTGAAGCCGTGGTCGACGTAGACGCGATCCGATTCGACACCGAGCGCCTGCAGGGCATCGCGTTGGACAGTGAGGTCTTGGGCGTCGGTGGAGACGCGGGCGTAGCCGATCTTGAGTCCGGACACGCTTAGAAGTGTGTGCCGTTTGTCGGACGGTCACCGGCACGCATCACCGAACCACCCTTACGGCACACCCCACCGCCGCTTCGCGCCGAAGTTCCTGCTCAGGGCGATGGGCGTGCCGGTGAGGGTGCCCCCTACGCGATGGTCTCGCAGCTGGATGAGTGATTCCATGTCGAGGAGCTCTGACCTACTTCAGTGAGTAGGGGCGGGTTGCGTGGGCGGTGGGCTGATCTGACGGTTGGTTGTGAGGATCGGCCGCTTGCGGGGTGGTGAACGGGCGCGCGGCGTGGTGATCGGCCGTCGTTGTGGTCGATCTGGCGGGTTGGCGGGTCGCCGAGTTGGGCGGGCTTGCGGGGGTCGACGTCGGCGCGGCGCGGGCCGGGGTCAGGGTGGTGGCAGCGCGTAGACGGCGTCGAGGGTGGCCTGGAAGACGTCGGCGTGGCGGAAGCCTTCCGGCAGCCTGAGGATCGTGCGCCTGGCGGTGCGGATGATGCGGGCGGGGACGCAGAAGAGGATCCGGCGCAGCGTGTCGGCGGCGCGCCGCAGCGGCGCGTCGTCGGGCGCCTTGCCGGAGGCGCCGGCGGCGGGACACAGGTCGCAGCAGAAGGCGGTGAGGTTGAGCGCGAGCAGCGCGGCCGTGAGCCAGACGCGGTTGGCGTTGATGTCACCGGAGGGCAGGTGGCGCAGGGCTTGGCCGAGCTTGGTGTCCTTGAGGCGTTCCTCGATCTGGGCGCGGTGGCGGTGGAAGTGCTCGACCCAGACCGCGTCACGGTCGTCGGGGAGGTCGGTGAGGATGAAGCTGTAGCCGAACACCGACGCGACCTGCCCGTCGAGCGCGAGCGCGAGTTGCTCGGGGTGGATCGTCTTGCGTCGCCGCGCGGTCAGGCTGCCGTCGGCGATCTTCTGCGCGCTGAAGGGGACGCGCCGGACGACCAGCCGCAGCGGCTCGTGACGCCAGCCGGACGGGCGGTAGGTCGTCTCGGCGACCTGCGCGCCGGGCATCTCCAGCGCGTCTGTCCAGGCGGCATCGGGGATCTGGGCGAGCGTCTTCCAGATCGCTTGGTTGCGCGGCACCGAGACGGTGAAGCGCGCCTGCGCGCGGCGCAGGCGCTGCAGCAGCTCGACGGCGTAGTAGGCGGAGTCGATGCGCATCGTCACCGGCCCGTGCCCGTCCGGGAGCAGGGCGATCGCGCGCGTGGCGATCGTCGCGCACTCGGCGCCGGAGAGCTTCTCGCGGTTGCCGCCGACCAGCTCGCTGGTCAGCGCGCGGCCGCGCTGGGCCCAGAACGCGACGTGCGGCGCGTAGCTCA
>DASYRF010000065.1:0-13830 GCA_036004705.1 Myxococcota bacterium
TCTACGTCACGTGGCTCATCATCCTGGTGGGCTGCGAGATCGCCCACACGGCGCAGAACATCCATGGGCTCACGGAGAAGGAACGCGGACGGCGCACCGGCGCCGGTACCGCCGAGGCCATCCTGCGGCGCGTGACGCCGCGGTTCGCCGCCCGCGTCTTCCTGGCGGTCGCCACGCGCTTCGCCCGCGGCGACGGCCCCTACCCGCTGGAGGAGCTGCGCCACCGGATGGCGATGGGCGACCACGAGGCGACCTACCTGACGCGCCGGCTGCGCGAGGCGGGCCTGTTGTTGTTGCACGGCGAGCCCGGGGAGAACGAAGGGTACATGCCGTCGCGGCCCTTGCACCGCATCTCCCTCCAGGAGGTCTGCGCCGTGGCGCAGCCGGGCCCGGGGGAGGCCGACGACGGGCGGCGGCGCGGCGGCGGCGGCGAGTCTCCTGCCGGCGGGCCGGCCGGCGCCGGCGCGCCGCCGGCTGCGCGCGGCGCGCCTGACGTGACGGAGGTGGACGCCGTGGAGGTGCTCGACCTCGACGAGCGCGACGAGCTGGACATGCTGCTCGACGAAGCCGAGCGCGCCAGCGCCAAGATCCTGGACAAGGTCACGTTCGCCGATCTCGTGAGCGACGAGGCCGCCACCGCCGCGCTTCCGGCGGTCGGCGTCCCCGCGCGCGGCTAGCGCCACGGCGAGGCGCGGCAGGGAGGAAGCCGACGATGAGCTTCCGGCCGCGAGCGTCCCCGCACGCCGCCTGCCTCGCCGCCGCGGCAGCTGCCGCCGTGGGTGCGTCCGCCGCGCGCCTGGCGGCGGTTCGTCCCGCCGAAGCTGCCACGCACGCGCGCGCCGGCGCACACGTGCGCGCCGACGTGGGGCTCACCGGAATGACCCTGGTGCCCGCCGGGTGGTTCACACGCGGCAGCAATCCCGACCAGGCGGCGGCGGCGCTGGCGCTGTGCGCCGCCGAGGAGAAGCGCGCGGCCTGCGACCCCGACGAGGTGGGCGACGAGACCCCGGCGCGGCGGCTGTGGCTCCCGGCGTTCGCGGTCGACCGCGGCGAAGCGACCTTCGGCGCCTACGCGGCTTGCGTGGAGGCGGCGCGCTGCACGCCGTCGCACTACGCGACCGACCTGCCCGAAGCGGCCGGAAGCGCCGACCCGCGCTTCGACCGACCGAACCTGCCGGTCGTGGGCGTGACCTGGGACGACGCCGCCGCCTACTGCGCGTTCGTCGGAAAGCGCCTTCCCACCGAGGCGGAATGGGAGAAGGCGGCGCGCGGCCCCGACGGCTGGGTCTGGCCGTGGGGCGACGACTGGGAGGAAGGGCGCGCGAACCACGGCGGCGGCGCCGAGCCTGCCTACGACGCCGCCGACGGGTTCCTCTTCACTGCGCCGCCGGGATCGTTCGCGCGCGGCGCGTCACCGTACGGCGCGGCCGACCTCGCGGGCAACGTCTGGGAATGGGTCGCCGACTTCTATGAGCGCGACTACTACGCGGCGGCGCCGACCGTGAGTCCGCGCGGCCCGGAGGGCGGCTTCTTCAAGGGCGTGCGCGGGGGCGCCTGGACCAGCGCCCCGTCGCACACGCGCGCCGCGCGCCGCGGTTACGACGACCCGTCGCGCCGCACCGCCGATACCGGCTTCCGCTGCGCGCGCGACGCGGACTGACACGCCAGCGGTGCCAGCGCGCTCGGGCGCGGGGTGATCGCTTGTACGGGCCGAGTGCCTCGACGGCAGGCGGCGGAGCGCCGACCGCCCCCCGCGTGCTCGTCCACGGCGCTCCCCGGTGCGCCGTACCTTGGCGCGCCGCCGCGCGGGCGGCAGTTACGGAGCGTAGGGGGCGGTGTAGACGCCGTCGCCGTCGGCGTCGATCAGGATGGGGCCGACGATGGCCATGGCCGGGACGCCGTTGTTGTCGAGGGCGGCGGTGCCGGCGACGATGTCGGCGGGGGTCACGCCCGAGATGTCCGTGGGCAGGATCGGCAGGATCGCCACCGTCCCGTAGACGCGCACGAAGACGAACGTGTCGCCGTTGGCGGTGACCTGCAGGGGCTCGGAAGCGATCCAGACGTTGTCGCCCCCGCTGCCGACCAGCATGGCGTCGAGCGGCCCGGGCGCGCCGGCGGTGGCGAGCGCGCAGGTGTCCCCGGCCGTGAGGCCGGTGCGGTCGGTGAAGCAGAGCGACGGAATGAGCGCGCTGCTCCCCGCCGGGCGCAGCGAGCCGTCGTCGTCGCTCGTGCCCAGGAACAGCTCCAGCGTGTCGATGGGCGCGTACTCCGGCGATCGCACTTCCACCGTCAGGAACACCGGGCCGCCGCTGGCGTCGAGCACGCGGCCGACCGCGCTGATGCCGTTGTCGTCGACGACGCGCAACATGGGGGCGTCCGTCACCACCGTGTCGCGCGGCGCCGGGCCGCTGCCGTTCAGCGTCGCCATCACGTCGGCCTCCAGGCTGCCGATGGCGGTGTCGTCCGGCACCGCGACCATCGTGCGCGGATAGCCCGCCATCTTCAGCGACACGCGGTGCGAGTCGCTGTTGCCCATGCCCGTGTAGAGCAGGCCGAAGGCGGTGAAGCGCATCCAGTCGTAGAAGACCGCGTCCACCGTCACGTCCTCGCGCACGCCGTCACCGTTGCTGTCGTCGCCGCTGAAGCCGTTCCACACCTCGAACGAGTCGAAGTTCGGCGAGAAGAGCGGCGCCGTGTCGCTCAGGCGTACCGCCGCGCGCATGCCGGCGTTCATCGGGTCGTCGCCCACGTAGCGCGTCGCGTAGTCGAAGACGAGCGACGCCTGGTCGAAGTTGCCGAGGAAGGCGCTGTTGCGCGGATGGTTCACCTGCACGACCAGCGCGCCGCGGGCACGGTGCTCCATGAAGATCATGTCCGGGCCGATGTTCAAGTAGGTGTCGCCGTTGGCCCAGTCGATCGCGCCGTTGTTGGGGCTGAGCGGGTCCACCGTCAGCGGGAAGGCGTTGAAATGGCCGTAATCGAAGGTCGTGGTCTCGACCCCCACGCTCGACTCCAGCCAGGCGCCGGCGCCGAGGCTGGCGATGACGGGCGCGTAGTCGGTGAGAACGTCGTGGTCCGAGGAGGCGATGAACTCGACGCCCTCGCATGGGTAGGCGCGCACGCGCTCGTCGAGCGTCACCGGCGCGTCCGGCGAGTTCACGCCGTGCTGATGGAAATCGCCGGCGACGTAGCCGGTGGTGTCGATCATCCGACGCAGGGCGGCGGTGACCGTGACGCTGTCGCCCGCGGCCACGTTGATCACCTCGTCGTGCTCGGTCCACTCGGGCCCGTGCGTGACGAAGACGCGGTAGGACCCGGGCTCGAGGCGCAGCGCGCCGTCGACGGCCGAGTCGCCGGCCAGGGCGTTCTTCAGCTGGTTGACGAGCTCGTCGGGGTTGGAGCTGTCGCCCTCGTCGCAGTCACGCCACTTGCGCTTGCAGGGCGAGGAATCGTCCCCGATGACCATGATGCGCGCCGGCAGCGGCGTGCCGGTGTCGGCGTCGGTCACGACGTAGTCGAGGGTCGCGGGCGCGGGCAGGTCGAAGTCGGCGGTCGCCTGGCCGGCGGCGGCGAGCGCCACGGGGAAGACGCCATCCGGCAGCGCGGGATCGTAGGCGAGACCTTTGCCGTCGGTGAGCAAGAGCCAGTCGCCCGCAGGGAGGTCGCCGCCGTAGGTACCGTCGGCGGCCGTCTGGAAGCTGGACCACGGCACGTCCGCGCCGTCGAGCACGCCCAGGGTGCCGAGGTCTTCGAGCGCGACCACGCGCACGCCGCCGGCCGCCGCGCCGCCGACCGTCACCGTGCCGGAGACGCTGCCCCCGCCCAGGCCGAGCGTGGCGACGGCGCGCGTGCCGACGGCGCCGACGTCGGGCGACGACACCACGAAGTCGAGCGGCTGGTCCATCGCCGCGCACCCTTCGATCTGCATGGCGCCCACGTCGGCGTTGAAGGCTTCGAGGATCGAGGCGGCGCGGAAGAGCGTGACGCTCACGCCGGAGATGGTGAGCTGAGCGTTCTGCGCGGTGGGATCGACGTTGCCGGCGGCGTCCAGGTTGTAGGGGATGACGCCGTAGGCGATGTCCGGGCCCTGGTAGCCGATCCACGGCGAGCTGTCGCCGCCCGCGAGAATGGCGGCGAAGCCGAGCGCGCCGAAGCCGACCTTCGGCTGGAAGACCTCGATGAGCCCGCCGGTGTCGAGCAGGTAGCCGAGGTTCGTGGCGATGGGGTCGGTTCCCAAGTTCAGGAAGGTCCAGTGCACCTCGACGTGATCGGCGCCGGGCTCTAGCACGTAGGTGGCGGCGATCTGCAGCGGCAGCGGGATCTCGGGGCTGAGGCGCTCGTCGAGCGGCAGCGGCACGGCGGAGGCGACGTTCAGCGAATCGAGGAGCTGGTCGGTGCCGGTGCAGCGCACGACCGCGGCCCCGCCGGCCGCGCCGTCCTGGATCACGGTGCAGGTGTCGAAGTCGGCCGTGCGGCCGGTGCGATAAAACGTGTTGAGCTTGCCGAACTGGTCGTTCCCCGGCTCGGCCGCCGGGCGCACGATATCGGCGTCTATGATGTTCCCGCCGTAGCGGCCCCAGGCGTAGAAGTTGCCCGGCCGCATGATGAGCACGCGGATGCGGTCGTTGCGCAGGAAGTAGTCGCCCACCATGCCGCTGGCGGCGTCGCCGCCGATGAGCTCGGCGGCGGCGTTGGCGCCGGTGATCTCGCCCGCGAACGCGGCCTGCGCGCCGCCGGTCGGCGCCGGCACGGCCGGGAGCACCGAGTCGAGCGTCAACGCCGGATCGCAGGCCGGCACCGCCGAGTCGCTGCCCGCGTCGGCGCCGGCGTCAGTCCCCGGCTCTTCCTTGCAATGGCAGCCGGCGGCCGCCAGCGCGCACCAAAGCCCCCACGCCGCGACGAGCGGCCCCCGCACGAGTCCACGCATGAAGTCACCTTCTCCGAGTTGTGCCGAGTCTAACACCGTCGCGTCACTTTTGGGCCAAACAGGTGTCGATCGGGTGGCGGCCGAAGTCCATTGACGGCCGCGGCGACGAGGTGTAACAGCGCCGTACGCGCCAGGCGTCTGCGGGCGGCGGAGGAGACCGAGCGCATGAGCGCAAGCACGCGAGCGGGAACGTGGTGGCGGCAAGCAACGTGGCTGGCGCTCGTCGCGACGGCGGCGCTGGCGGCGGCAACGCCCGGCTGCAAGCAGCGCGAAGGCGAGCGCTGCCAGCTCGACACGGACTGCGTGCAGAACGGCGACGTGACGCTCGTCTGCCGGCACCCCGAGCGCGAGAACGTGCTGTGCACGCAGGATCCCGGATGCCAGTGCCTCCCGCCGTCGATGAGCGACGCCGGCCCGGGGACCGACGCGACCAGCACGGACGCGGTGCCGGGCACCGACGCCGCCGGCACCGACGCCGTTCCCGGCACCGACAGCGCCCCCGGCACCGACAGCGCTCCGGGCACCGACGCCGCGTGCGACGGCGGCGCCGGCGGCGCCTGCTGACGCGGGATTCTCCCCGTCCGACCCTTGCCGCGCGTCGCGCGGTGAAGCAACATGCCAGGGCCATGCCGCTCGCGCCGCGCGCCGACCGCGCCGCCGTGGTGCCGTTCCGGCGCCCCGCGCGCGCCCGGGTCCGCATCGGGCGCCTCGGCGCGGGCACCCTCGCCGCCGCGCTGCTGGCCGCCGGCGCAGGTTGCCGGCCCGCCGGCCCGACGCCCGCCGGCGCCGCCGCCGCCGGAGACGACGCGGTGATCTACTTCAATGCCGTGGTCCTCACCGGCGATCCCGCGCACCCGCGCGCCGCGGGGCTGCGCATCGAAGGCGACCGCGTGACGCACCTGTTCGACGGCGCGCCGCCGCCGGCGCTCCACGGGCGGCGCGTGGACCTCGGCGGCGCCGCCGTCTTGCCCGGGCTCGTGGACGCGCACCTGCACCTGCGCGGCCTCGGCCTGGCGCACCGGCAGCTCGATCTCAAGGGCACGCGCTCCGCCGAAGAGGTCGCCGGCCTGGTGCGCGACGCCGCGGGCCGCGCGCCCGCCGGCGCGTGGGTCCGCGGGCGCGGCTGGGACCAGAACGATTGGCCGGACAAGCGCTTTCCCGCCCACGCGCTGCTCGACGACGCCGCGCCCGACCACCCGGTCTGGCTGACGCGCGTGGACGGCCACGCCGTGTGGGTCAACGCCGCCGCGATGCGCGCCGCCGGCGTCACGTCCGACACCGTGGCCCCGGCCGGGGGAGAGATCCTGCGCGACGCCGCGGGCGCGCCCACGGGCGTGTTCGTCGACAACGCCATCGACCTGATCGAAAAGAAGCTCCCGCCGCCGACGGAGGCGGAGCTGCGCGAGGACGTCCTGGCCGGCGCGGCGCTGTGCGCGAAAGCCGGGCTGACGGGCGTCCACGACATGGGCACGACGCCCGAAGTGCTCGCCGTCCTGCGCGCGCTCGCTGCCGAAGGGCGGCTCGGGCTGCGCGTCTGGGTGTTCCTCGACGGGCAGCGGCCCGCCGCGGAATTCGAGGCGACCCTGCGCACGCCGCTGTCCGCGGACGTGGCGGTCAGCTCTGCCGCCGGTGCCTCGCGCGGCGGCGCCGGGCTCGTGCGCGTCGTGGGCGTCAAGCTCTTCGCCGACGGCGCGCTGGGCTCGCGCGGCGCCGCGCTGATCGCCCCCTACAGCGACCGCCGCGACACGAAAGGACTGCTGGTGACGGCGCCGGCCGACCTGGTGGCGCGCGCCGCCGCCGTGCACGCCGCCGGCTTCCAGCTCGCCATCCACGCCATCGGCGACCGAGGCGTGCGCGGCGCGCTCGACGCCATCGCCGCCGCCGAGGGGGACGATCACACGCGGCGCCACCGCATCGAGCACGCGCAGGTCGTCGCGCCCGCGGACGTACCGCGCTTCGCCGCGCTGGGCGTGGTCGCCAGCATGCAACCTACGCACGCCACCAGCGACATGCCTTGGGCCGAGGCGCGCCTGGGGCACGTGCGCATTCACGGCGCCTACGCCTGGCGCACGCTCACCAGCGCCGGCGCGGCGCTGGCGCTCGGCTCCGACGCGCCCGTCGAGGACGAGAACCCCTGGTCTTCCATCTACGCGGCCGTCACGCGCATGGACCCGGCGGGCGCGCCGCCCGGCGGCTGGCGGCCCGAGGAGCGGCTCACGCTCGCCGAGGCGCTGGCCGGCTTCACGCGCGGCGCCGCTTTCGCCGTCCACGCCGAGGGCGCGCTCGGCGTCTTGCGCCCCGGCGCCACCGCCGACCTCACCGTCGTCGACGCCGATCCCACCGCCGTCGCCCCGGCGGCGCTGCGCGGCGTGCGCACGCTGCGTACCGTGGTCGCCGGGCGCGAGGTTTACATGGCGCCCGCGCGATGAGGCACATCCAGTTCGGCCCGATCGCCGAGGGCGCGGGCGACGACGCCGCCGTCGCCCTCGTGGTGCAACAAGCGTTCGCCGAGGACGCGTCGTTGCGCCAGCAAGTTCAGCTCACCCCCGCGCAGATGGCGCGCTTCTGGGAATTGCAAGTAGCCCTCTTCCACCTCGCCGGCGAAGGCCCCGAGCGCTCCGACGTCATGACGGCGCGCGAGGAGGGCCGCTACGTCGCGGCCGCCGTCGTCTACCAAGAAGGGTGGAAGCCGCGCGCCGACGACCTGGCCCGCCATCTCGACGCCTACCGCCGCGCCTTCGGCCTGCGCGCGCTGGCCCGCTACCTACGCTTCAGCGCGGAGTTCTCGCTGAAGTCCGCACCCCCCGGCCCGTGCCTGCGCCTCCAGTCGCTCGGCTGCGCCGACGGCGAGCGCGGGCGCGGCCTCGGCACCGCGTTCCTCGATTTTCTGCACCGCGACGCCGGCGCCCGCAAGCAGCCCTTCGTGCAGCTCGAGGTGCGCACGACGAACCCGGCCCGCGCGCTGTACCTGCGCCAAGGCTACGAGGCGGCCGCCACGATCACGGTCTGCGGCGTGGAGATGGACGTGATGCGCAAGAAGCTGTGACGCGCGTTCGGGGAGACGGGACCGGGGGGCGCAGGACGCACCCCCCGTTGCATCAGGCGACGACTACGCCGGGGGCGGGAGGCAGCCCATCTCGCCGGAGCCCATGATGACCTCCTGGCAGGTGTAGTCGGTCGGGCCGTTGCGGCAGTCGCTGTCCATCACGCAGCGGTCGAAGCAGGTGCCCGCCGCGCCGGTGTTCGCGCAGACCGCGGCGGTGGCGCCACCGGGGCAGTCGTCGGCCGTGCCGACGCCCGTCATCGGGTCGTAGGCGCAGCCGTCCATGACGCAGTAGCCGCCGGTGAAGCCCATCGTCGGGTCACCGCCGCTGTTGTCCGCGATGCAACGGTTGCCGAGGTTGCAGTCGGTGTCCGCCGTGCAGGGATCGCCGATGGCCGCCGCCAGCGCGTAGCAGATCCCCGAGGAGCGCTCGCCGAACGTCTCGCCCCACGTCGCCGGGACCGCGATGCCGTCGTCGCAGACGCCCGCGGGCGCGCAGTCGAGGTCCGTGGTGCAGCCGCCGGTGACCGGCTGGAACGTCAGGCACAGACCGATGACCGTGTCGTCCGTCCCGTCGTCCGTCGAGTTGTTGTTCAACAGCACGTTGCCGCAGATCTGCGGACCCACGCAGTCGCTGTTGTCGTTGCAGACGCCCGAGCAGACCGCCGGGCCGTCCACCGTGCCGCCCGACAGGTCGTCGCCGTCGAAGCAGATGCCCGAGGCGCAGTTGTTGCTGTTGGCCAGCTGGTCGTCGTTGGCGCAGCTGCCGGCGGTGGCGTTGGCGACGGTCGAGTCCTCGACGCCGTCGTCACCCGCGGTGCAGCGGTTGATGTTGTTGTAGCAGGTCGCGCCGTTCGGCTGCTCGTCCACGATGCCGGTGACGCCGGTCTGCGTCTGGTCGGCCAGCACGCCGGTGCGGTCGAGGCAGGCGCCCGTGCCGGTGCGGAACGCCAGGAAGCCGCAACCCTCGTTCGCCGCGCAGTCGGCGTCCTGCTGGCAGTAGGTGATCATGAAGAGGTCCGCGGCCGGAACGCACAGCGGCCAGTCGGACGTCGCGCCGCCGCCGAAGATGCCGTAGTTGATGCAGACCTCGGGCGAGCCACTCGCCGCCGCGCACGACGCGTCGTTCATGCAGACCTCGGTGCACGTGCCCGACACCGCCACCGGGGAGCCCATGGTGGTCGGGTCGTAGAGGTCGCCCCGCGTGCAGAGGCCCGAGAGGCAGTCGAAGCCGTCCTCGCAGGGGTCGCCCAGCACGCCGGTGGCGCCGGGCATCTCGGGGACGCAGTGGATCTCGAACGTGTCCAGGTCGGTGCGGGCGAGGGCGTCCATCGCCGGCACGCCCTGGTTGAAGAAGTCCGACCAGACCGAGCGGCCGCACACCATGCCCGGCGGGCAGAGGGTGACGCGATCGACGAACTCGCAGGTGTCGCCGACGCCGTTGCCGTCGGTGTCGATGCAGCGCGACCCGAAGGCGCCGCCGTTGAAGCCGTCGCAGTCGGTCGCCGTCGTGCAGCTCGGCGGGGCGACGATCGTCAGGCCGACGATGTTGGCGGTGTCGTTCGCCGGGATGGGGCCGTAGTTGTAGCGGCACTCCTGGGCGACGCAGATGCCGACCGTGCCGTCGGCCCAGAAGTCCCACGGGGCGCAGGAGAAGCCGGTCGCACAGTCGTTGATGGCCGGGTCGCAGAAGCTGGTGCAGGTCGGCGTGCTGCCGAAGAGGCCGGCGAGGCAGCCGCCCTCCATGCCGAGGATGCCGCCGGGGCCGGAGTAGGTGAATGTCACCATGAACACGCCGGGGCGGACGAACTCGGTCGGACCCTCCATGCCGGGGCACTGGTACTTCGTGTACGGGCTCACCAGCACGCAGGTGCCGGAGGCCACGTCGCACGTCTCGATGGCGGCACCGCCGACCGTGCGGCAGTCGCCGTTCGTCGCGCAGGGACGCACCGAGGAGAGGTTGCAGGCGTCGCCCTCGGCGAGCGGGCCGGTGGCGGGGCGGATCGAGGCGGGCTCGGAGACGTTCGTCTCGCACACCGCGCCGAAGAAGTCGTCGGGGTCCCAGGCGATGACGCAGGTCTCGCCGGCGGCGCATGCCTCGCCGGTCGGGCCGGCGCACTCGCGGCGGCCGACGCCGAGCGGCGCGCAGTACTGGAGCGCGGCGACGTTCGTCGCGGCGGTCACGCAGCCGAACGTGGTCCCCACGGGGAACGGCGAACGATCGCTAGGGCCGATCGCGCCGCTGCAGTCCGCGTCCGAGCCGCAGGCCAGCAGGGTACAGAAGCCGTTCAAGCAGCCGAGGGGCGGCTGGCACTCCGGCGTCGAGCCGCCGGCCACCGCGTCCTCGCAGCACGCGCCGAGGCCACCCGGCACGACGGGATCGCCGGGCTGGAGCGGCTCGCAGCCGCTGCCGACCACCACCGGGCCGCTATCCGTGGCGCCGCTGTCGGTGCCGCCATCCAGCGCGCCGCCGTCAAACCCTTCTTTGTGACAGCCCTTACAACCCGTCGTCGTGAGCGCAGCGCCCAACAAGAGCGCAGCCGCCCCCATCAACACAACTCGCCTCATCTTCGGTTCTCCTCAGCGCGGTGATGCAGTGACGCCAAAAACACAAGTATCGCAGCAGGGTTAGCACATCCACCCGGCGCGGGATGGCGGACCTTACCCATCAGAGGGGGACCTGTCAATGATAAATGGGGGTTACGGTCTGCGCAAGGGCGAAGTACAAGGCCCGCATCGTGAGCGCGCGCGTCGATTGCCCGCACGCGGCCCCCTGCGGGGGCTGCGCCCTCATCCACCTGCCGGTGGACGAGACCTTGCGCCTGAAGCGCGCGCGCGTCGCCGCGGCGCTCGCGCGCGTCCCGCTGCTCGCGGAACGGGACGCGGAGATCGACGTCGCGCCGTGCGAGCGCGCGCCGGCCGTCACGGGCTATCGCAGCACGGCCCGGCTGGCCGTCGCGCCGGCGCCGGCCGCGGCCGGCGGGCGGACCCGGTCGATCGTGGGCGCGCGCGCCTCTGGCGGCGCCGTGACGGACCTCCCGCACTGCAAGGTGGTCACGCACGCACTCGCGCGGCGCGTGGACGAGCTGCGGGCGCGCGCGCCGGAGGGCGTGCGCGAAGCGACCCTGCGCGTCGGGACGGCGGCAGGCGGCGAGGACGAGCCGGAGGCGCAGGTCGTGCTGGCCGGCGAGGGTGGCGCGCGGGCGCTCGGCGCGGCGCGGCTGCCGGTGGAGGTGGGCGGCGTGCGCTTCCAGATATCGATGGAGACACCGCTGTGGCCGAACCTCGCGATGGTGGCGCGCGAAGCGGCGATCGCCGCGGCCTGGCTGGGCGAGGGCGCGGGCGTGGCCGCGGGCGCGCGCGGCGGCGGCGAGCCGGTGCTGCTTTGCGTCCACGCGGGCGCCGGGCTGCACGCCCTTCCCTGCGCGCGCGCGATGGGCGACGTGCCGGCGCTCCTGCTGGAGGACGACGGCCCGGCCGCCGACGACGCGCGCGACGCCATCGCCGCCGCGGGCCTTCCGGCCGAAGTGCGTGCGCTCCCCGCCGCGCTGGCCGAAGTGCGTCCATTGCCCGCCGCGCCGAGCGCGCCGCCACCAAGGCCCGGCGACGCGCCGGCCGCCACGCCCGGGCGCTATCCGGCAGTGCTGATCGTCGGAGGCGCGCGCGCGCTGGACGAAGCGCAGGCGTCCTGGATCGCGGCCAGCTGCGCGGGGCGGGCGGCCTACGTCGGCAGCGACCCCGAGCGCGCGGCGCGCGACTTGGGACGGCTGCGCGCGAGCGGCCTGCGCACGGTACGCGCCGTGCCGGTGGACGCCGAGCCGCTGACCGACCGCGCCGACGTCGTCGCGCTGCTGGCCCGCACGGCCGACGCATGGGCGCCGCCGCGCCTGTACGAGGACGAGGCGTGCGTGGTGCTCGCCAAGCCCGGCGGCCTCGCCAGCACCGGCCCGGACTCCCTCGACGCGCTCCTGCTCGCGGCCGCGGGCGGCGAGCGAACGCTCTGGCCGGTCCACCGCCTGGACGCGGGGACGAGCGGCGCGATCCTGTTTGCGCGCTCCAAGGCGGCCGTCGAGCGGCTCGGGCAGGCGTTCGCGGCGTCGGCGGTCGACCGGCGCTACGTCGTGCTCGCCGGCGGCAGCACGCCGGTGCGCGAGACGCTCGACCGCGCGCTGCCGGAGCCGGGCGAGCCGGGCAAGCTCCTGACGGCGCGGACGCACTTCGAGCGACGCCGCACGCTCCACGGCGGCGCCTTCAGCCTGCTGGACGTGACCGTCGACACGGGGCGCACGCACCAGATCCGCCGCCACCTCGCCGACGCCGGCCACCCCGTCGCCGGCGACGAGCGCTACGGCGACCCGGGCCTGAACCGGCTGGCGCGCGCCGTCGGCGCGCTGGAGCGCCCGTTCGTACACGCCGCCCGCCTGGGCTTCACCTCGCCCGCCACCGGCGCGCGCGTCGACGTAGAAGCGCCGTTGCCCGCGGATCTCACCTACGCGCTCGCCCGCCTCGACGCGCCCCCGCCCGCGCCTCCGGCAAAGTCGCCGCCCGTTCCGCCCCGCCCGGGCGAGCCTCCACGCCGCACGGCGCGCGCGCGGCGGGGGTCGGCCGGCGCAGGCGGTGCGAAGGGCAGCGAACCGGGAACCCCACCGGCGAGCTCGCCGCCCCAGTCCCGCGCGCGGCGGCGACCCTCGCGCGGACGCCGCGGCTGACCGGCCGCCGGCGCGCTGAACGAAGGAGCCCAAGTCGCCGCCGCCGTCGCGGCAGGAGTCCCGGCGAAGCGGCCGGTCGGCACACGAGGGACTCGCCAGGGGGCCGCAAGCCATCGGGGATGCGCACCCGACGGGCGCCGAGCGTCCAGAGCGCGGCCGGTTTGCGCACCGGACGCTCATCGAAGCTCCGGGAAGGGTCCCGTGCGCACATCGGATGATCGCCGGGCTCCCACACGCCGGCCGGGCCGCACACCCGACGGTCGCCGGACGGGCGGAAGCGGCCTGCTGCACGCACCAGACGCTCGCCGACACTCCGCAAGGCGGCTGCTGTGCTCACCAGCCGGTCGACGGAGCTCCGGACGGCGTCTGCTGTGCTCACCAGCCGGTCGCCCGAGCGCCGGACGGCGTCTGCTGTGCTCACCAGCCGGTCGCCGGAGCTCCGGACGGCGTCTGCTGTGCTCACCAGCCGGTCGCCGGAGCTCCGGACGGCGTCTGGTGTGCTCACCAGCCGGTCGCGCGAGCTCCGGACGGCGTCTGCTGTGCTCACCAGCCGGTCGCCGGAGCTCCGGACGGCGTCTGGTGCGCTCACCAGGGGGTGGGTCGAAAATTACGTACCGCCGCAGGGCGTCACGTTGCGTGGGCCGGCGGAGGGGGCGCCGCATCGGCCAACTCTTGACCGATGATCGGTCAACTCTTGGCCGATCGATCGGCCAACTCTTGGCCGATCCGCGGCGCGCCAAGAGCTAAGTGCCCGAAAACGCGTACCCGTTGCGCCGGCTCGGAAGGTGCTTTGGCTGGGGTGCAACGGCGCACGAGAACAACGCCGCCGGATGGGCCGGCGGCGGGAAGCCCGGGCGGAACCGTTGGTCGCGTGAAGGCACGGTGCGGGAGCACCGGCCCCGCGATCGTCAGGGAGCCGTCCGGCTTCGGCCGGACAAGGAGAAGGGCCATGGGACTCATGGTTCAGAAGGACAGGGGCGTCGCGGCCATCGCGCAGGTGATCGGGACGACGCTCAGGCAGGCGCGCCAGCGCACGGACTTCGTGCGCGAGCGCGTCGAGGAGAAGCTCGGACCGTACGAGCCGATCCTGGAACGGACGGCGCAGGCGCTCGTGGAGGCGGAAGGGGTCGCCCGCGAGGCGCAGGCGCGGG